>JAHFCG010000127.1 GCA_023249615.1 candidate division FCPU426 bacterium | reverse complement strand
AACATCACCCTTCCGGGCATTGAGGGGGAAAACCTGGTCCATAGCCTCGACGCCAAGGGGTTCGCGGTTTCCTCGGGCGCGGCCTGCGCGGCCGGGTCCGCGCCTCCCTCGCATGTTCTTATCGCCATGGGGAGGACCCCCAAGGAGGCCAAGCAGGGTTTGCGTTTCAGCTTCGGCCACTCGAACACCGGCGAACAGGTCCGGCAATTGATCGAGGCGCTTCCTTCCGTTACCCAGAGTTTGCAGATGATGTCCTCGTTCCTTGAGGATGATGAAACTCCCAAGAAGCCGAACAAGTAGGTTTGTCAATCGTAGGGGCAGGCCCCCGGGCCTGCCCTAGCTGGGCGCCCGCAAGGGGGCGCCCCTACAACGCCCGGGTGCCTCCGGCTACAATAGTCTGGTTTTGGGTTTTGCCTGACGGCTGTCGTCAGTGGTCGGTTAACTGTCCTTAGAGGTTTTAAATGGGCTTCAAAAACAAATTAGGTTTCCGCATTGCCCTGGTCGTGATCATTTCCATCATGTTGATCGAGCTGATCAGCTTTGGTTTTACCGTGTCCAACCAGAAGCGGTCCATGCTGGAAAAAAGGCTCGAGTCCCTCCAGTTTTCCGCGGGGCTGCTGGAAACCACCATTTCCCGTTCCGTCTTCCACTCCCGGTTTGAGGAACTTTCCCAAATTCTTTCCGAGCTGGCGGGAGGCTACAGCGCCTATTCCTTCACGCTTTTTGACCTGAAGGGAAAAATTCTCATTCAAAAAATTGTCAAGGAAGGGTATCAAAGCCAAACGGAGGATTTGACCGCCGAACTCCAAAATGTTTCGGAGGAAAAGAATCCGCCCGCCCGAATCTTCAAGAGGGCGGAAGGCGATATTTTGCGCTACATCATTCCCCTCCATAATGAAAAGGGGGAGGTTTTCGCCGGACTGGACCTTGAAACACCCACCGTGGCTGTGGACGCGGCCGTCAAGGCCTTCATCATCAAAACCGCCGGGTTGACCTTTATTTATTCCATTCTCATCGGCCTGGCCATGACCGTCATTATTACTCTGGTTCTTCTCTCCTTCGTGGTAAGGCCGATCAATATCATGAAAACGGAAATGGAAGCCCTTTCCAAGGGCGAGGCGGATTTGACCTTTCAAATTCAGTTCACGTCACGGGATGAAATCGGCCAGATGGCCCATTGGTTCAATTCCTTCATCGGCCGGATCCGCGCCATGGTGCTTCGCGTCACGGAACATTCCCAGCACCTGTCCGAGCAGGTCCAGACCATGACCCATTCGACGGCCGAGGTTTCCGCCATGAGCGAGGATGTGACCACCACGGTCCAGCAAATCGCCAAGGGCGCGGAGGAACAGGCCGTCAAGATCGCCGAAGTGAACCACATGATGCAGGAAATGCAGGACACCATGAAGGAAATGGAAAAAAAGGCCCAGGAAACCTCCAAGGCCGTGGATCGGGCCACCCAGACCGCGAAGGTCGGCGGCAAACTGGCCCATGGGACCATCGGAAGAATGGTGGAACTCAACGAAATCATCCTGAAAAATTCAGGAATGGTCGCCCACTTGGGAAACAAGAGCCAGCAGGTGGGAAGGGCCGTTGAAATCATCACCGGTATAGCGGAACAAACCAACCTGTTATCCCTGAACGCCGCCATTGAGGCGGCGCGCGCGGGGGAATCAGGACGCGGTTTCGCGGTGGTGGCGGAGGAAATCAAAACATTGGCCGAAGGCGCCAGCAAGGCCACCCAGGAAATCACCACCCTGGTCCAGGAAATTCAGGACGAAACCCAGGCAGTCGTGGAATCCATGGACAAGGGAGCCAAGGAAGCCCAGGGCGGGAAAGACAGCATCCGGCAGATGGAAAGCTCCATGGATGAGATCATCCTTGTCATCGAGAACGTGGTGGGGCACAGCAAAGCCATTACGGAAATGATCGGGGCCCAATCCCAGCGTTATACCAAGATCGTCCACAGTATCCAGGATATCAACGCGGTTTCCGAGCAATCAGCGGCTTCCACCCAGGAGGTTTCGGCCTCCACCCAGGAGCAGTCGGCCAGCATGGAGCAGGTGAACGCCACCTGCAAGGAACTGGCGGCCATGGCGGAGGAGCTGAGGGGGATGGTGGAGAAGTTCAAGATCAAGTAACACCCGTCGTCCGTCGCACGCTCTCCGTCGTCCGCTGAGCACCGGCCAAGGATTAACCCGGAGTAAGGCGAAAACACCCAAAATCCATTTTTAGCCACAGATGCATGGGATTCATGGGATGGAAAAGTATTGAATAGTCAACAAACGACACCCATTTTCCCAAATGCTCACGGTTTAAATAAACTGTCATCGTGGAAGGCCACAGGCCTTCGCCGAAGGCGCTAGGGCATGGCATACGGTCGCCGGAAAAAGTGAATCATTTTTTCCGCGTCCGTTGACCATGCTCTTGCCCCACGATGACTGAACTTTCTTTCAAGACTTATCGGTGTTAATCTGCGTGCATCCCATGCATCTGTGGCAAAACATGGGGTTTAATTGTTCCTTTCCTTTGGTTTACTCTGTGTAACTCTGTTAACTCTGTGGTGAAAAGGGGTTTCTTATGCCGTCACCTTTATCGCTGGACCTGGCCTACATTTCCGACCTGGTTTCCGAGGCCGACATCGCCTCACTGGCCCCGCAAGTGGGGGACGCCTTGAAATCCCTCCTCAATAAAACGGGCCGGGGTTCCGATTATCTGGGCTGGATCAACCTTCCCCTTGACGCCGAAAAACAAGTGGGCGCCATCAAGAAGGCCGCGAAGCCATTTTCCTCCTGCGAGTCGGTGGTATCGGTGGGCATCGGCGGGTCCTACCTCGGTATCAAGGCCACGATCGAGGCTTTGGGCGGGTCGGACAAGATCCACTACGCCGGGCATCACCTGTCCCCGACTTATTTCCAGAATCTTCTGAAACAATTGAATCCGAAGAAAACCGGCATCGTGGTCATTTCCAAATCGGGAACCACCACCGAACCAGCCGTTGCTTTCCGCGTGTTGAAGACCTGGGTGGAAAAAGCCGTGGGCAAGAAAAAAGCGCGGGGACGCATTGTCGCCGTGACGGATGAATCCAAGGGCGCATTGAAGGGAATGGCGGACGCCGAGGGTTACAAAACTTTTGTCATTCCCGATGACGTGGGCGGACGCTACTCGGTCCTGACGCCGGTCGGGCTTCTCCCCATCGCCATCGCGGGCTACGACATCTCGAAACTTTTGAAGGGCGCCCAGGCCGCCGCCAAGGATACGCAGTCGTCCAATCTTACCGAAAATCTTTCGGCCCGTTACGCCGCGGCCAGGTTCCTCCTTAATCAAAAAGGAAAGACCACGGAAGTGCTGGCCAACTTCAAACCGGAGCTTCATTACGTCAGCGAGTGGTGGAAGCAGTTGTACGGCGAGTCGGAGGGCAAGGAAGGCAAGGGGTTGTTTCCGGCCAGCGTGGACCTGACCACGGACCTCCATAGCATGGGTCAGTACCTGCAGGAGGGAAAGCGCAACCTGATGGAAACCATCCTCTGGGTGAAAAAGGAAGATCGGGATATCGTGGTTCCGAGGGACAAGGATGACCGTGAGGGGTTAAATTTCCTCTCCGGAAAAAAACTTTCCTGGGTGAACGAACAAGCGATGAAGGGAACGGCGGCGGCTCACCGCGACGGAGGGCTTCCCGTTATCCGCCTGACGCTTGATGAGATCTCGGAATATAACCTCGGCTATCTTTATTATTTCTTCGAGATGGCCTGCGGAATTTCCGGAACGCTATTGGGAATCAATCCTTTCGACCAGCCGGGAGTGGAGGCTTATAAGAAGAACATGTTCGCGCTTTTGGGGAAAAAGGGTTTCGAGAAGTTGACGGCGGAGTTAAAAGCTAAGGGGATAAGCTAAACCTTTTCACCACAGGCCGCCTTCGGCGACCACATGCCACCCCTCCACAAAAATATTGGGAGGGTGGTATAGTCCCACATTTCCCAATAAATTTTAAAAAGGACATGTGGGACAGAGGGCACGGTTAAAGCGTAAGACGAAAAAAAAGTAATTTCACCACGGGTTGCCTTCGGCAACGCACAAAGTTCACCAAGTAAGTCAAGAACCGTCATCGTGTGACGGGACTGGGGGCCCCGGAAGCCGGAGAAAATTAATTTTCTCCGCTCCGGGTACCCTGTCCCGGCGCCTTCGGCGAAGGCCCGCAGGGCCTTTCACGATGACCGAATCCTCATCAAACACTATCGGTGCGTGCGGGGCACGTCGGTGGCAAACATTTTCCGTACTCTGTGAGCGCGAAGCGCCTGTGGTCCCGAAGGGACCCGTGGTGAAATAGCCTTTTTCCTGGCCTGCTCTTTGCCGCAAAGCCCTTTGGTTTTACTGGAATAATTAGTAATAATTCCTTTGACAGGACTATATCTGGGGGTATATAAACTCAGAGCTAACCAAATATGGTGTTTTATAACGATTTGCGTGGTTTAACCTATTTGGTCGGCCTTTTTGGTGTGAATGGGGAAACCCTTCAACAAGCTTTCGAAGGGTTAGTTTAAACACCACAAAAGGGGGAATCAAAGCCTGGGAATCCGATAGCTTCGCGTCAACTACTGTCCTGCTCATTCCGCTACTTTCTGAACGACATCAACTACAACCAATGGAAATTCCACTGAGATAATCCAACGATCTCGGGAGGAACTTTCTGACTTTAAACAAGCAGTAAAGTTTTTATTAATTAAAAGGAGGATGCATGTCAGCTAAGCCTACCCAGACCAACGCTTCTAAACAATCCACATTCGTGAGGCCCGACACTTTTACTCGTGAGGGCGGCCTGAAAATCAAACGTTACTTTTCCAAAAAGGGTGTCCACCCTTTCGATGAGGTCGAGTGGGAACTCCGCTCCGCCGGTATCACGGATGAAAAGGGCAAGGTGATCTTCGAGCAAAAAGACGTCGAGGTTCCGAAGAGCTGGTCGCAAACCGCCACCAACATCGTGGTCTCGAAATATTTCCACGGCGTAATGGGCACCGAACAGCGCGAGCGCTCGGTCAAGCAACTCATCCGCCGGGTTGCCGACACCATTTATGAGTGGGGCAATGACATGGGCTACTTCGCCACGGACGAAGACGCCGAAATTTTCCACAACGAACTTTTGCATCTTCTCGTCCACCAAAAGATGGCCTTCAACTCGCCGGTCTGGTTCAACGTGGGCATCGAAGCCCGCCCCCAGTGCTCGGCTTGCTTCATCAACTCCGTCTCCGACAGCATGGAATCCATCCTGGACCTAGCGAAGACCGAGGGCATGCTCTTTAAATTCGGATCGGGAACGGGAACGAACTTTTCCGCCCTTCGCTCCAGCCGTGAGAAATTGTCCGGCGGCGGAACCGCCTCCGGTCCTGTCTCCTTCATGAAGGGTTATGACTCCTTCGCGGGCGTCATCAAGTCCGGCGGACGCACCCGCCGCGCGGCCAAGATGGTCATTCTCGACGCCGACCATCCGGATATCGTGGACTTCATCAAGTGCAAATCCGACGAGGAGAAAAAAGCCTGGGCACTCATTGACGCTGGCTACGAGGGCGGGTTCAACGTCCAGGGCGGGGCCTATGATTCCGTCCAGTTCCAGAACGCCAACCACTCCATCCGCGTGACGGATGATTTCATGAACGCCGCCGAGCACGACGGCACCTGGACCACCAAGGCCCGCAAGGACGGCAAGGCCATGGAAACCTACAAGGCCAAGGACATGCTGCGCATGATCGCCGAATCCACCTGGATTTGCGGCGACCCCGGCATGCAGTACGACACGCAGATCAACCGCTGGCACACCAGCTCCAACACGGCCCGCATCAACTCGAGCAATCCCTGCTCCGAGTACATGTATCTCGATGATTCGGCCTGTAACCTGGCGTCCCTCAACTTAATGAAGTTCCGCGACAAGGAAGGGTTTGACCTCGAAGCCTTCAAGCACGCGGTCGATATCACCATCCTGGCGCAGGAAATCACGGTGGATAATTCGAACTATCCCACCGCCTCGATTACCCGCAATTCCTGGGACTATCGTCCCCTGGGATTGGGCTACGCCAACCTCGGGGCGCTTCTGATGTCCCGCGGTTTGCCTTATGACGGGGACGGGGGCCGTAATTACGCCGCCGCCATTACCGCCATCATGCAGGGTGAGGCCAATTTGATGTCCTCCAAGATCGCCAAGGAAGTCGGCACTTTTGCCGGTTATGCCCGCAACGAAGAGCCCTGCCAGAAGGTCATGAAGATGCACCAGTCGGAGGCCGCCAAGTTGAAGCGCGAGGGACTGCCGGACGAGATGTATATCGCCGCCCAATCGATCTGGAAAGAAGTCCAAACCCACGTGAAAGAATGGGGCCTTCGCAACGGACAGGTTTCTGTTCTGGCGCCTACCGGAACCATCGGTTTCATGATGGATTGCGACACGACCGGTGTTGAGCCGGATATCGCTTTGGTTAAGTACAAGAAGCTGGTCGGCGGGGGAGTCATCAAGATCGTCAACCAGACGGTTCCCGAAGCCCTTACCAACTTGAAATACACCGACACCCAGGTGAAGGACATCCTGGCTTATATCGAGGCTCACGACACCATCGAGGGAGCCCCGCATTTGAAGACCGAGCATTTGCCGGTGTTCGATTGCGCCTTTAAACCCATGAACGGAAGCAGGTCCATTCATTACATGGGCCACATCCGCATGATGGGCGCTGTTCAGCCCTTCCTGTCGGGCGCGATTTCCAAGACCGTCAACCTCCCCAACGAGGCCTCGGTCGAGGACATCATGCAGGCCTATATAGAGTCCTGGAAAATGGGCTTGAAGGCTGTCGCCATCTACCGCGACGGCTGTAAGAGGTCGCAACCCCTCTCCACCAATTTGGCCGCGGACGGCAAGGCTGTCGCCAAGCCCTCGCGCCGCCGGTTACCCAGTGAAAGGGAAGCCATCACCCACAAGTTTTCCATCG
Organism: candidate division FCPU426 bacterium; assembly: GCA_023249615.1. Classification (GTDB taxonomy): domain Bacteria; phylum Oederibacteriota; class Muellerivitia; order Muellerivitales; family Muellerivitaceae; genus PALSA-1180. Next base: position 954 of record JAHFCG010000127.1, on the reverse strand, counting down.
CGGGCCACGAGGGTTATATCACCGTGGGCAAGTTCGAGGATGGAACAGCGGGCGAGCTCTTTATCGTGATGTCAAAAGAAGGCTCAACGGTTTCCGGTTTGATGGACAGCTTCGCCACGGCGATTTCGCTGGCCCTCCAATACGGGGTGCCTTTGAAAGTTTTGGTGAACAAGTTCAGCCACAGCCGCTACGAGCCGTCCGGCTTCACCAACAACCCGGAAATTCGCATCGCAAAGTCTATAACGGACTACATCTTCCGCTGGCTGGCCCTGAAGTTCCTGCCGGCAGGGGAGCGTGGAGCGGCGGAATTGTCGGAAGCCGCTGAGAAAGACGCTACGCTTAATAGCGCCTCTCCGGCCAAGACTGAAACCGCCTCAACGGCCACGGCTACCAAGCCGGCGCCGGTGAAGATGACGGAAGTTATTCTGGATTCGGCTGAAAAAAAGGAAAAGGGCATTTTCGTAACCCAGTCCGATGCCCCACCCTGCCCTGAATGCGGAACGATCATGGTTCGAAACGCGGCTTGCTACAAATGCCTGAACTGCGGTTCGACTAGCGGTTGCTCTTGAGATTTCGCAATGCGAAATCTCGGGTCCACTGATCGACTGTTCACCTGATCAAGGTTTGAGATTTCCGTTCCCTTTGACCAAGGGAGCGGCCTAAAGTTAGGCCGAGCCCCGTTCCCGTAAAGGGGACGGGGCTTTTTTAAATGCTGAAAGATTTAGCAAAGAAAATTTGGCTATTTTATGTTGGGTTAAATATTTTCAAGGAGAAGTTTAATGAAATTATTTTTTGTTTTAGTTTTGTTGGCGGGTTGTATCGGTTTTTCGGGTTGTACTACCGCCGGTCCTTTTGTGACCAGCATTTCGAGCGATGGAAATGGAGGGTTGGTAATCGAGAAGGCAATGGTAGAAATGAATGGTTTTACAGGGACGGTCACCAATAAAAATCCTA
>JAHFCG010000126.1 GCA_023249615.1 candidate division FCPU426 bacterium | reverse complement strand
CCGTGTCGCGGCGTCCCCAGCTTCAGGAGCGCATCACGACCCTGGTCGCGGATACCTTGATGAAGGTGTTAAAACCCCACGGGGTTCTTGTTATTGTGGAAGCGGAACATCTTTGCATGACCATGAGGGGGGTAAAAAAGCCCGGGTCCCGCATGACAACCTCGGCGGTCAGGGGCGTTTTTGAGAAAAGCGTCGCCACCCGAAATGAAGCCCTTCAATTGATTGGAAAATAAGCAACAAAGAATCCGGGTTTAAATTTCGAACCAAAATCAAAAGAAAAATCCAAACTTTTGGAGCCACAGATGCACACAGATAAAAACAGATGGATTTTTGAAAAATATCCCTGTTCATCCGTGTTCATCTGTGTCTAAGAGAATGGTTTTGCCGGTGGTTTCCTTCCGGATTCTTCATCCCGATCCCTTTGATTTTTCCCGTCCAACCAGTTTTCCCCACGAACTGGGCTGTTCCGTCGAGTTTTCCCAAAAAAGCGACGCCCAAAAATTCGGAAAGATTCTTTTGGGGTTTCCTCACGCCCGCCACATCCATCCTGAAAAAAATCAAACCTTTAACATCCTTTGGGTAATGTCCTTTAAACAGGCCCTGCTTCTTCCCAAGGTCCTGGGGAGTTTTCCCGAATTGTCACGTCAAATGACCCAGGGTCTAGTTAGTTTCGTTCAGGACAATTTCTGGGAACTCAAAGGCCGGGGTGGCAAAAAATTTCGTTGGGCCCGCAAAACCCAGGTCATGGGTATTTTGAACATTACCCCCGATTCCTTTTCGGACGGGGGAAATTACCTGGATCCCGGAATCGCCGTGGAAAGGGCCCTCCGGATGCAAGAAGAGGGGGCTGATTGGGTGGATGTGGGCGGGGAATCCACCCGTCCCGGGGCCAAGGCAGTCCCGGCCGGGGAGGAAAAACGGCGGATTCTTCCGATCCTCAAGGCCTGTTCCAAAGCCCTTCGGATCCCCTTGTCCGTGGACACTTATAAGGCGGAGGTCGCGAAGGCCGCGGTGGGTGAGGGAGCTCAAATGGTGAACGATATCGGGGCACTGATCCTGGATCCACGAATGGGGAAAACCATCGCCGGCTTAAAGGTTCCCGTTGTCCTGATGCACATGCAGGGGAAACCCCGAACCATGCAAAAAAATCCAACTTACCGGGACGTCATGGGCGACCTGATCGTTTTTTTTCGCGGGAGGATTCTGGCCGCGAAACAATCGGGCATCACCGAGGACAGGATTCTTCTGGATCCCGGTTTTGGTTTCGGCAAGGACCCCTGGCACAACATGGAAATTACGAGACGCCTGTGGGAATTAAAAGTACTGGGACGCCCGCTCATGCTGGGGCCCTCCCGAAAATCCACCCTTGGTTTTTTGCTTGGTGGAGTTCCGGCGGAAAAGCGGATTGAGGCTACTGGTGCCGCCGTCACCGCCGCCATTCTTAAGGGAGCCGATTTTGTAAGGGTCCATGATGTAAAAGCCATGGTCCCTGTGGTAAAAATAGCCGATGCCATTCGTTTCAACCGGGGACTGACCGCGCCATGAACAGTTTGATCGCCCTCATTACCAATTTCAGGCTCGTGGACGCGCTGGATATCGCCGTGGTGTTTTTTGTGGTCTACCAGCTTCTCCTCCTGATTCGAGAGGTCCGCGCCACCCGCATTGTCCTGGGTTTCGTTTTTTTATTCGCGGCCGCCGCTATCGCCAGCCAGTTCCACCTGGTTACCCTCGATTGGCTTTTGAGCAACGTGGGTCCCTTCGTCCTCATTTCCTTCGTGGTGGTTTTCCAGCCGGATCTCCGCCGGATCATCACCCAAATCGGGCGTGGGGGTTTTTGGGGAGGGGTTTTTCAGGGTGACGCGCTTCTTTTCAAGGAAATCACTTCGGCGGTCAGGGACCTGGTCAAGACCCATCGGGGGGGGCTTATTGTCATCGAGAGGGAAGACAGCCTTCAAAGTGTTTTCGATTCCGGAACGAAGGTTGAGGCGGAAGTCACCTCCGAATTATTAATTACCCTCTTTGTTCCCCACGCCCCTCTCCATGACGGGGCGGTTGTCATCCGCGGAGGCAAGATCGCGGCGGCGGGTTGCATTCTTCCCTTGAGTCAAAACCCAAATTTGAGCAAGTCCTTCGGCACCCGGCACCGGGCCGCCGTGGGGATCACGGAGGAAACGGACGCCCTTGCCATTGTGGTTTCGGAGGAGAATCACACCATCGCTTTCGCCATGGCGGGAAAAATCACGCCGGAAATCGATGTGGAAACGCTTGAGGAAATGCTGACCCTCTACGGTACAAAAGTTGATTAAAGGAAAAGATTATTTGAACCACCAAGGGCACCAAGTTCACCAAGGAAGGAAAAGAATGAAATTCAACCATTTGATTTTCTTGGTGCCCTTGGTGAACTTGGTGGTAAATGATTCGAGGTTTTCATGAAACGCTGGTTTTTTGAAAATTTAGGGTTAAAAGTCCTGGCTTTTTTTATCGCCGTGGCCCTTTGGGCCAACGTGGATTTGCGCCAGGTTTTGGACCACCGGAAAATGACCGTCCGGCTGGAATTTACCGATGTTCCCCCGGGGATGTCTTTGGCGCACGGAACCAAAACCTCCGTTTCGGTGTTGCTCATCGGCAACAAGGAAAAGATCCAGGATCTGGACCCGGATGACCTTGATGCCGAGGCAAGTTTGAAAGCCTATTCCCAGGGCAGGGAGGAAATGACGGTCCGTCCCAAGGTTCAATTGTTGCCCGAGGGGGTTGAGGCGAGTATTCGGGAAATAAAGGTAAGTTTGGTGCCATCCAATGACCAGGGCGAACCCGTCAAAAAGAAAAAGACCAGGAGATAATTTTGGCAAAGCTTTGCGTCAACATTGACCATGTCGCGACCCTCAGGCAAGCCCGGGGGGAGGAAGAACCTGATCCCATCGCCGCCGCGCGTCTGGTGGAAAAGGCGGGGGCCCACGGCATCACCGTTCACCTGAGAGAGGACCGGCGCCACATTCAGGACCGGGATGTCTTGACCCTCAGGAAGATCGTTAAGACCAAACTGAATTTGGAAATGGCCGCCACGGATGAAATGGTCAAAATCGCGCTGAAAATAAAACCGGATCAGGTGACCCTGGTCCCGGAAAAGCGCCGGGAGTTAACCACCGAAGGAGGGCTTTCCGTAAAGGCCTCTCCGGCTCGAATCGAAAAAGCCGTTGACCGGCTTCAGGCGAAGGGCATTCCCGTTTCTCTTTTCATCGAACCGGATCCGGAAACCATCGCTCTTTCCGCCCGTTTGGGCGCGGCCTTTATTGAAATTCACACGGGGCGCTATAGCAGAGCCTCCAAGGCCAAGGGTCCTTTCCTTCGCCAAGGCTTCGGAGGGCAAGCCGTGAATAAAGAATTTTTGGCCATCGTCGCCGGAGCGAAATTGGCTCATTCCCTGGGGCTCCAGGTTCACGCGGGCCACGGGTTGACTTACCAAAATACCGCCCCAGTCGCGGCACTTTCGGAAATTGAGGATTTGAACATCGGCCATAACATTGTGGCCCGGGCGGTTATGGTAGGATTGGAACAAGCCGTGAAAGAAATGCTGGCCATTATGAAAATGGCAAGAAAAGTAAAATGCTTCAAATGAACCGGTTTTAGATTTTAGGTGTCATTGCGAGGTCCAGCCCCAATCGGGGCGTTTTGGACCGTGGCAATCTCAGTAAACGCCTTTGTTAAAAAGCGCAAACCAATTGAGATTCCTACGTCGCCAATCGCCCCTTTCGGGGCGGCTCCTCTGAATGACAACTCACGACTAAAATATTGAGGAGGATTTCATGTCTTGGAAAATGATCATCGCGGTGGTCGTGGTAATTGGCGGAGCGGTGGGTTATTACCTGTGGACCCAAGTTCCCGAAACCCCCAAGGACGCCACCCTGACGGGTTATACCCAGGGCCTAAAACAATCGGAACAAAAGGCCCAGGCGGTCGCCTCGTTTTCCAATGTCCAGCTCGTCCAGGAAGCCATTGAAAAATACAAAAGCATGAAGGGCTCCAATCCCCCCGTCCTTCAGGACCTTGTTCCCGAATATATCGACCACATTCCGGGGGGCGTCGGCTACGATCCCGCCTCGGGGACCGCCTCCGCCATTCAATAACGAAATCTTAAATTACCCTCATTCCAACCTTCTCCCCTCGAGGGAGAAGGGGTACCCCAGAACCTACAAGTTTTTTCCCCTCGTCCCTTGGGGGAGAGGTGCCCTCATTCATCTTTGAATTTTCGGGCGAAGCTCGATCAAAGAAATGAGGGTGACACAGTTCTCATTGTTGGGCCAAGGCCCGGTTTATTTGAAGAACAGTGTAGAGTGATGGGTGAAGTGAATTTAAAGGTGTTCAAAAGGTGAAAAAACCAAAACCCCTCGTCGATGAACCCCAGGCCTACCGCTACGCCATTTGGCTTTTAACCAGACGGCCCTACAGCATCGGCGAGCTTCAGGAAAAATTTCGGCGCAGGTTCCTTTCCCCCGAAATTCAGGAAAAAGTTTTAACCAGATTAATCCAGAAGAAATTTGTCAACGATGAGACATTCTCGGAAATTTACGTCAATTCCAAGATGAATCAGGGTTGGGGCCCCCATAAAATAAAATTGGGACTTCAAAAAAAGAAAATTGCCCGCGGCCTCTCGGAAAAAGCGGTCGGGTCCGCGTTCCCTCCCGAAAAAATTAACCAATCAGCCCTGGAAATACTCGGGCGTCAAAAACAAAGATTTTTGCGAAAAAAAGAGAAGAAAAAGGGACAACGCCTAGAGCTTGCCTGCCAATTCCTTGTGCGAAAAGGCTATTCTTTCCAGGTTGCCCGCCTCGCCGTGACCCGGGTTTTCGGCTATAATTCCGACCTTCCTCACGACGACTAAGGACAAGGCTTTAACCACAGAGGGCACAGAGTACACGGGGTTAAAGAAGGAATTTTGATTAATCTAAATCTTTACTCGGTGCTCTCTGTGAACTCTGTGGTGAAAAAATTTTAGGGGTTTCCATGGCTGTTCCGAAAACCGGAAGCGAAATCAGGCAGGCTTATTTGGATTTTTTCAAATCCAAGCAACATAAGGTCGTGCCCTCGTCCTCGCTGGTCCCCGAAAACGACCCAACCCTATTGCTCGCCAACGCGGGCATGAACCAGTTCAAACCCTACTTTCTGGGCACCATTCCTTTTCCCCACACCGCGCCCTATGCCGCCTCCTGCCAAAAATGTTTCCGCACCGGGGACCTGGAAAGGGTCGGCTACACCGCCCGGCACCATACCTTTTTCGAGATGCTAGGAAATTTTTCCTTCGGCGGTTATTTCAAGAAGGAAGCCATTGAATGGGGTTGGGAGTTTGTGACCGGGATTTTGAAAATCGACCAGTCCCGCCTCTGGGTCAGTGTTTATGAGAAGGATGATGAAGCCATCGAATTATGGAAAAAAACATCGAATCTCCCCGTGAACCGGATAGTTCGAATGGGGGAGGATTCCAACTTCTGGACCATGGGCCCGACCGGTCCCTGCGGGCCCTGCTCCGAGATTTATGTGGACCTGACGCCCGAGAAGGGCGAAACGAAAAACTTCGAGGCGGATTCCGAAACGGGACGTTTCCTGGAAATCTGGAATCTGGTCTTTACCCAGTTCGACAAACAGGGGGACGGTTCCTTAAAGCCCCTTCCCAAACCCAATATTGATACCGGCATGGGGTTGGAGCGGGTGGCCAGCGTGATGCAGAACGTTCCCTCAAATTTTGAAACCGACCTGATGGCTCCTCTGGTGGCGGCCATCGCGAAGGCGGGGAAAATTTCCGTTAAAGTGGAAGATTCCCAAACCTATACCTCTATGAAGGTTATCAGCGACCACCTCCGAGCCACCACTTTCCTAATCGCCGACGGGGTTTTGCCTTCCAACGAAGGCCGGGGTTATGTGCTTCGCCGGATTCTTCGCCGGGCCGTCCGCCATGGCAAGCTCCTGGGTTTTGACAAGCCTTTCCTGTCGGCGCTTACCCTGGAGGTTGGAAAACTGATGGGCCATGTTTATCCCGAGGTTGTTGAACGCAAGGAACACATTGTTAACGTTGTTCGCGCCGAGGAAGAAAGGTTTTATGAAACCCTCGCCGCCGGGACTGAACGTCTGCTTGAAAAAATTGAGGGCCTGAAAAAGGCGAAGTCCAACAAGCTTTCAGGCGAGGAAGCCTTCATGCTTTACGACACCTTCGGCTTTCCCCTGGATATCACCAAGGAAATCCTGAAGGAAAAAGGTTTGTCGGTGGACGAAGCCGGTTTCCAAAAGGCCATGGAAGGGCAGAAGGAAAAGGCCCGTTCCGGTTGGAAGGGAAGCGGTGATGCCGCTCTTCCCCCGCTCTACAGGGAATTGGCCGCGAAGATTCCCGCGACGGTTTTTAAGGGCTACGAGAAGATCAAGGATTTGGGACAAGTCGTTCAATTGGTTCGGGTGAAAGACAAAAAGCATGAGCCGGTTGAAAAACTCAACGAAGGTGAATATGGCTTTGTTCTTTTGAACCAGACTCCCTTCTACGCGGAAAAGGGCGGGCAGGTGGGGGACAAGGGCGTTCTCCAGGGTTTCAATTCAGCTGAGGTTTCCTGGGTGGATGTGCTCGATACCCAAATGGTGTCCGATACCTTGATTGGTCATTGGTGTTTTGCGAAAAGGGGCAATCTTGCCGTGGGCCAAAAGGTGGAGGCCACGGTGGAAGAAAGCGAACGCCGTTCCATCATGCGCAACCACACGGGAACGCACTTATTGCACGCCGCCTTAAGGACCGTCCTGGGAACTCATGTCGGGCAGGCTGGCAGCTACGTGGGGGCTGACCGCTTGCGGTTTGACTTCACGCACTTCGAGGGGGTCAAGCCCGAAAAATTGCGCCAGATTGAAGGCATGGTGAATCAAAAGATTCTGGAAAACCTCGATGTTTCCAAACAGGAAATGTCCTTTGATGAGGCCAAGAAGAAAGGGGCCATGGCCTTTTTCAGTGAAAAATATGGGGACCGCGTCCGGGTTATCGACGTTCCCGGGTTCTCAATCGAACTTTGCGGGGGAACCCATGTGAACCGCACAGGGGATATTGGTTTGTTCAAAATTATCAGCGAAGCCTCCGTGGCTTCCGGTGTGCGTCGTATCGAGGCCGTGACAGGCGAAGGCTCCCTGGCCCAGGTAAAACAAAAAGAAGACACTCTTAAGGAAATCAGCCAGCTATTGAAGAGCTCGGAAACGGAATTGACCGCCAAAATTCACAGCCTAGTTGATGAATTGAAGATGAAGGAAAGGGAACTGTCCTCCCTGAAGTCCAAATTGGCCGGAAGCTTGGTGGATGAGGTTTTGGCGACCAAGAAAGATGTGAAGGGTGTGCAGTTATTGGTGGCCCGCACCGATGAGTTGGACCCGGAGGGCATGCGCCAATTGATTGATACCTTGAAAGCCAAATTGGGAAGCGGTGTGATTGTTTTGGGTAACGGCAAACCTGATCAGATTGCTTTTATCGCGGGCGTCACGAAAGACCTTATCGGCAAGGTGAAAGCCGGCGATATTGTTAAGGAAGTAGCTAAAATTACCGGCGGCGGCGGGGGCGGAAGACCTGACTTGGCTCAGGCCGGCGGCAAGGACGCTTCCAAGGTGGATGAGGCTTTGAAGGCCGTTCCTTCCATCCTCGAAAAGGCTATCCACTAATAAGTTGTCATTGCGAGGAGGCCCTTTGGGCCGACGTGGCAATCCGAAACAAACAAAAAACTGCAGTTTTTGGAATGTTATGGATGGCCACGCTCAGCAAAATCAGCAGAGCTCGCCATGACGAAGTAGAATAACCCCATGAATAAACGATGGTTAGCTTTAGATCTAGGCCAAGTCCGTATCGGCGTGGCTCTTTCCGACCCTTTGGGTGTTACCGCCCAACCCCTCACCGTTCTTAAAGCCTCCGGCGCTCAAAAAGACATTCAAG
>JAHFCG010000226.1 GCA_023249615.1 candidate division FCPU426 bacterium | reverse complement strand
TGGTGGAATCCTGTTACAAACCCCTGAAGTTGAGGGACTTCCTGACTGGCAAGGAAATGAAACCCTCCGCGCTGGACCGTGTTTCGGTGGGGGCCTTTTCCGGCGTGGCCAACCCTCTTTCCTTTATCCGCACCCTCGCTGATTACAAGGTGTTGATCCGGCACGCCTATACCCTTCGGGACCATTACCCCTATACGAAGGAAAAATTAAAGGCTATTTTAGAGGACGCCAAGAAGAGGGGGCTCCAGTATCTCGTGACCACCTCAAAGGACGAGGTTAAACTTCCCAGGGACATGGAACTGGAACTGCCCATCCTGGTTTTGGACATCAAGTGGGAAGTGACCGGCGGGAAAAACCACTGGGAAACCATCCTAAAAAACATTTCTTTGACTTGTTCCGCAAGTTAAAATTTAAATTGCTATCATTGCGAGAAGTGTTCGCGAATAGCGAACGTTAACGACTGGCTTGAAGTGGTTGGCCAAAGCCAACCATGCTTGGCCCGAAGGGCCAAGTACGACCCCAGTTTAAAAAGCGTAAACCTGACTGAGATTGTAGTTGGCCTCCGGCCAACCATGGTTGCCCGAATTCGGGACAACTACCACAAGCTTGTCGCAAACGCCCCTGTCGGGTCGGCTCCTCGCAATGACAACAAATGGAAAAATAATGGGCCCCGCCAAACAAAACCAAGAGAAGCCCGAGCCAAAGCAGCTCACCCGAATTCTCGTCATGCGATACTCTTCCCTCGGCGATGTGGCCCTGACTAATCCCGTTTTGGACGGCTTGCGGGCCGCTTCACCCGACGCCCAAATTTATTTCGCCACCAAAAAGCAATACGCTCCCGCGATCCAATACCATCCGGCTCTGAAAGGGGTTATTACTCTGCAAGGGGGGGGATTCTTCAACTTGTGGGATCACATTAGTGAGATAAAAAAGGTGAACCCCCAAATCGTTCTCGACCTCCATGATTCCCTGAGAACCCATATCATCGGGATGTTCCTCGGAAACGCTAAAGTCTTGATTTATGACAAGGATGCCGTTCGCCGGCGTTTGTTGGTGAAGAAGGCTGTTGGCGGGTCCAGCATTCACACGATTCAAAAATATCTTCGCATCCTGGAACCCCTGGGAATCAAACCCCACCTTAAGATTAATTTTGAAGTGCATGTCTCGAAGAAAAACCAATCTTTTGTCCGTGAATTTTCGGAAAAACGGAAATTGGGGCCGACCCAGCTGGTCATCGGCCTTGGTCCGGGTTCGAAATGGAAAACCAAACAATGGATGCCGGAACGCTATGCCGAATTGGCCTCTCGTTTGGTTGAGGATTACCGATGCAACCTTTTTTGGTTTGGAAGTAAAGACGAGGCGCCGCTGATCAAACAAATCCAAAACCGCATGAGGGGATCCTTTCTTGAGCGGGGCATTTGCTTGGCGGGCGAATATACCCTGGAACAATCCATCGCCCTCATGGGACGCTGTGAACTTTTTATCGGCAATGATTCCGGGCTGACGCACCTGGCCTCGGGCCGGGGATGCCGGGTGGTGGTGTTATACGGCTCCACAACCACTTCGCTGGGTTTTGAGCCCTGGGGCCCCCACTCGGTGGTGGAAGTGGCCAACCTGCCATGCCGTCCCTGCGATGTTCATGGGAAAAACGCCTGTCCCCTGGGACACTTCAAGTGCATGAACGACCTGACGGTGGATTTGGCGGAGGGAGCGGTGAAAAGATCGGTGAGGAGAAGCCGATAATTAATGTGTTTTCTGTAAATGCGTTCTTCTGGATTTGGCTGTGGTAGGGGCAAGGCATGCCTTGCCCCTACGAAATCGAATTATTCAAAAGGTTGGTTGATCAGTAACCTTCAACAAATTCTGAAGTTACTAAAGGTTAATTTTGAAAAATAACTTTTCGAACATCCTCATCCGGGTCCCCAATTGGCTGGGGGATAGCATGATGGCCACCCCAACCGTCACGGCGGTGTGGAAAATGTTTCCAAAGGCCCGGATTACCATTCTGGGCAAGCAGGTTTTTACCGATTTCTGGAAAAGTTTTCCGGGTGTTGATGAATTCATGCCCTATGAAAGAGGATTCCGCGGCTTTTGGAACACCGTTTCAAGGATCAAACAAAAGCAATTTGACGCGGCCCTGATTTTACCAACTTCCTTTTCCTCCGCCTTTTCCGTTTTCGCCGCGGAGGTTCCCGTGCGTATCGGCGTTGGCGGGGAAGGGCGCGACATGTTTCTCACCGATGTTGTCCCACGGTCCCATCCGAGAAAAAAGCATTTGGTGTTTGAGTATTTGGACCTCGCCCAAAAAGGTTTTGAGATTTCCCTGAAGGGTGGGGAGAGGGTCAAACTCCATTGTCCCGTGACACCCGAGGCCAAACGGGGGTTAACCACTGTCTGGAAAGATACGGGGGTCCATGGGACGGCTTTTATCGCTTTGGCGCCTGGGGCCACCTACGGCGAGGCCAAGCGCTGGCCCCTGACCCATTGGAAGGAATTAATTCAAAAACTTTTGGCCGAAAGAAAAGAATCCATTCTTATTTTGGGAGGGTTGGAGGAAGAGGAATATTTAAAACCCCTTTTGGCTGTCGCGAATAACTCCCGCGATTC
>JAHFCG010000027.1 GCA_023249615.1 candidate division FCPU426 bacterium | reverse complement strand
ACTCTCTTTAGCTAGTTGTTAAAATATCTTTAGTTATTCGTTTTTTCTTTTTTATGAAGCGCAACAAAAGCAAAAATGGCAGCAAAAATCGGACTTCCAATTACGAATACAATTTCAATTGCATTTTTGGGGGACCCTATTCCAATTCCGGCAAATAAAGATAGTAAAATGAAAAAAATAGTCAAAATCCCTGGCCAACCATACCCATCCAAAGAACCAATCCAAGAATCCTTCTTGGGATTAGCAACCAGGAATTCCCCATAATATTGCTTATGAAGAAGGTCAATGATCTCCTTAGTAGTTGAGGCTTTCATTATTTTTTCCTTAAATTCTTTTCCATATCCCGGTCCTACTGATGAAATCCACCGACGAACATCTGGTAAAACTTTATTTTTCATCTGCTTCAAAGAAATTTTTGAATGCTCCGGTTGAAGATTTAAATCTACTAAAAATTTAGGATTCCAAATAAAAGAAATTTTTAACCACCAAGGGAAGGTTTCCCGATTAATTATTTTTGCATTCTTCACCTTAAAAACGTTTCGATTGGAATCTATGATAAGGGCGTTCAGGAAAAAACCATTTTTCAAGGCTAAGGCAGTGCAAGTCAAAACCAAAGATTTTTCTGGCGTAATAATTCCCTCGCTAAAAATTAGGTAAGGAACCCTGATTTTTATCATCTCTTTGACTCCCCCCGGTTAAACTCGAATCTGCGTTTTAGCTTTAAATTCCTAATTCCCCATTACTAATTCCTAATTGGGGCTCTTACTCCACTTGTTTCCCAAGGAACGGCACATTGGGCACCGGCGAATTAAGGAACGCCTTTGGCAGGGCGGGCTCAATGAAATTATGAATAACCTCTTGGTGAAACAGACCCAACAACAAAATCGCTATGGCCAAAAACAACAACGGGGCTTTCTTGGAAAAGGAAATCTGCGCGTGGAAAGAAGCCGCCTTTCGGTGCTCAAACAAAAGCCAGGTAAAGCGCCCCGCGGAAACCACGTTTAAGACCGCCGTTAACAACAGGGCCGTCATTAGAATCCAATCCTTCTTCTCCAAAACCGCCTGAAATAGTAAAAACTTCCCGAAGAACCCGCCGGTCGGGGGAATCCCCACGATGGAAAAAACAAAGACGATCAGGGTCATGGCGACCCCAAAGTCATGGCGTCCCAATCCGGCGAGTTTGGAAAAAGGATGGGCGCCCGCCGGTTTCAGACTTAAGACCCCCACCGCCGAAAATAAGCCCATGACCACCAGCATTTGGCTTAGTAATTCCATCAAGGTTCCCGTGAGTGCGCTCTTGCTACCCAAGATTAACCCCATAAATAGGATCCCCAGCTGGGCCACGCTCAAATAAGCGGCTGAATGAAGGAAATCCTTCTGCCTCGCGGCGAGGATAAAATGCGCGAGAAAAAGGAAAACCAGAAAATATTCCAGGGCAACCATTCCCTCGGGTTGAGACATTCCAGGAATATTCAGCACGAAAAACACCAGAAGAAATAACAGGTAAACGCCTGTCCGAACCACCACTGACGAGAGAAGCCCCAAAACAAAGGGCGGGGTCAGGTCCAAAAGGCGGGTGAAGAAGAACGGCGAAGGAAAACAAAAAAGAAAACCCCAGGCCGCTGACAGGAATATTCCCGCCGCCAGGGCCATGGAAAAATTTTTCGCGATAAAGAGCCTAGCCAGGGTGTCATCCAAGTGAAGCGTTCCGGTTGAGGCGTAAAGAAGAATAAAACCCATTAAAAGCAACGACGCCCCCGCGCTTCCCCCCAGAAGAAAGTAAAAACTTTCCAGCCAACCCTGACGGGTTACACAAAGAAACAACCCCGCGCCTGACACCACGGCGATTTGTAAAAACAGATATAGGGTGAACCCGTCCCTCGCGAAAAGAAGGGTCAGAAGACTGGAAACCAAAACCAACAAAAGAGGCCCGCCCAGATTTTCTTTTGTTTTCAAAAGGCCGGCGATGGTCCCGTAAATCCCAAGTAGGAAAAAAGCGAGGAGAACCAACATCAAAAGGAAACAGGCCATAAAAACCGTAAAGGGACGCAGGACGAGTTCGATGCCCCAGGGAGGAGCCCAGCCCCCCAGGGAGTAATGCCAGGGTCCTTCCGCGAAAAGCTTGGGGAAAGTTTTTAAAACCAATCCCAGCGTCAGGAAAAGAACCCCATAGGTTGTCCAACGGGAAACGCGGTGGGAAAAGAACCCGGCGGTTAAAACCAACCACGCCCCAGCCATTGGAACCATTGGGATTAAAACCGGAAGATGATCCTTCACTTGGAAACCTTTCCGGCGATTTCCCGGCCATCCAGGGTTTTAAAACGCTTCCAAAGTTTTAGGCAAAGAGCCCCCTGAAGTAATATGACGGCCAAGGTAATTCCGGCCGTCTGTAGAATTAAAACGTTGGTGAGAGGGTCCCCCAAAGACGCCAAATTAAACAAGAAAAAAATCAGGCCCAATTGAAAAAGGGCCCAGGACCCGGCCTTCAGCGCCAGGTTCCTGTAAAAGAAAAGCCCGTGAATACCCAGAACACAAAGGATTATTGAAATCATTGTTCACCGCCAAGACGCAGAGTCGCAGAGAAAAAGCTGTAAAAATGGTGAAACAATAAATAAAAAAAGGACGAAATATTTTGACTTAACAATGTTTTCCTCTGCGTCTCCGCGTCTCTGCGGTAAATGTAGTTTTCTGCCGAATTAACGTTCACGGGAATCCTCCGAGGTTTGAACCCATTTAATCAACAGAAGAAACAACCCTCCCAACGACAACAGGGCCCCCAAAGTCAGGATCAAGGCTCCATTCACCCGAGCCTGGGAAGGAACGGCCCAAAAAGCCAGGGGCTCATAGTCCAGAAAATTGCTCCCATAAAAAAGGCCCAAAAACCCAATCCCCAGGGCCATTCCCATGCCAGCCCACCCCCAAAAAACGGAAAATAATATTTTCGGCCAGGGAGCCGCGTTGAACAAAAGGATCAGGGTTAAAAGCGCCGCGAAAAAAAGCGAACCCAAAGCGAAAAGGTCCAGGCTTCGGTAATCGGCCAACACCGCCCCGGATGGAGATTGAATACCTGTTTCCACACCGGCCTGATGAATAAAACGGGCGGAAAGATGAAAGGGAATCTGGGAATCACAAAGGGGGGGGATTTGATGATAGGCATAAACCAAAAGCGCCCCCAAAAGAAAGGCGAAAAACCAGGAGGCGATTTTCAATGGGTTTTCCTTTATCGGGACTTTTAAAATTTTTACCACCCTCGCCCCGCTTGTCTTGCATAGCCTTGGCAAAGCCAGATGCGGGACCTGGCTACGTTGAAACTTCGCCAGATAAAGAGGGCTGGGTGAGGGATTATTTTGCTTGGCTTTTCCACCCTCATCCCATCCTTCTCCCCTCGAGGGAGAAGGGGGCCAACTATTTTCAGAGATTTCCTTAATTAAGAGTTGGTTTATCCTAGTCTCCCCCGAAAAGACCGTCAATGTTGAAGAACCCCTTTTTCGGGTTATCATAGTCCTGCGTCCCTGGCAGCCGGTAACCATCCACCAGGAGGTTTCGTGCCGTCCAAAAAAAGAGCAAAAAAATCAAGGCCGGTTCGAAAACCCAAAACCGGTTTTTTCTTCCTCCTGCTGGCTTTGGCCTCCGCGGGCCAATTTTTCCTCTCCCAAAACGACAAACCCTTCACCCTCTTGATCGGACTTTTTCTTTTCGCCGCGGCCCTCTGGCAGTTAAGGAAGTTTTCCTTTCCCTCGGTTAACCCGCAAAATCCTCACCTGACCACCGGCTCTGAAACCCTTCTTTTTTTCCTGATTTTGGGCTTGGGTTTTTTCTTCCGGGACTTCCGAATTCTTTCCCTTCCGGTTGGAATGCACACCGACCAGGGCCTAACCGGGCTTTCCGCCCTTCGAATTCTCCACGAGGGATGGCGTCCTCTTTTTGAGGCGCTGAACTACCAGGTTCCCGAGCCCCTTTTGTTTTACCAGCTGGCGGGTTGGTTCGGGGTCGCGGGATCCTCCTATCTTTCTTTTCACCTGTTTTTTAACCTTCTCTCATTGGCCGCCTTTCCTTTCATCTATCTGGTATTCCGCCAATTGGCGGGGCAAAGAGTCGCCCTTCTTTCCCTCTTTTTGTTGGCGGTTATGCGCTGGAACTGGATCGAAACCCGCAACGGCTATCCCAGCATCCAGGTTTCACTGTATCTTTTCGGCTTCCTTGCCCTTTGGATTTACGGCCTCCGGGTCCGCAAAAACTGGCCTTTTTATCTTTCCGCGCTTTTTGTGGGGTTCGGCCTTTACACCTATCAGGCCTTCAAAGCGGTTCCCTTCCTTATCCTGATTTACATCCTTTATGAATATTTCACCCGGTGGAAGGAAACCAAAGTCCGCCGTCCAAACCTTTGGCTTTGCCTGGTGATGGTTCTGGCTCTGGCGGCTCCCCTTCTTTATTACTACGGAAAAAATAAAACCTTGGGGAACCGTGAAAGGGACGCCTTCATCGGAACCCAGATCGCGAGTGAACAAAGTTTAAAACCTCTTTGGAACGTTTGGATGGGAACGGCCCTGATGTTTAACCGCGAGGGCGACCAAAATCCCCGGCACAATATCCCGGGCCGAAGAATGCTGGATGACGTGACGGGAGTTCTTTTTATATTGGGTCTGGGTTTGGCCTGGCGGGCGCGAAAAAAACGGGAAGGTTTTTATCCTCTGGCGGGCTTTGTCGTGATGAGTCTGCCGGGACTTCTTTCCACCGATGCCGCCCATTCCAACCGGCTGGTTTGCCTGACGCCCTTCGTCGCTTATTTCGGAGCTCTTGGCGGAATGAGCCTCTTTAACAAGGCCCAAGGTTTGTGGAAGGAAAATACAAAACTCCCCGCGCAGGCTTTTTTGGTTTTGGCGGTTATCGCCTCGCTTAACGCCCACGCTTATTTTGTAAAACAGGCCGGCGATGCCCGCTGCCGGGAAGCCTTTGACCCGGCGCCGACGGCCCTGGGACGAACCCTGGAATCCGCCCGCCAAAAATTTCCCGGTCAAGCCCGCTTCTTCGGGGACGCTTCCCTTCTCCAAAATAACACCGCGGCTTTTCTCAGCTATCCGGTCCGCCGTGAAATTTCGGAATTCCGCCTGGCGGATTGGACCCGGGGCAATTTCCCCAGGGACAAGACCGCTGTCCTTTTCCTGGATTCCAAAAAACGGGGTATTTTGGATTTTTTAAAAATTGCCTTTCCAGGAATGGATACCTCCGCCCATGGCAATTCCCTGGGACAGGTTTTTTTCTACGCCGGAACCATCTGTCAGGGCGAGCTGGAAAAATTCAAGCCCTGGAACCGGGGTCTCAAGGGGGTTTATTTCCATTCGGCTTCCTGGGACAAGACGCCCCTCGCGGTTGAGTGGGACCCGGTGTTGAACCTGACCAGTAAAAGGGATTTCCCCTTCACCCAGCTCCCGCCCTTTCGGATCCGCTGGGCCGGAAGCTTGGAAATCGTGAAATCCGGAGGTTATCAATTCCAGTTTTTAACCAGCGACAGGGCCAAGCTTTGGGTGGACGGCCGTCCGGTGGTTCCGGAAAAAACCCTTTCCCTTGTCGCCGGTTCCCACCCCATGAGAATAAATTTCGAGAAGGATTCGGGAAACGACTTGGCCTTGAATTTTATCTGGAAAAAGCCCTTGTCTGAAAAATGGGAAGTGGTCCCCGCCTCGGCCTTTGGAAAAATCATCCGTTAACCGTTAAGGGCAAATGGTTCCATAAATGGAAAAAGCGAAGATAGGTGAGCTTTGAACCGTTCCAGAAAAAGCCCCGGGTAGTGTTCCAAAGGAACTAATGGGTTGATAGCCGAAAGCGGCCCCGGTCCCAGATGCCCCGTATTTATAGCCCGTGGCCTGAAAGGCCAGCCAATAGGTGACTCCCCCGGATAAATTCAAAGGATGAATGAGAGAGGCTGAATTCCATTGGGTCGCGGGGGCGCTTAACGTTTGGGGGCCTGTTTCTTCCAATAAATTCAGGGGAACTCCGGCGTTATCGGAATAAATTCCCGCCTCATAGGTTACCGGCGAGGAACCGGTGGTATATACGGAAAGACTTAGGAGGGTGGTGTTGGTAACGGGGACCGCCAAAACAAATACCAAATCGGGCGGGCCGGGGTTGGTGGTAACGGCCGCGTTATTCCCCAAAACCCCCGCGCAGGGAACCGGCGTGTTAACCAGGGGCGTTCCGGGAACCACGGGAGGATTCTTGTTTTCACAGGCCGGCAGGATAAAACCTGACCACGCCAACAAAAACAGGAAAAAAAATCCGGTTTTTTTTCGAATGCCCATTTTTCACCCGTTCCCACTCGGTCCGGCTCACGACAAACGGTATTGTAGGGAGCCCGGGAGAGACTGTCTATTGAGTCGTTGGTCGGGCAAGGCATGCCTTGCCCCTACGTAATCAACGGGTTTTAGGGAATCGGTTCTTTTGAGGTTGGTTTTGTTTTTCCCCGTCAAAACCGAATTTCCGCCGGATCCATAACCTGAAATCATCCACGTAACCGTAAACCGAGGGAACCACCACCAGGGTCAACAGGAGCGAACTGGCCAGGCCTCCGATGACGGCAATCCCCATGGATTGGCGGAACCGGGCCACTTCGGTCAAGGCCAGGGCCGTCGGGGTCATGCCCGCGATCAAGGCCAGGGTCGTCATGAGAATGGGGCGCAGGCGCACCACTCCCGCCCGAAGGATGGCCTCATTGCGCTTGATCCCTTTTCGTTCCATTTGCACGGTGTAATCCACCAGCAGGATGGCGTTCTTGGTGACCAATCCCATGAGCATGACCACCGAGATCATGCTGAAAATGTTCAAACTTTGGTCCGTCACCCTCAGGGCCACCAGGGCCCCGACGATGGCCAGGGGGATGGAGATCATGATCGTGATGGGCAGGACAGGGGATTCATAGAGGCTCGCCAGGATCATGTAGGTGAACAGGAGCGCCAAGCCAATCGCGATCACCATGCTGGTCATGAGGTCCTTCATGTCCTCGGCCTGTCCGATGAAGCTGAAGCTTACGTCCGGGGGAAGATTCAAACCGCCCATGATCTTTTCCGCCTGGGTCTGGATGCTCCCCAAAGCCGCGCCTTTGCCCAATTGGCCCGAGATCATGATGTAGCGCTGGCGGTTCAGGCGGTTGATCTTGGAAGGACCTTCCGTGGTGACAGGCTTCGCGATATCGGCCAAGCGCACCTGAAGCCGGTTGCTGTTGGGGACCCAGACATTATTGAAATCCTTCTGCAGATCCCTCTGGTCCTCTTTCATGCGTACCCGGATGTCATACTCCAACCCGTTCTCCCGGAACTTGGCGGGAGTGGCTCCCTCCACCTGGGTCCGGAGTTCGGTTCCCGCCTCAATCCCCAGGACACCCAGCTGACGGCTCCGCAGGGGATCGAGTTGGGCCTGGAATTCCGGTTTTCCCCCGTCGTAGTTGGTCTGAACATCGGTCAGGCCGGAGATGGATTTGAATTTTTCAACGATTTGGGCGCTCAAGGGCTGGAGCGTTTTGTAACCATCCCCCGCCAGCACCATGTTGAAGGGCGCCATGTTTCCCACGAGGTCCCGGTCCCCCACCTGGGGTTTTAGTTCCGCCTGGAAAGGCTCCAGGTCCTTGCGGGCCAGGTCCTTCATGTCCGATGTGGTGAGCCTGCGTTTGTTCCAGGGCGTCAGCTTGGCGTAAATGTAGGCGCTGTTGTCGTTGCCCTGCGTGTCCCCCACGACCTCGGAAGTCAATTCCACTTCCGGGTGGGACCGGATGATCTTGCTCACTTCGAGGATTTTGGTCCTCATGGTTTCCAGCGAAGTCCCGGGAGCCGCCTTCAACTGGATCTGGAATTCCCCGTTATCCCCGTTCGGAAGAAAGGTGAACTTGGGCCCGAAAAATAGGCTCACCAGAAAAAGGGACCCGGCGATCAACAATACGGATAACCGGTGGGACACGAACGAAAAAACCTTGTCATCGGAAACACACCAGGTAATGATTTTTTCGTAGCGCTTTTCCAGGCCCGATTGGAACCGGTCAAAGGTATTCAAAATGGGGGCGAACCAATTGTCGAGCGCGTCAATGAGGCTCCAGCCCCTGCCCACCTTCTTGGCCCAATAGGCCGATAGCATCGGGCCCATGACCATGGCCTCAAACAACGAGACAGCCATGGCGAAGCAAACCGTCATGCCGAATTGGCGGAAAAACTGTCCCACGGTGCCTTTCAGGAAGGCGATAGGCAGGAACACGGATATGACGACGGAGGAGGTGGCCACCACGGCGAGCGCCACTTCCATGGTTCCGGTCAGGGCCGCGCTTTTCGCTTCTTCCCCTTCCTCAATGTGCCGCCAGATGTTTTCCCTGACGACGATGGCGTCGTCGATCAGGAGCCCCACCGCCAGGGACAGGGCCAGAAGCGTCATAAGGTTCAAGGTGAAGCCCATTCCATTCATGAGGATGAAGGCCCCGAGAAGCGAAACCGGCAGGGCCGTGATGGTAATGAGGGTGGAACGGAAGCTTCCCAGGAAGAAAAAGACCACCAGGATGGTCAAAAAGATCCCGATCCCGATCGTGTGCTTCACATCCGCCAGGTTGAGGCGCACGAATTTGGCGTCATCCTGCACGAGGGAAACCACCGGGGTTCCGGGCCGGCTTTTAAGTTTTTCATTCAAATGTCCCATGATCTTATCCACGCCGTCGACCACCGCCACCGTGTTGGCCTTGGATTGTTTGTGGATAAGGAAGAAGAGCGCCGGCTGGCCCTTGAAGGAGCTGTAATTTTTCGGGTCTTCCACGCCGTCGATCACCTGGCCCAATTTATCCACCGTAATGGGAACATCGGAGCCGAGAAAATTAACGACCGTGTGTTTGAGCCGGTCAAGATCGTTGTACTCGCCCACGGACCGGAACAGGATGTTCTTCCCGTTCACCTCGTGTTTCCCGACCGGCACGTTGAGGCCGTTCAACCCGATATTGTTGGCCACCGCGGTGGCGCTGACGCGGTAGGCGTTCAGCTTGGCGCGGTCCAATTCCACCCGGATCTCCCGCTTGGAGCCTCCAAAAATGTCCACCACCCCCACGCCCGGGACCTGGGAAAGCAGGGGTTTGATGACCTGGTCCGCCAGATCGTAAGCGTGATAGGGATCCAGCGTGGATTGCAGGGACAGGGTCATGACAGGCTGATCCGAAGGATCCATCCTTTGAACCACGGGCTCGTCAACGTCCTTGGGCAGACGGGGCCTCACAAAGGACAAACGGTCGCGCACCCTCTGTTCGGCGTCCTTGCTGTCCGTTTCCAAAGTGAAGGCGAGGGTGACGACGGAGTATCCCTCCTGGTTGACGGAATAGATCTTTTTCACTCCCTGGAGTGTGGAAAACTGCTCTTCCAGGGGCTTGGAGATCTGGCTCTCGATTTCCTCGGGGGCCGCGCCCTTGTAAGGGGTGGTGACCGACACGAAGGGAAAACTGACATCCGGGAAAAGATCGACTCCGAGGGACCCCATGGCCATATAACCCAGGACCATGATCAGGATGACGAGGCAACTGACGAAAACCGGTCTTTCAATCGCGAGCTTGGGGAGGTTCATGACTTCCTTTCTTTCCGATCTCAACTATTGCTGAAAATTTCCGAGCTGGAAATGAAAAATGAATAATTAATAAAGAACAATGTTGGAAATCCATTAAACGTTCATTTTCCATTGTTCATTGCTTTTCGGTTGTCAGCCACCACTGCGCCTGCGCCAGGGTGGACAACTTCTCCAGGATCAACGACAGACGGTTGAGGCGGGCCAAGGCATAATCATTCTCAAAGGACAACAGTTGAAACTGAGTCGTCCTGCCAAGCTCCAACCGGGTTTTTTCCTGGTTGGCCTTGTTCTTTTGAATTTCCTCGATTTGCGCGGCCATCCCCAGCCTTTTGTCCACGTCCTGAAGATGTCCCGCCAGATCCTTCCACTCCTGATTGACGGAAATCTGTTTGTCCTCATACGTCATCTGGGCACCCTCATAATTTTGTTTATATCCCTCGGAAACCCGCGCCGCGGTGAAAACATCCAGGGGCAGGTTGAATTGGGCGCCAAATTTATAGGTGGGGTAAAGACCCTGAAAGGCCGTGTCATTGGCCGCGCTGAATTGATTGTTTTTGTCCAAACCATTTCCCGTCCAGGAGGCGAAGGCTGTGATATCAGGGTAAATATTTTGGGATGCCTCGTCATAGGCGGCCTTCTGGCTTTTCGCCTGGTCCTCAACGGCTTTTAGATCCAGCCGGTCTGGCGGGGCGGAGGGGACCTCCGCCTTGAGAGAACCCAGGGATTCTTCCAGGGTTCCCAATTGTTCCGGAACATCTTCTTTTTCCACCGCCCGAAATCGGTTGAACTGGAACCGCGCGGTTCTTTCCCGTTCCTTGGCCATTTGTAAATCAAGTTCGGCGACACGGACCGCGGCTTCGGCTTGAAGGGCATCCGGAGGATCGGCCAAGTTGCGGGCGACACGGCGCTTGGTCCACTCCCATATTTTCTGGCTTCTCTCCAAAGTGTCCTGCCGGATATTCAATTCGGAACGAACCAGCGCCAATTTCCAGTAGGCAAGTTTGGCGTTGAAAAGAGATTGTCCACGCTGAAAGGCGGCGCCCTTTTGGGCGGCTTCCAACTGGTATTGAACCTTGTGAACGCCGGCCTGGGTCTGGATGCCCCCAAAATCCTTGAACAAAGGCAGGGAAAGCGAGGCCGTTGGCGCCACGGTGTAATAGGGAGAGGTGAGAAAAGGAGAGTTGGAAAGAGTGATGTTATTGAAACTGTAACCCACCGAAATCGAGGGCCCGAAGGGAAGTTTGTTGGAAAGACCCAGCGTGACCGCGTCAGCCTGGGTGCGGTTTCCGTTGAAGGGAAGAATTTGCTGTGACTGGTCATCCATGTGGCCGTAACTGGCGATCAAGGTGGGCGCGTAAATTAGGTCCTGCTGGTGGGATTGTTTTTCGAGTCCTTCCGCCGAGGCCTGGGAACCCCGGTAATCCAGACCTTTTTCCCGGACCTGTCCCAGATATTCCTCGAGGGAAAGTTTCGTTTGCGCGAACCCCGTCGAGGCAATACCCGCCACCGCCAAAATCATTAAGAACTTTTTCATACCCTTCCCACCTTTCAAAAATAATCAAAACAGTTAAGACTTTTACAGCAAAGACGCGGAGAAAAGCTCAATTATTTTAAAAAAATTATTTCAACAACCAACACGGGGTTAAGCCTTTTATGTTTTCTCTGCGTCTTTGCGCCTCTGCGGTGAAATCCAAAATGTTTTTCATTCAAAAGTATTCATTATGACGTCAGGGCCTTGGCGTAGGTCTGCGCCAATTGCCGGACAAAAGTTTCCTCATTCCCTATCAATTCCGAGAGATCCCCCACCATCCGCTGGTTCCAGGTGTAATGCATCAGGCTGGCGAGAAACTGAAAAAAAATCAGGCGGACCTCTTTTTCGCTTTTCCTTCCCTTCACAAAAGGCGAGATGAGATCTTTCGCCCCCTTCATGATCCGCTCCTGGGTAAAGTGGACGTAAAACCTTTTCATGTCCTTGTTCTTCATGGTCTCGCTCAATAAAATTTTCAAAATATCCAGGTTCTCCGGCTTCTCCATTTCGGCCAGGTGGTTCTTGCCCATGTGATACAGGCATTCCTCGAGGGTCTTGGCGGAGCTGAGTTTCGAAAGAAAGGTGTCGGATTCCCTCGCCTTGCAATTGAGGATTTCCTTGAGGATGCACTCCTTGCCGGTGAAATAATGGTAAAGAGTGGCCTTGGTAACCTTGCAGGCGCCCGCGATCCGGGACATGCTGGTTTCCTTGACGCCCCAGGAGGCGAAAAGGCGCCGGGCGTGCGATAGAAACCGCATTTTTTGGTCCGCGTGTTTTTGTTCGTTCAGGGTCTTGGCCATGGGACCATAAACCTACCAACCGGTCGGTTAATTGTCAAGGGACCGCTCCCCCTTTTGATTGCATTTCCCGTTATTTAAATTAAAATGCTCACTTGTCGGGATCTTTTCGACGCACCGAAAAACCCGGTTTTAAAAAATTATTTTTAAAAAATGTTAAGGAGAAATAAGAAATGAAATTGACTTATTTTCGAATCCTTTTGTCGGGGCTTTTGATGACGACGATCGGCTGTTCCACGGTCAAGCCCCGCGTCGAGAAGACCGGAACCACCACGAAAGCCGCCAAGGTC
Source organism: candidate division FCPU426 bacterium (assembly GCA_023249615.1). Lineage (GTDB taxonomy): Bacteria > Oederibacteriota > Muellerivitia > Muellerivitales > Muellerivitaceae > PALSA-1180. The sequence goes on along the minus strand of JAHFCG010000027.1, from coordinate 13,102 downwards.
GCCGCGAAGAAAGAAAAAAAAGCGAAGATTAAAAAAGCCATGGAGAATGGCGGTTACACGGTCCAAAAGGGCGACACCCTCTGGGACATTTCCTCCAGCGACGCCAATTACAAGGATGGTTTTGAATGGCCTTTGATTTTTAAGGCTAACAAGGGTTCCATTCAGGATCCGGATATTATTCTTCCGGATCAAAAACTCGTGATTGAGAAGAATCCAACCGAGGCCCAGGTGGAAAAGGCCCAGAAACAAGCCCACGCCACCCCCAAAGCCAAGCCTCACGCGAAACCCCGCGCGACCCTGCCGGTTAACTACGACGAATAAGAAGTTTCAATACAAAGCCCCTGGTGGAAGACACTTCCAGCAGGGGCTTTTTTATTTAAATTCCTTTATTTGGAATAAGCCCCGGGGTGGAATGAGCCTGGTATTTCCACCCAAAACCAAATTTAAAAGCCTATAATTTCCCATTGTTTTGTTGGGTTTTCGAGTTATTGACACCCTAATTACCCAAGTGTACAACGGTTAACCCTTTTCAATCGTCTAACCTGAAGCCGAAAGTTAAAGAAAGGTTTGGGAAATGTTTTCACCTGTAAAATTAAAACTGCTTTGCCTGTTATTGGCCTTTCCCCTCCTCCAGGGATGTTTCCTGAAGTCCATGGCGGTAGATTCCATCGCCGATAGTATGGCCGGAACCGGCAACACTTTTTCCGAGGACAATGATCCCCAACTGGTCCGGGAAGCCATTCCCTTCAGCCTCAAGCTGATGGAAAGCATCCTGGCGGCAACACCCCATCACGTGGGTCTTTTGACGGCCCTCGCTGAAAATTTCACCAAGTATGGCTACGCCTATATTCAATCCGACGGGGAATTTATCCAGGATGAAAGCTACCCCAAATCGAAGGAGTTGAAGTTAAGGGCCAAGAAACTTTATGTCAGGGCCCGCGACTACGGCTTGCGGGGACTCGACGTGAGGTTCAAGGATTTCAGCAAGCTCATCCGCACCGACCCCAAGGCGGCGGCGGCGAAGGCCAAAAAAGAGGACGCCGAACTTTGTTATTGGACCGGGGTGGCCTGGATGGCCGCCATTTCCGTTGGCAAGGATGACCAGGATTTGGTTTCGGATGTTCCCCAGGCCGAGGCCCTCTTTTACCGCGCCTACGAACTGAATCCGGATTATGACGATGGATCCATGCATGACTTCCTGATTACCTACGAGGGAAGCCGTCCTGTTTTGATGGGCGGTTCCGTGAAAAAGGCCGAGGAACACTTCAAGCGCGCGCTGGAATTAAACAAGGGGCTAAGCGCCTCCACCTACGTCAATTACGCCGAGGCGGTGGACGAGAAAAAACAGGACCGCGAGGAGTTTGAGGAAATGCTCAACAAGGCCCTGGCCATTGACGTGGAAAAGAAACCGGGCTGGAGATTGGTCAACCTGATCGCCCAAAAAAGGGCGAAATGGCTTTTATCGAGGACGGATCAGTTGTTCGTAAAATGACGAAAACCAAAAATATTATTGAGGGGTTTTCGTCATCACGAGGAGGCGCCCCAATCGGGGCGAATGCCGACGTGGTGATCTCAGGTTTTATAGGGGCGACATTTATGACGCCCCGGGCTCGACATGGTTTTTATTGCCCTCGGCCGAAGGCTGACGGGTGAATCGAGCCCCTACAGTGGCAGCAAAATTTCGGAGGCGGTCATGAAAAAATTTTTAAAGAAATTATCCTTGGCGGCAATTCTCCTTTTAACGGGAACCTCTCTTTCACAGGGTCAGGGCCTGACCCTGAAACTGGGAACCCTGGCCCCCGAGGGTTCCCCCTTTGACCTGATCATCCGGGACATGGGCGATGCCTGGAAAACAGCCGGGGTGAAACTCCAGATGTATTCCGGCGGCGTTCTGGGCGATGAACCCGACATGGTAACGAAAATGCGCCTGGGTCAAATTCAGGTTGGCGTTTTTACGGTAGTGGGATTGGCCAAGATCGACAAGGGCGTTCAGGCCCTTTCCATTCCCATGCTTTACAAGGATTATGCGGAAAGCGATTACGTCCGGGGCAAAATGCAGCCCCTGCTGGAGGCGCGTCTAGCGGCGAAAGGATTCAAGGTCCTGAACTGGGGCGAGGCCGGCTGGGTCATGTTTTTCGGAAAGCAGCCCATCCTGACGCCTGAGGACTTGAAGAAGGTGAAATTTTTCGTTTGGGGCGACGACACGGACACGATGAATATTTGGAAATCCGCCGGCTATTCCCCCGTGCCCTTGGCCGCCACGGACATTCTGCCCAATTTGCAGACGGGTCTTATCAATGCCTTTGACACAACCCCCATTTCAGCCCTTTCGTTCCAATGGTTCACCTCCGCGCCCCATATGACCAATATGAGATGGTGCCCGCTGGTGGGGGCCACCATCATTACCACCAAGGCCTGGAACAGGCTTCCCGCCGACATGAAACCGGCCCTCCTGAAGGCGGCGGCCGACGCGGGAACCCGCTTCAAGACGGAAATCCGCACGGGCGAACAAAAAGCCATCGACGTCATGAAAACCAAGGGCCTGACGGTTCATGAAATTACCGGGGAACAACACGACGCGTGGGAAAAACTTTTTCAAAACACTTATCCCCAGATTTCCGGGACCGTCATCCCCGCGGACATGATGACCCAGGCTATCCAGTACCGGGATGAATACCGCGCGAAGAAGGCCGCCAAGTAATGAAGCTTCCCATGGGGAAAAAGAAAAAAAGAATCGTCACCACCGCTCCCGAAACGGGAGTATCCATGGAGGCCCACCCCAGCGGAGCGCCGGTCGTTCACCGGCCCTGGCACCACCTGGAAAGCCTCGCCCTTACCTTTTTCTTCAGTGTCATGCTTCTTCTTCCCCTTCTGGATATTTTGGGCCGTAAGGTTCATCTCACCCTGGTTTCCGGCTCCCTCAACCTGGTCCAGCACACCGTTTTAGCCATCATGATGCTGGGGGCCGCCATCGCCGCCCGCGAGGGCAAGCTTCTTTCCCTCTCTTCCACCTCCAGCCTGATTCCGGAACGCTTCAAGACCGCGGCCCACATCTTTACCGCCGCCCTCGGCGCCGCCTTTACCCTTTATCTGGCCCGCGCCGGCTTCCAGTATTCCATGGTGGAAAGGGAAGTCGGGGATATCATCGCCATCGGCCTTTCCAAATTTTCCGTCCTCCTCCTCCTGCCGATCGGTTTTACGATTATTTTTTTCAGGATGATCTGGCGCTCGGCCGAGAAGATGTCGCAAAGGGCCGTCACCCTCGGGTTGGCTTTGGGATTGGCCTCCCTGGGCCTTCTGATCCAGAACCCTCCCCAACTTTTTCTTTATTTCGCCTTCGCGGTTCTTCTTTTCGCGGTGGTCATGGGAACCCCCGTTTTCGTGGCCTTGGGCGGCGCGGCGCTTCTCTTCCTCTGGAATTCGGAGACTCCCATTTCTTCCATCCCGGCGGAAACCTACCGCATGGTGGTTTCCCCGACCATCCCCAACATTCCTCTCTTTACACTAACCGGGTACCTTTTGGCGGAAGGCGGGGCTTCCAAGCGGCTTCTTCGTGTCTTCCAAGCCTGGTTTGGTTCCATGAGGGGCGGCCCCGCGATCGTGACGGCTTTGGTCTGCGCCTTCTTTACCTGCTTCACCGGCGGTTCAGGTGTGACAATCCTGGCCCTGGGCGGACTCTTGATGCCGATTCTGATGGCGGAAAAATATAAGGAAAAGGACGCGCTGGGACTTTTAACCTCGGCTGGTTCCCTGGGAATGCTTTTTCCCCCCAGCCTTCCCGTCATTCTTTACGGCGTGGTTTCCCACACACCCATTGATAAGCTTTTCCTTGGGGGAATATTCCCTGGTTTTCTTCTTTTGGGGATCACCGCCCTCTGGGGGGTCTCCAAAGGGTCCAGCCAGCAAGCCGCCAAGCATCCCTTTAAAATTAAGGAAGCCCTGGATTCCTTCTGGGTGGCCAAGTGGGAATTGCTTCTGCCTTTCGTGATTTTTTTCTTCCTCTTTATCGTCAAGGTTACTTTGGTGGAATCCGCGGCCCTGACGGCGCTGTATGCCTTCGTCATCGAGGTTTTCATTTACCGGGACCTGAAACTGAAATTGGTTCCCAAAGTTATTACCGAATGCGGCATTTTGGTGGGAGGCGTACTTCTCATCCTGGGAGTTTCACTGGGTTTCACCAACGACATGGTGGACGCCCAGATTCCTACCCAATTGGCCATGTGGGTCAAGAACTCGGTCCACTCCCAATGGCTTTTCCTTCTGATGATCAACCTCATGCTGATCATGGTCGGGGGGTTGTTGGAAATTTTCGCCGCTATCGTGGTGGTGGTTCCCCTGATCCTGCCCATGGCCCAAGCCTTCAACGTGGACCCGGTGCACATGGGAATCATTTTCCTGGCCAACATGGAATTGGGCTTTTTGACCCCGCCCCTAGGTTTGAATTTGTTCCTGTCCTCCTACCGTTTCAAGAAACCCATGGTTGAGGTTTACGCCGCCGTATTGCCCATGTTGATTATTCTTTATGGGACTGTCTTCCTGATTACCTATGTTCCCTTCTTCACCACCTGGCTGCCCTCGTTATTTGGTTATGTTCCGGTTCAATAAACAGATGATGAAATAAATGGTAGGGGCGAACCTTGCGTTCGCCCTGTTCGTCTAATCCTCATAATGAATAAGAATCCTCCCAATCTCCCACTCAACCGACGTTCCCTCCGATTGCAGAATTATGATTATTCGCAGCCTGGGTACTACTTTGTGACAATTTGTGTTCGACAGCGAAAATGTCTTTTAGGTGAGGTGAAAAATGGATTGATGAATTTGAGCGCTTTGGGAAAGCTCGTCCAATCCACCTGGGAACAATTACCCGAATTTTACCCAGGTGTTGAACTCGATGCCTTTGTGGTCATGCCCAACCACCTGCATGGCATCATCGCCCTGAATGTAGGGGCAGGCCCCCGAGCCTGCCCCCCGGGGCACCCACGGGGGGGTGCCCCTACCATGTCGCTTCCTGACGTTGTCCAACGTTTCAAATCTATATCTACCCATCAATACTTTCAGGAATTTTCTAAAAACAAATCCTCTAAATCCCCCTCATTTTTATGGCAACGCAACTACTACGAACACGTTATCCGTCGGGATGAATCCCTTGGCTCGATCCGTAAATACATTGAGGAAAACCACTTAAAATGGGACTTGGATGAGTACCATCCGCAATATAAAAACAGCACTAGCCGAACGCGAGGTTCGCCCCTACCATTGATTAACTTATGACATCGTTAATTCCAAAACATTCAGGGTTGTATACCGACCTTTACGAACTCACCATGGTCCAGGGCTATGTCCTTACCGGCAAGGCCGACAGCCCCGCCTGTTTCGATTACTTCTTCCGGGAAAACCCCTTCAAGGGCGGTTATGTCCTTTTCGCGGGCCTGAATGATTTGATGGAAGTCCTGGAAAATATGTCCTTTGACGAGGAGGACATCGCCTATCTTAAAACCTTGGGATTCAAGGAGCCCTTTCTTGAATACTGCAAAAAGTTCAAGTTCAAGGGGAAGCTGTTTTCCGTTCGGGAAGGAGAGGTGATTTTTCCCCTGGAGCCCGTCATGCGGGTTGAAGGAACCCTCTTCGAAACCCAGCTCATCGAAACGCTTCTTTTAAATTTCATCAACTATGAATCCCTCATTGCCACCAAGGCTTCCCGAATGGTTCAGGCGGCCTTAAGCCGTCGGGTGGTGGACTTTGGCCTCCGCCGCGCGCAAGGGTTGGCCGGCATCCAGGCTTCCCGCGCCGCCATAATTGGAGGACTCGACGCCACCTCCAACGTCTTCGCGGCCTTTACCTATAACCTGCCTCCTTCGGGAACTCAGGCCCATTCCTGGATTCAAAGTTTTCCCGATGAGCTGACGGCTTTCCGTAAATACGCCGAGATTTACCCCGACAATTGCATCCTCTTGGTTGATACCTATAACACCCTGAAAAGCGGCGTTCCCAACGCCATCACGGTGGCCAAGGAAATGGAAAAGAAAGGGCAAAAGATGGTGGGCATCAGGCTGGATTCCGGGGACCTGGCTTACCTGAGCAAGCACGCCCGCGCCATGCTGGATGAGGCCCAGTTGCACAACGTCAAGATTGTCGCCTCCAACCAGCTCGATGAGGCCATTATCAAGAGCCTGCTCGATCAAAAAGCCCCCATCAACGCCTTTGGGGTTGGCACCAATCTGGTGACAGGGCAGGATTCTCCCGCTTTGGACGGCGTTTATAAATTAAGTTTCTTTGACGGGCAACCCCGCCTGAAAATTTCCGAGAATGTCGGCAAAACATCCCTGCCGGGCGTAAAGAAAATCATCCGCTATACCGATCCCGAGGGGCTCTTTTACGCCGACGGCATCCTTTTGGAGGACGAAAAAAGCGTGGAGACCATTTACCATCCCATTTTTCCGGAGCAAAAGAGCCGTGTCGCCCATTGCTTCCCCGAGAATATTCTCTTTAAAGTGATGGAAAATGGAAAGATACTCTCAAAGTTAAGCGTTCAAGAAGCCGCGTCTTACGCGAAGGAACGGCTGGCCAAACTTTCCCCCGAGCGGAAACGGTTCGAGAATCCCCACACCTATAAAGTTGGAACCAGCCAAAAACTGCTGGAACTGAAAAACCAGCTGGTTAATCAATATCAAAAATCTTAAAACTTAAGTCATTAGCCGCCGATAACGACCGACTTGTCCGACGAAGCTTAAAGCGGAGGCGGATGGACGCCGATAAAGATGGAACCTGTTAAACATAAATGGTGTTATCGGCGTGTATCGGATTTGATCGGCGGTTGCTTTAAAATTTTTGAGTCTTGCGGTTTGAGGTAAACATGAAAGCTCTTCTGATTGTTGATGTTCAAAATGACTTTTGCCCCGGCGGAACCCTTGCCGTCCCCAACGGGGACAAAGTGGTTCCGGTTATCAATAAATTAATGGAAGCCTTCCCTCTGGTTATCGCCTCCAAGGACTGGCACCCCAAGGACACGGTCCACTTCCAGAAATGGCCTCCCCATTGCGTCCAAGGCACCAAGGGATCCGATTTCCACCCGAAACTTAACACCGCGAAAATAAATAAAGTATTTTTAAAGGGAACCAAAAATAAAGACGACGGCTATTCGGCCTTTGAGGCCACCAACGCGGATCTGGCGGAATTTCTCAAGGAAGAAGAAGTCACTGATCTTTATGTCTGCGGTCTGGCGACAGATTATTGCGTGAAAGCCACCGCCTTGGACGCCGACCGGAATGGTTTCGAGACCTTTGTGGTGGAAGACGCCATGGCCGCGGTGAATAAAGGGCTGGGAGATGGAGAACGGGCCTTTAAGGAAATGTGGCAATCCGGAATTACCCTGGTGAAATCGGATGAGGTTCTGAATCCTTGATGAATTTTGTGTAGGGGCGCCCCCCCGTGGGCGCCCAACAATGGCAGGCACAGGGGCCTGCCTCTACAAACGCAAAATTCCAATAAAAAAAAGCCCCGGAATTAAATTCCGGGGCTTTTTAAATTCAAGAGGGTTTTAAACAGTTATTCAACCTGCAGGTAATTCACCCCGTCCTTGCTGACAACCTTGCCCTTCACATTCACCATCTCCCCGCCTTTGGATACGAATTTCTTGCGGGCCGAATGAAAATTGGCGTCGATCGGCACGTAAAGTTTCCCGTCGCTTAAAAGGGCTAATTCCCCGCCGCCGCTGATGCACTTTGCCGCGCAGCCCTGATGTTTTTCCCCCTTCGCGCCTTCCTTCATATAGCAGGCCACATCGATCACTTCGCACTTCATGGTTTTGGCGTCCGACTTCTTTTCCATCTTCATGTTCTTGTGCATCGACATTTCATCGGCGAAAAGAGAACCCGCGAAAAGACTTGAAACCAACAGGGCCGTTAATGCCAGCAACTTCTTCATAAAAACCTCCAAAATTTAATTAAACCATAAACCATGAAAACAACCTAGTAGGGGCGGGTCTGAGACCCGCCCCTACGAAAACCTTACTTTTCTAGGTACGTATGGACATCTCAGATAGTTACTCCATCACGGTTTTGTAGGGGCGCCCCCCTGTGGGCGCCCAAACAATGGCAGGCAGCCCGGCTCCGCCGGCGGCCCGCCCCTACCTAAGCGCCACAATGACCATCAATGGCTTTGTGAAGGCACCCATTCGTCCTCATAATTCCATTGCCAGAGATTTTCCTCCGAAAAGCCCTTCTTTTTAGCCAGGGTTTTCACCTCGGCCTTGAAGGATTGAACCACCCTCAGGACATCCTCATCCAGTTTTTGGAAATCCAATAAAAGCTCAACACGATTGGGATAAATGACGTGACTCACGACCTTTAAACCAGGAAAACGCGTGGGAAGTGATTTGAGGCCGTATTCGGTGATGACCCGCAAATCCCCTTCCAAAAGGGGCTTATGATGGGCGGTGAAAAGGGTGACGCGGTGTATGCCTTCGGAATGATGCATAAGGCCCTCTTGGGGGGAGTGAAGAAAAACCTAAATTATTCTTTTTTCCCGGAATGCTTCACCTTCACCTGGTCCTTCCCGTCGTTGAAATCGAAAGTAACATCCTTTTTATTGATCTGGCTTTCAACCTTGAATTCCGCCCCGCTTTTACCGCTCTTGGAAGATTTTGAATTTTTAGGTTTTTTTGTCTTTTTCTTATGGGCTTTTTTGGTGCTGATTTTTACTTCAACGGAGGCACCGGAGCTTTTGGCCCAAACGCTTGTATTGACTAGGTAAATTAATAAAAAGCCCAGGGAAAACCATCGCTTCATTTCAATTCTCCTAAAGAAAATTAATGGGTAGAGGCCAATCGGTCCGCCAAGTAGCTGGAACGGGTCAAGGGGCTGGCCTGAACCATCAACCCAACGCTTTTCCCATATTCAATGAACCGTTGGTACCTTTCCAACGGAACATATTCCACAACGTCCAAAGCAGATCCAGGCGGTTTCAGATATTGCCCCATGGTGAAAAACTTGACCCCCGCTTCCACGGCATCCTTGAGAACGTCCCTAACTTCTTCCTCCGTCTCCCCAAACCCCACCATCAGGCCGGCTTTCAGCATGACCTTGGAGGAATCGGAGTTTTTCTTGAACCAGCGGAAGAGGTTCAATGATCTTTCATATTCGGCGCCCGGGCGAATAGGGCCGTAGAGCCGGGGAACCGTCTGTAAATCATGGGCCAGTACATCAGGTGGATTTTTCAGAAGAACCCCGAAAGAGGCTTCCTTGCCCTGGAAATCCGGAACCAAAATCTCAATTTTTAAAGCCGGATTAAATTCCCGTAAGGCCGTCACGATCTTCACGAATTGCGAGACCCCGCCATCTTCCAGTTCGTCCCGATTGGGCGAGGTCATGACGAGATAACGGACGTTCAGCGCTTTGGCAATCTCCACGACCTGGGCCGGTTCCTGCGGATCCAAGGCCTTGGGACGTCCGGTTGTCACGGCGCAGAAGGGACAGCCTCTGGTGCAGATGGACCCCATCACCATGATGGAGATGGTTCCATGCTGGGGCAGGCATTCCCCCCGGTTGGGGCATTTGGCTTCCTCGCAAATGGTGTGGATTCCGTTCATGGGAAGCTTGGCAATGGCGTCCCGGAACGTGTGCTTGGGGTGGGGGTTGATCAGAAACGATGGAACGGGTTGTTTAAGGACATTATTCATAAATTGTTTTTTAGCCTGACAAAATCAAAAATAATATCGCGCACCGATATTTCCGTAGAGTTCAAAGAAAATACCTCCGCTGTAAAACCAAAGGGTGGGGACGCCCTCCACGAAAATATCCACTGGAATGGTCTTTTTCTGGAAAAGATAGGTGAGTCCAATGGGGGCGCAGGCCGCGACGGCGATACCTCCGCCGACCGCCAAATCTCCCCCAATCCCTATATAAAAAGGAAGGGCTCCCCGGCTGGGGTGGATGAGGTCGTAATCATGCCAGAGATATTGAAGCTGAAGAACCGTACCATCGAGTTTGAGGGCTCCCTGAAACGCGCTTGTCGAATCCAGCCAAAACTTGCCGGTAGCCCCCCAGGTTCCAGGTCCCCCGAAATCCAATCCCAGGCCGAAGTTTCCCCCCCCTATCACGGGTGATCCTCCCTGTTTTCCCGCCGGGGAAAAAGTGGTTTGGGAACCTCCGAGACGGTCTTTAAAACTTCTCAGACCGGGGTTGTCAGGATGTTTTGAAAGGCTTTCGTCCATCGCCGCTTTGGCGTCGGAAGCATCCCCTTGGGCGTAATAACTGTAACCCAAAAGTTGATAAGCCTGCCAGTTGGACGGATCCTCCTGGATCGCCGCCTTAAAATAACGAACCGCCTCGCCATATTTCTTTTGATTATAAAAACGAAGACCTGCCTGGTAATACTCAGGTGAAGTAGCGGAAAAAGCGAAGGAAACCGCGAGAAAAGGGCAAAGAAGGGTAAGGACAAAAATATTTTTTTTGGCTTTAAACGACATTTTTAACCAACTTCGGCTCCTTGACCGCCTTGACTTCATCCAGCCGGGAGACAGGCGTGGTGTAAGGAGCGTTCTTGAAGACGTCCGGGTTGGTTTCCATTTCCTTGCGGATATCGATCATGACCTTGGCGAACTCATCCAGCGTGGCCTTGGTTTCCGTTTCGGTCGGCTCGAACATCATGGCTTCCGGAACCACCAGCGGGAAATAAATGGTTGGCGGATGGTAATTGAAGTCGATCATTCGCTTGGCGATATCCAGGGCCGAAATGCCGAATTGTTTTTTCAAGGGCTCCGCGGTGAAAACAAATTCATGTTTGCAAACCCGGTCGAAGGCCAGGGAATAATGTTTTCGTAAAAGCGCCAAAAGATAATTGGCGTTCAGGGTCGCGATGCGGCCGATGCGCTCCAGGCCTTCCTTGCCGTTGCGCTTGCAATAGGCGAGCGACCGGACCAGCACACCGTGGTTGCCCACGTTGCCCTTCATGCGGCCGATCGATTGGGGTGAACCTGATTTCAAATAATAGCGGTTCCCTTCCTTGAAAGCCCTCGGCTCCGGCAGGTAAGGCTCCAGGGCCTTGCTGCAGCCCACCGGTCCTGATCCCGGCCCGCCGCCGCCGTGCGGCTGTGAAAAAGTCTTGTGAAGATTCAAATGGACCAGGTCGAACCCCATATCCGCCGGTCGGCAGATCCCCACAATGGCGTTCATATTGGCCCCGTCGTAATACAGAAGACCCCCCGCGTCATGCACAATCTTGGCCACTTCCAGAATATGCTCCTCAAACAACCCGAGCGTGCTCGGGTTTGTCAGCATCAAAACCGCCGTGTCTTTGCCCACTTTCGTCTTAAGGGCGGCCACGTCCAAATTTCCCCGCGCGTCGGTGGGGACGGAAACGGTGTTCCAGCCCGCCATCGTGGCCGAAGCCGGGTTGGTGCCGTGCGCCGAATCCGGCACGATTACGTTCACGCGCTGGCGCTCTCCCCTATCGGCGAAATACTTGCGGGCCATGAGAAGGGCTGTCAATTCGCCCTGGGCTCCGGCGGCGGGTTGAAGTGTCAAGGCGTGGCAGCCCGTAACTTCCTTCAGCCAATGTTCCAATTCGTAAATCACTTGCAGCGCTCCCTGAACCTCATCTTCCCTTTGGGCGGGATGAATATTGGCCCAGTTGTCGTGAAAGGCGATTTCCTCGTGGACCCGCGGGTTGTATTTCATTGTGCAGGAACCGAGGGGATAAAAACCGCTGTCGATGCAGAAGTTTTTTTTGGCGAGGGCCGTGTAATAGCGGATGAGCTCCACCTCGAAATGCGGCCTGATATTGGGCGCGGGCCGGTTCGCGATCCAGGAAGGAAGCGCCTTGGGCTTCTCGTGAACCTTGCCGCCGTGTTTCTTTCCGGAGAAATCCTCGCAAGCGGAAAGGAAGGATTCCAGGTCCTCCACATGGGTCATCTCGGTGCAACAAACGAGCACGCAATCCTTGAACTCCGGATAGTCCTTGGACAAATCGTAAGGCGCCACCAAGCCCCATTCCGCGAGGAAATCCGCGAATCCGGCCTTGGGAGCCCTCACCACAAACTCATTGGAATAACGGGTGGACTCGATTTTGAACCCGGGGAGTTTGGCGAGGCCTTCCGCCAGAAAATACGCGTTGGCAATGCCTTGCTTGGCCACGTCCTGGGCGCCGATGCCCCCTTTAAAGTAAAGCCAGGCTGAGGCGAAATTCGCCATAAGGGACATGGTGGTGCAGACATTGCTCATCGCCCTCTCACGGCGGATATGCTGCTCACGGGCTTGGAAAGTGAGGACGAGGCCTTCGCGTCCTTCGCGGTCAGTGGTGCCGCCCACGATACGGCCAGGCATCTGGCGGATGTCGGCCATTTTGGCGGTTAAAAACCCGGCGTGAGGTCCGCCAAAAGCCAGGACATTTCCGAAGGATTGGGCGGACCCGGCGCAAGCGTCCACTCCCATGGAACCAGGCGTCGGCATGACGGCCATATTCATGGCTTCCGCCACCGCCAAAACGAAGAAAGCGTTCTTGGCCTTGCAGATTTTCGCGGCCTTCTCCACTTCCTCAAAAGTTCCCAAAAAATTGGAGGATTGAAGAACAACCACAGACTCTGGCGTCAGCATTTTTTCCAGCGCGGACAGGTCCGTTTCCGTTCCCTTTAGGGGGATTTCGTTGATCTTGATATTTTTTGGCGCCAGGTAAGTGGCGATGGTTTCACGGTATTCTGGATGCAGGGCGCGGGAAAACAGGACCTGGCTGGCGTTTTTGCGGGTTCTCATGCCCAACAAAACGGCTTCGGCCACGGCGGTGGCGCCGTCATATAAAGAAGCGTTGGATACTTCAAGCCCGGTGAGTTCCACCATGTAGGTTTGGAAATCAAAAAGAACTTGCAGAGTACCCTGGGAAATCTCCGGTTGGTAGGGGGTATAGGAGGTCAAAAATTCAGGCCTGGTCACCATGGCCTTCACGGCCGCCGGAACCTCGTGGTAATAAAGACCCGCGCCAAGAAAGCAGGGACGATCGGAGACCGGCTGATTATTCTTGCCGATCATCGAAAACCAGCGTTTGAGTTCCGGCTCGGACAAGCCCGCCGGGACATTGAGGCCGTTTTTGAGGATCTGGGAAGCGGGGACGT
>JAHFCG010000125.1 GCA_023249615.1 candidate division FCPU426 bacterium | reverse complement strand
ATGGTCATCAAGGTCACGCAGTTCCGGTCATCCTCCAGCTTGTCCGCGTCGGCCACCAGGGAAACCTGGTCCAGGTACCCTTCCAAGGTCGGCTTTTCGGCGGTCCCCTCGTAGTCCACCACCGAGTTCACCAATTCCTTCAGGTTTTCCGCCCTCATCTTGGCTTCAATGGTATTTTCGGACGCCAAATAAGTAAGGTAACCGGAACGTTCCAGAACCATCTTTACGAATTCGGACGGCTTCACGTTGTTCATTTCCGCGATCAGGCCTTCCATCATTTGAACAAAGGCAAGAAGGGACTGGGTGGCTTTCTTGGGAAACTCACCGCCCAAGGCCGCCCGTCTCGCGGCGTCAAGCATGGTAAGGTCTTCCTTTTTCGCGTTCTCCTCCAGCTTGGTAACCGTTCCTCCCCCGATTCCCCTGACGGGAATATTGATCATGCGCCGTAGGCTGACAGAATCTTTGGGATTCACCAACACGTGTAAATAGGCCAGCAGGTCCTTCACTTCCTTGCGGTCATAGAACTTGAGTCCCCCTACGATGATGTAGGGAATGTTATTCCGCCGGCAGGCATCTTCCAAAACCCGGGACTGGGCGTTGGTGCGGTAAAGAATTGCCACGTGCCTGTAGGATCGGCCGGGCTGGCCCAGGCGCTCGTACAGAGTCTTCACAACGAAAGCCGCCTCATCCTTGTCGTCTTCCGCCTGGTAATAGGTCGGTGTCTCACCCATTTCCCGCAGGGAGAACAATTCCTTTTCCTTGCGCTGGGAGTTGTTCCGGATCACCGACTGGGCGGCCAAGATGACCGCCTTCGTGGAGCGGTAATTTTGCTGGAGCTTGAAAGTCCTGGCGCCCTTGAAATCCTGCTCAAACCGGAGGATGTTGCGGATGTCGGCCCCGCGCCAGCCGTAAATGGACTGATCCGGATCACCCACCACGTAAAGGTTGTTCGCGGGATGGGCGATGGCCGAAATCAACTGGTATTGGGCCATGTTGATATCCTGGTACTCGTCCACCTGAATGAACTCGAACCGATGGCGGTAGCTTTCCAAAATGTCTGGATATTGTTTTAAAAGAAGAACCGCGTTAAAAAGAAGGTCATCAAAATCCATCGCGTTGTTTTCCATCAGCTTTGTCTGGTACCGGGGGTAAATTTGCGCCACCCTCTCCTGAAAAACACCCGTCCCGATTTCCACATACTCCTTGGGATTCATCAATTCATTCTTGGCCTTGCTGATATGGGCATGAACCGCGTGGGGGTGGATCTGCTTCTCATCCCACTTCAAGTCCCAGAGGCATTCCTTGATAAGGCCTTTTTGGTCGGAATCGTCATAAATGGTGAATCCCGATTTATACCCCAGCTTGCCGGCGTGAAGCTTGAGGATGGAAAGGCAAAGGCGGTGGAAGGTGCCGATGAAAATTTCCCGGGCCTTGGCGTAGCCAGCGAGATTCGCCACGCGATCCTTCATTTCCTGCGCCGCCTTATTGGTGAAGGTAACGGCCAGAATCCTGAAAGGCGGGACGTTGCGTTCTTCCATCAGGCGGAGGATGCGGTAGGTAATAACCCGGGTCTTGCCCGAACCAGCCCCGGCCAAAATGAGGGCGGGACCTGTGTCATGGATGACAGCCTTCTGTTGTTCGTCATTTAGGTCGCGGTAGGATTTCTTCATCAAAGTCCATTTTCACCACCAAGACACAAAGACTCCAAGGGGGAAATGGGGAAAATTTGAAAACTTGGAAAGAAAAATGAATTTCTTGGAGTCTTGGCGTCTTGGCGCTGGATTTTTGTTACTAAAAATAAAAAATCCCGCTCACCTTGCGGGGCGGGATGCGTGGATTCTCTTATAAACCGGTTTGTATTTCTACCCTTAACTCGCCTTGGAAACGTAGTTTCGGATGTGTTTTCGAACTTCCTCATCCAAAACGATGAACTGAAGACCGAAGGACCCGTCGCCTTTCCAGGCCAACTTGCTATAAACATCAACGGAACCGTTTTTGGGAATCTTGAAATTCAATTTATAAATTTGGGAGGGGGAAGCGGTTTCGGCGAATTCCAGCTTCATGCCGCCTTCGCTCACATCCTGGGCCCTGACGGTAATGGGGCGTCCTTCAACCTCAAAAACGTTACCTGATTTTGATTCGGTAACATTGTGCACGGTTACTGTCTCAGAAAACTGTGCCCGAGTGTACTTACGTCGTTCAGGTTTATCGTTTCCACTGTTGGCCATTTACCATCCGCCGAAAATTAAGTTAAACGCTGACCAAAAAAATGATACCTCACTTTCAGTTTAATGTTAAATCGATTTTATTAGACAAAATAAGAATAAAAATGTTTTAGTTTTCGGTGAAAACAAAAGGAAATATAACCATTAGGCAGGCTTTTTCGGGGTTATTTATAGATTTCCAAATAAAAGGCCGAGGAAACCCATGAGAAAACATAGCTATTCTTCACCCATTTTGCGGAAACCCTTGTTTTGAGGGGCTGTCCATTGGCATCAAGGGCCCGGATTTTAAGTTTAGGGTCTGCCTGGAAGCGGTAAAGGACGATCTTGGCGTTCAAAGGCTCAACAAGGATCGGAGCTTTCCCGGGATTTAATAATTTGGTCTTGGTCTGGTTATAAACCATCCCCGTGTTTTCCATGCGGGTCACCCCAGTCAACAGGATGCGGTCGGAAACGTTGATGGCTTTGTTGTTGAGAGAGATCGCCGACAGCGACGCGAAAACATTGGGTGTTTCAACGGCCCAATAGGGATTATTAAATTTGCGGTGGCTTAAAAAACCGATGAGGGCCTGGAACCTTGGGGCTTCGATTTTTACCACTCCCACGTTCCCCTGCCAGGTGATTTGCCCCGTGTCGGAAACGAAAGACTTGGTCTTCTCATTCACCTTGGCTTTTAGTTCCCCGCTTCGGTCGGTTTTGAACTTTCCGCCTTCGGGGTTGAGGCCGGATTTGTGAGCCAGGGCTTTGATGCTGTCCGACTCCTTATTCAAAACGAAAACTTTTCCTTCCTTCAGGTCCCCGCGCTGGTAGGCCAGGGAAGCGGTAGGCCACTGGACTAATATTCTCGGTTGGTCAAAAAAAGAAAACAAATGAAACATGGACTCAATTTCGGAATACCCCCCATCCATCCCAAAAGATGCAGAATATCCATTCATGCTGGAATAGGAAGAAATAAGCAGTGGAATTTCTGAAAGAAATTCATTAGGCCAAAAAACCACCCAATCAACTCCAAACGGCCTTCCAAATTTTCTGGCATGAGAAAAATTAAAAGGGAGACTTAATTCAGGAAAAGAAACCATTGGGTTATCGATAAAAGGAACCTCAATAACAACATTAGTCACCCGTACATCCAAGTTCTCTTTAAAACCCCACGTTTTTGGTTCCAGATTCAGTAAATCGGCAGAAAAAACGGCCGGGTCTTCCTGAGGTAAATCAGGCGTCGGTGTTTTAGTTTGTCCGGACCCAGCCTCTTTTGAATGAACGCAAACATAAATACCCTTGCTTTTAAATAAATCCAGTTGGTCTTTTCCCAAACCGCCATCCGTAAGCACTACATTACACCCCGTTACAGCCAAGCGATCCGCCAATTCCTTTACTTTGGTTGGCTTTTCGTTCGCGGCTGGGTAATCAAAGAGATTGACCCCCCAAAACTTTGCCGGGGTCCCATCCTCAAACACCAGCTTGTCTCCCTCCGCCTTGACCTTGCCGTGCTTCCCCGCCGGGGCATCCAAAAGGAAGCTCATGTCGATAGCCGTCCCAGCTGGTGAAGCTGTAGATGGCTCGAAAGGAATCCATTTGGAGGTATCGGTTTTAACCTCCTTTTCAGGCTTGGGGGAAACGAGCGAAATGGGAAGTTCTTTATCCGAAGCCGTAACGGCGAAAAGAATGGGCACCGGCATATTGCCGCGGGATTTAAAGAGGATCGACTGGATGGACTTGTCAGGACGTGGATTCTTCCAGGGGAAAAAATTAATCCCCATCTCAACATTCTTATACTTGTGCCACCAGGCCAAATAACTCGCGCTGGTATCATCAGGGTTAAAAAAATTATTGAACTCTACTCCAACTCTCAAGGGAATCGCCACGACCTGCCCGTCATCGTAAACAACGTCATATTCGGCGACGGTAATGTTCTGGGCTGTTCCACCCCACCGGCAGGTATGGAGAAAATAAAGGAAGGACGCTTTGAGATGATCGACAGGTATTGAAACACCATCGGGAAAAGAGGGTTTTTTGCGTCCCTTCAAAACCACAAAGGAGCGGCCTTGGTTACTTGCCGGATCAAGGATTCTAAATGGAACACCCCGGAAGGTTTGACTGCCGGTCGGGAGATTTTTTAAACCGTTCTTTTCCTTGAGGTCCCCAGCGCCCGAAACGGCTTCGTCAAAGGACTCCGACAAACCCATGTTCGCCGCTTTGGAGAGATCAATACTGGTGGAAGCGAAAACTGAAGAAAAAAAGGGAAAAAAAACAATACCCACAAAGATCCGAAACAGGAGTTTGATTAACATAATGGTACCTCAAAAAATGAGTAATCCCCTTCTCCCTCGAGGGGAGAAGGACGGGATGAGGGTGGAAAAACCTCTTGCGTCACCCCTCACCCTATGCCAATTTTGGATATCCATCCAAAATGAAATTGGCATTATGTCGACCACATTAAATCTTAATAAAAGGTCGACGTACCCTCGTCCCGCGGCTAGCGCTCATAGGGGAAGTTCCCCCTATGTTACCCCGGGAACCGCCCAAGGGTTCCCCTTGGGAATCCCCAGGGCAAAATCAGCCCTGGGCGAGGGTTATTTAGAATTTTTGGAGGTGGCTCTAGGTCGTTACAGCTTTTTATATTTGTAATATTGGGTGATGGTTTTAATGGCCTCTTGGGCCGTATCCACGACAGTAAAAATATTGGGGTCATTTTTATCAATATACTTTCGGTCGCCCAGAATGGTGTTTTTGATCCACTCAACCCCGCCCTGCCAGAACTTTTTGTTCACCAAAACGATGGGAATAGGGTCTATTTTCTTGGTTTGCGCCAGGGTTAAAACCTCAAATAACTCATCCAACGTTCCAAACCCTCCCGGCAAAACCACCACCGCGGAGGCATAGCGGAGAAACATCACCTTACGGATGAAGAAATAATGAAAATTTACCGGCAGATTGATGTAGGGGTTTGGTTTCTGTTCAAAGGGAAGCTCAATATTACAGCCGATGGAACGCCCCCCCGCCTCGTGGGCCCCCAGGTTGGCCCCTTCCATGACGCCGGGGCCGCCCCCCGTGATGATGGAAAACCCTTTTTTGGATAAACCATAGGCAATTTCACGGGCCATGATGTAATCCGCGCCGCTTTCGGGGGTTCTTGCCGAACCAAAAAGCGTAACAGCCGGACGGATATCCCGGAGGGCCTCAAAACCTTCCACGAACTCCGACATGATTCGGAACATGCGCCAGGTATCCTGTTCCTTGAATTCATTGGCGATGAATGGATTTTGGGAAGCCCTTTTATCCTTGGCGCGGGGAATGGACCGCCTCTCACGGTTCGGTTTGGATCTTGGCATGGTTTCCCTTTCGTGGAAGTTATTGAAACAAGGCGTCGGTTTTGTTTTCGACCGCGTCCTGAATTCTTTTGGTATGATCGGTGATCAGGTCCGGCAGGTGGTTTAAATCAAAATATTTAATTTCACTGGTCTCTTTACTGGCCCTTATTGTACCACCAACGATTTCACACAAGAACGAAACCCTTACGGTGTGCCATTCCGGCCCCTGCAGGATGTGGAGGGAATTTTTAGTGTCGGAATAAACCCCCACCAAACGGACCACCTCGCCCCTTAATCCCGTCTCCTCAAAAAGCTCCCGCAGGCAGGCCTGCGCCAGGGTCTCCCCCAGGTCCACATGGCCGCCGGGAATGCACCAGAGGCTGTTATCGGTCCGCTTCGCCAGGAGGACCTCTCCCTTGTCATTAAAAACAACGGCGTTGACGGCGATCTTGGGGGTTGTTTGGGGTTTATGGGACATCATTCACCTCAAAGCATTTGCCGCCGATGAACACTGATTAATTTTGATTTTCGAAACCAGGAGATTTCATCCTTGTTCATCGGTGTAAATCGGTGGCTAAGATTGTCTTGAAACAAAAAATCCCACGCCCCGTGAAGGGCGTGGGATTGGTAAAACTTTCTCGATTTAACGCTTCGAGAACTGGAAGCGTCTGCGGGCCTTCTTGCGCCCGTACTTCTTGCGCTCGACCATTCGCGGGTCGCGGGTCAGGAACCCGGCGGCCTTCAGGGGCTTGCGCATTTCAGCGTCCACTTTCAAAAGGGCCCGGGAAATGCCGTGGCGAAGGGCTTCGGACTGGCCGGTCACGCCGCCTCCGGTAAGGTTGGCGTAAACATCGTACTTGCCGAGGGCTGAAACGGTTTCCAGGGGCGACCGAACGACGGCCAATTTCATTTCAGGAAAAAACTTCTCAACCGGTTTGCCGTTGACGATAAACAGGCCCTTCCCCGGTCTTAAGATGACGCGGGCGACGGAGGTTTTCCGGCGTCCGGTCGCGGCGAATTGTTCTTTCGTGGCTGCCACTAGGATTCTCCTCTTTTGGCGCTATAGACCAGCGTGAACGGCTGGGGTTTTTGCGCTGAATGCGGGTGGGTTTCACCCTTGTAAATCTGGACGCGGCCAAAAATCTTATCGCCTTGTTTGGTCTTGGGCAGCATGCCCTTGATGGCGTATTCCAAAATTCTTTCCGGCTTGGTGTGACGAATCACCTTGTAGGTTTCGGTGGACAATCCGCCCGGACGGCCCGAGGTGCGGTGGTGGGCCTTGGTGTCCCATTTTTTGCCGGTGAGGACAATCTTTTCCGCGTTGATGATGACCACATGGTCCCCGTTTTCCAGGCTCGGCTGGAAATTGGTTTTATGCTTGCCGCGCAGAATCGCCGCGACTTGGGAGGTCAAACGTCCGAGAATCTGGTCCTTGGCGTCGACGATCCACCATTTGCGCTGGATGTCTTTGGCGCTCGAGAGATAAGTCTTGTTCTTTTCCATTACTCAATCCTTTTAAAATGCACTGCTTGCCGGTGAAGCTTCCCGCCTGTAGACCCAGGGCCTTAATTTCGGGCGTCTTTTGTGACAAGGGCCTGAATTATAAGGGTTTTGGAGAGGGTGTCAAGAACCGAAACCCGCCGGCCGTGTCCTAATTAGAAAATAGTAAAAAATAAGGGTTTTTGGGGATTTACCGTTTTTGACAACTTTTTAGAAGTCTATTGTTATTAAATCGCATGTATATTATTAATAATAACCCATAAATTAGGAGTTGGAGTTTTTATGAACTGCACTACCACAATCTCTGAATTTCAAAACTTTGCCAAAAAAGAATCAAACATAGATTGGAAGTCTTCTTCCAATTCTATTCGTATGTTTTTATTGGCCCAAGTTGATCCATTTATTTTTGAATATAAGACCAAAAAGGTTTTTGAAATTATCCCTTTCTTGGAAATAAAACAACTAGCTTTTGTTCAAAAATTATTCATTCTTGAAATTGAATCTTTGAAATTCATGAAAGAAAATCCATTTTTTAAAAACAGAATTGAGCTTTTTATTGAACAAATCGAAGAAAAAATTGAATCAATTGACTTTGTTTTGGAAAATAAAGATTCCTTAAAAAAGACAATTGCAACAATTACCCAATAGACACGATTCTTTTAAAAAAGAATTCGCCCACCTAAAGAAAAAATATCCAAGTTTGTTTAACGATTTGGTCGACTTTGAGAATGAAACCTTCCCCGGTTTTTTTAAAAACCCGAAAGATTATGCAGATCCATTGCCATCCTTTCGTGAATTAGTTTGGAAGGCACGAATGGCATGCAAATCCATGCAATCCGGAAAAAGTGGCGGGTTTCGGATAATCATTTATTTTGATAAACGAAATCCACAAAACACTTGGTACATGACACTTTTCGCAAAAAAAGAAAAGAAAAATATTACCTCTGATGAAATTATCAAGATAAGAAGAGATATAGAAAAATATATTGATGATAGAAAAAAAGAAGGAACCTGGCTCAAAAAATAATAGTTATTGTGCTTGTTTAATTTTTGAAATTAGAAATACCTTAACCGCATCTTGCGCACATCCAACGGGATGCAACCCAATAATTGTTGCAAACTCC
>JAHFCG010000225.1 GCA_023249615.1 candidate division FCPU426 bacterium | reverse complement strand
AGGTCAAGATATTCACCATCGCGTTCCGCAAGGTGCTGGAGGCGGACTTTTGGCAAGTACCCAACGGAACAACCGTACCGATCACCCTGGCCGACAGGTGGGGAAGCCCTCTGGCCAGCGGGATCTACTATGTGGTGGTGAATACAAACGCGGGCCGGTCGGTCGGCAAATTGGTAGTCCAAAAATAATTCCACCGGTCATTCCGGGCCCCTCAATTTCCTTTCTGAAAATTCCCAATTTAAGGTAATCTTGTGGAAGGAGTTCCTCCCATGGTTATCGGTTCATGAAAAACAAAAGCGCCTATCATTATTCCCTTTTTCAAAATTTCCACCATTTCCACAGCATCATCCTTTACTACGTCGATTTAAGCTGTTTTCTCATCACCCACGGCCCGCCCCAGGATTGGTGGGCGTTGAACCGCCGTAAACGGGTCGCCAACTTTCATTCGTTGGAGGTTTTGTACCGTAGCGCCGAAGCCAGGGATCGTTTTATCCAGAAATGTTTTGACCAGTTGGAATCCACCCGGAAAACGGTTTGCGGGGAACGTCTTGGTTTTCATGATTTTTTCGTTCCCGTCATCAAGGACGGGAAAATCCTGGGCACCCTTCAAGCCGGCGCCTTCCGCAAAAGTGAAATCACATCCTCGTTTCTGGAGGAATCCTGGAGGGAGTTGACGGGGAAGGAACCCACCTCCGCCCTGCCCGAGTACCGGGAGTTTGTCCGGGTCCTTTTGGAAATTCCGGTGCTGGACGGGCCCCTGTTTCCGGCTTTTCAGGAATCCCTTGAGCTTTTTTCCAGGCTTTTGGCCGCCAGGGAGGAAATGGATTCCATCGGAAAAAGGCTTAATCAACTTTTTCGGGAGGTTTTTTCCAAACACCTTCCCCACAGCTATTGGCTCGATTGGGCCCTGGGGAGGCCCATATCCGAATCCGTTCCGGCCTGGAGCCGTCAGCTTGAAAAATGGAGTTGGACGAAGGATGAAATTGGCCTTACCCGGGTACCCACCACGGTTTTGACGGTTATTCCCCGGCGCCCCGTCAAAACCCAGTTGGACTGGACGGAAGAAACAGTCCGTGTTTACCAATTTCAACGGAGGTGTTTTTTGTTCAGCCAAACCCTTCCGGAAACGGTCGGCGGGAAACTGGAGGATTACGGAGCGGTGTTTGTCACTTCGGCCGACCCGGAGCTGCCCCGTCTCGCGCAGCGCCGTTGGATCGAAACCCTCGCCAAAAAAATCCATGATTTTGCCGTCAAGGAATTGGGGGTTCCTGTTTTGATCGGCATCGGTGAAACGGTTTTGCCGGGGGAGCCGCTGAATAAATCCTACCGCCAGGCGGTTTTGGCCCTCCATTTGAAACGGGGCGCTGAAAGGAACATTGTTTTTTACGCGGAAAAGAAAAAAGAAAAAACAACCGGGGGCTTCGATGATTTCGAGAACCTCCTGGAGGAAATCAACCGTTCCTTCAGCCGGTCCTCCTTCCTGGGATTGGAGGCCGTCAAGGAGGAATTTATCAAGGGAGCCATCCGGCTCTCCTTCAGCGCGCCGCGGGAAATACCCCTGCATTTCCGGTACGCCCTGAACCGGCTTTCGGAGACGGCCGCCCAACGGATGAATTTATCCAGGAGGGAATCGGATCAGCTCAGGCGGGAGGTGATTCACCGGTTGGAGGCGGCGGCGACGTTTCAAGACCTGGTTCTGGGATTTCAGGAAGCGCTGAGGATCCTGGTTCAGCGGATCGAGAAACCAAAATCCCTTCAGGAAACCTATTCCATGGACAGGGTCAGGGAATACCTGAATCAAAATTTCAAAATACCGATCAGAACCGGTCCCCTGGCCAAACTCGCCGGGGTATCCGTTTCCACCTTGAGCCGGCGTTTTCACAAGACCTTCGGAGTGGGTTTGGAAAACTTTTTGCAAAACAGGCGTTTGGACGAGGCGCGCGAATTATTAAAAACCACCAGCCTGCCCATCGCGAAAATCGCTGCTGATTGCGGTTTTCGGTCGGCCTCCGCCTTCACCCGGTTTTTCAGAAAAAAATCAAAAATTTCCCCCCAAAAGTTCCGTGAAAAATCCCAGGCCGTTTGAACGAAAAAATTTCGACTTATACCGGTTACATTTCGGGAAAAGAAATAAAAGTCAAATAAAATGACGTTTTGGGCACATTTCCTTTGGAACTTCGCTTGCGGGGGAATCCAGGTGGGGGTATGTTTCTTATGAAATCGTTTTCAACCAAGGCTTCCGACTGAAATCGGCCGCCCCAAAAATCAGGACAAAATGGGTCAAATGAAGTCTTTCATGAGAATAAAAATCGTTTTCTTCCTTTTAGTTTTGGGGGTGTTAACGAACTTTTCCCCATCCTGGGCCCAAACCGTAACGGTCAATACCGGGACCACCTATCAAACCATCTCGGGTTTTGGCGCCGCCAGTGTCTGGGATTCCATCGCCAGCCTCCGAACCATCGCGGTCACCCTCTGGCATGACGATTCTGGTTCCCCTCCCGCCAGCCAGGTGAACGGACAGGTGGGCCTCTCCATTAACCGCATCCTCATCGACGAATCCGGGAATTCCAATTGGGGTACCGAGGCGGCCGCGGCCACCCTGGCCTTGAGCCAGAACCCCAACGTGCGGATCTTCGGCACCTCCTGGAGCCCGCCGGCCAAG
>JAHFCG010000124.1 GCA_023249615.1 candidate division FCPU426 bacterium | reverse complement strand
GAAATTCTTGCGGTCCCTCAAGAATTTCGCGGTGGATTGTATCGACCTTTATTACATCCACAATCCCGAGACTCAATTGGACGTGGTGCCCCGGGAGGAATTCCTGAACCGCCTTCGAACGGCCTTTGAGGAATTGGAAACGCTCGTAAAGGAAGGAAAGATCAAGGCTTACGGCACGGCCACCTGGAACGGGTACAGGGTTCCCACTGAATCACCCGAACATCTTTCCTTGGGGGAAGTTCTCAAGGTCGCGGAAAAGGCCGGCGGATCATCCCACAACTTCAAGGCCATCCAGCTTCCCTTCAACATGGGAATGGCCGAGGCCTGGGGGGTGAACAATCAGGTGCTGGGTTCCCAGACGGTTTCGCTTTTGGAAGCCGCCAAAGCCAACGGCATCGCGGTTTTCACCAGCGCGTCCATTCTTCAATCCAGGCTTTCCAAAAATTTGCCTCCCTCCATCGCGGGAATTCTTACCGGACTTCAAACCGACGCCCAAAGAGCAATCCAGTTTGTCCGTTCCACACCCGGCGTAACAGCCGCCCTAGTGGGGATGAAAAGGAAGGAACACGTCGCGGAAAACATGAAAGTGGCTTCCGTTTCATCAGCTACAAAGGAACAACTCAGCCAACTTTTTTCATAAAAACCCAACCAGATAAACCGATTTCCCAGCCAGTTTTAACGCTTCAATAAAATACTTAAAAAATTAATGAAATAAAAAGGCATTTCCCCGTCTAGAAGCCGTAGTGAACTCCGGGAGGCCACAGTATGTCGAAAATAAAAATGGTAGCGTTTTTAATCCTGATAATGACTGGAACGCAGGCCTGCCTCAGACCCATTACGCCTACCGCACCCGCCCCGGTTCCACCCACGGATACCCCAACGCCGACTTCCACCAGCACTTCGGCTTCTATTTCTCCGAGCGTAACCCCAACCTCAACTAATCCCGGGCCAACGGTTTCTCCTACTGGTACCTCGACTTCAACCGCGACCCCCACCAGCACCGGATCCTCCACTTCCACCTCAACACCCACATCAACTCTGACTGGCTCGAACACTTACACTTTTACTCCGACCCGGACTTATACCTTATGCCCCTGCACGACCTATACTTGGACTCCATCACCAAGCGTGGGTTCTCCGACCCGCACGTTCACTTTTACATGGACTCCTGGAACTCCGACTTCAACCTTCACGCCAACGGCAGGATCGCCCACTGCCACTAAAACCCCGACCTCAACCGGTTCCGCGACATACACCAAGACACCCACATGGACCTTGACGGGTTCCGCGACTTTTACCCGCACCTCGACACCGACAGGTTCAGCCACCTACACCCAGACCCCCCTGCCCCCCATCACCGTATCTCCCACTCCGGCCGTCACAGGAACCCCCACGCCTTTCTCTACCATTTGCCCGCCGTCACTCGTGGGTGCTTCCGCCGGAATCAGCGTCATGAACTACGGCCAGGTTCGGGGTTACGTCATTCGGAACCAGGCGAATTGGGATTCCTACCGGGGATTTACCGGCACCACCGCTCCCGTGAATTTTTCCACCCAAATGCTTGTGGTGATCAATTGGGGCACTGAATCCTGTTCGCCGGGAGGCGGGTTGGTGGTCAGTTATCAAATCAACTCGGCCTGTGTTTCCTCCGGCTCTGTGGATGTCGCGGCTGTCAAGGGAAGCACTTGCAACTGCGGTGGACCCTGCGTATTTAACATGGTTGGCAACCAGGTTCTTGCGGTGGTGGTTCCTCTTTCAAGTCTTCCGGTTTCGATCTCCGGTGTGTCGGATGTGGTTCAAAATTAGGAATTTTTTTAACGGATTCCCAAAGAATTGGTCCTTGTTAAAAACATTCTGATTTTAATAGGTAACTCCGGTCCTTCCTTAATAAAATAACCCCATGACCCATTCAGCCTTTGGATTTTCAAACTCAAAGACTTCCTTCCGTTTTGTCAAAACCAAAGGTAAAGGATGGAAACTTATTCCGCTGTGTTTTCTGGGGCTTGTTTTGGCCGCTGGTTTGGCGGCCGCGAAGGAATCAAAAAACCCCAAGGGAAAGGCCAAGACCACCCACAGGATCGCCTGGAGAAGTCCCGCCGAGGGTTTAAAGGAATCCCTTCAAACGAAAAAGCCAATCCTTTATGACATTACCGCGGAGTGGTGCGGGCCCTGCCACAGGTTAACCTCGACGGTGTTTGAGAACCCCGCCTGCGCCAAGCGCATCAATCAACTTTTTATTCCGGTGAGGGTTCTGGACCGCCAAAGGGAAGAGGGAAAAAATCCTCCTGACATCGGGGCTATTGAGGAAAAATACGAGCTCCAGGGTTTTCCCACCCTGGTCGTTCAGTTTCCCGGTAGGACCGATTCACAAAAATTGGTGGGTTATTACGGCAGGGAAGGGACGATGGATTTTCTTAACAAGGCTGTTAAATAGAATCCTTCCCCGGACGTTCTTTTTTCAAAATCCATTATTCGATTGAATGAAAAAGCTACCCCTTAGATTTTTTCTGGGGCATGAGGAAAAAAAGAACCATTCCCGCGACCAGCGCCCCCAGGTGCGCCCCCCAGGCGATGCCAGCCGTGGGGTTGATGGTGAAGATCGAACCGCCAAATTTGGAAAGGGTGGAGGTGATCGGGGCCACCTTTGACCACGGGAAAAAGGCCAAGGAAAATTGGACCAAGCCCCAGAGGCCAAGGACATAAGCGGTTCGGGAGGGAAATTCCAGCAAGGGAACCCCGAAAAAAGAAAGAATCCATTTCATTCGGCCCCAGGGATAATAAAACAAATACATTACTCCCAGCCCGGTCACCGCGCGCGAGGCGCCGATGAGGGCCAGGGTACCCGCGGGACGGAAATACATCTGAGAGGCCTCCCCCGCGAAACAACAGAGAAAGTAGGCGGTTAAAAAACGTTTACTGCCGATCCGCTCCTCCACCCCCTTGCCGAACATAAAAAGAAAGGTCATGTTGGCCACCAATTGCGTCCAACTGCTGTGCAGAAAAGGGGCGGTGAAAATTCCCAGGCCGTAGTGGCGGAGGGGAACCACGGGTATGAACCCGTAAAGATTAAGGATGTCCATGAAATCAGCCCGGCCAAGGGTTTTCCAACAAACCAGAATATTTATGAGGATAAGGGTGGTATTGGCCAAGGGAATTTTCTTGGAAGCGGGGTTGTCATCGACGAAGGTGATGAACATGAAAGAACCTCGAAAAATTTAGCCGCAAATTGGCGCAGATTTTCGCAAACGGTAAGTCAAGAATAAAGCTTTTTGAAATTATTTTGAATTTTTATGGTGATAATTGGCGTTAATTCGCGGGAAGCATGTTGGCTGTGGCTTTCGAGGCCAGCGGTGTCGCTTCAAGGGAAATAAC
Organism: candidate division FCPU426 bacterium; assembly: GCA_023249615.1. Lineage (GTDB taxonomy): Bacteria > Oederibacteriota > Muellerivitia > Muellerivitales > Muellerivitaceae > PALSA-1180. Next base: position 4,800 of record JAHFCG010000124.1, on the reverse strand, counting down.
CTGGTTGGGTTCACGACCGGGGGTTTTCCAGACACCCGGTATGGGAACGGAACACCCCGGGCATTTTCCTTCCTGACCCATTTTGTTTTGCCTGATCTGAAACCCTTGGCGTTCCACTAAAAGTTCCCTGCAGGAAGGGCAGTAGGTGTTTTCCGTGGTACCCACCTCGCCCGGCCGGTTGCCGGAATAAACAAAGTTGAGGCCCGCTGATTTTCCAATTTCATAACTGACGTTTAATTTTCCGGGATCAGTCCAGACCCTGTCCTCCATTTTGTAGTCAGGGTGGAAGGCGGTAACGTGCCAGGGAATATCCTTTGAGACGGAGGCGATGAAGTGGGCGATGTCGGCAAGCTCCTTTTCGCTGTCATTTAGGCCGGGAACCACCAGGGTCACAATTTCCAGCCAAAACCCCATCGCTTTGAGGCGCTCGATGGTTTCAAGTACCGGTAGCAGGGTTCCTCCCAAATTCCGCCGGTAGGTTTTGTCGTTGAAGGCCTTTAGGTCCACCTTGTACAAATCCACCCAGGGGCGAATGAATTCTAAAACCTCCTTCGTGGCGTTGCCGTTGGAAACATAGGAAGTAACCAGATTTTTCTCCCGGGCCAGCTTGAAAATCTCCACGGCCCATTCACTGGTGATGAGGGGTTCGTTGTAGGTGGAGGTCACCACCTGGCATTTTTGTTCCACGGCGAGCGCGACAAGTCCTTTGGCGGTTAAGTCCTGGGGAGAAGCGCCGGATTCCTCGGAAGCGGGGTCACGCAGGGCCTGGCTGGTGATCCAGTTCTGGCAGTAATCGCAGTGGTAGTCGCAGCCGAGCATTCCAAAGGAAAAGGCCTTGGCGCCGGGGAGCGCGTGGAAGAAGGGTTTCTTTTCAATCGGATCGACCTGGAGCCCGCCCACATAATTTCGGGGAACCTGGAGGATTCCCTTTTCGTTATAACGAACCTTGCAGATCCCCTTTTTTCCCTCGGGGATTTTGCATCGGTGGGCGCAGGCGTGGCATTGGACGCGGTTTTCAGAGAGTTTCTCATAGAGGGTGCCCTCGGCCGACCGCTGTTGGAGCAATTGTTCTAAAGTTAAAAAAGGGGGCATTTTCTACTTCCTTCCCGCTCATATTAAGTCCTGAAGGGAGGTAAAAACAGGTGGGGGGAGGGTGGAAAACCCGGTAAAATGGCGGTCCATTCAAGGGGTGATTCAAGTATGGCCGTAAAAAAATCCAAAACAAAAAAGGCAGCCCCGAAAGAACCCCTAAAGGTTTTTTCCTCAAACAGTTTTCCCTTGTTGAAGGGAATCTTTAACCACCCCATCGGCGCGGCGTGGGATGAGCTTTATGGCTGGAATTTTGTTTCGGCCAACTCCCCCGGGGAGGGGGCCTATTATTACCGGAGACTCTGGGCTCTGGTCATCGAAACCCAGGAATTCACCCGCCACGTCCAGGTGGGGAACGGTCTGCAGGATTTTTTCCTCGAAAGGTTATTGGAGGATACCAACCCCTTCCACCGCAAGGCCGAATTGGTTCCCCTCCACCAAATTACCTCCTCCCTGGTTAAAGAATACGAAAGCGAGTTGAAAGGGTTCCTCCAGTTTGTTCTCAGACCTGATTGGGAAAGCGAAATCAAGGAACTTGAAAAGAAATTCGGGTTTCCCACCCCGTCCTTAAAAGACACCCAGGGCCTGGCCGTTTCCGTCAACACACCCTGGTTGGAGGAAAGAAGAAAAATAAAGGAAAAAATCTTAAACGCTTTTTCGTCGAATTTGGTGAAAGATCTCGCGGATTTTTTTTACCAAAACGGTTGCGGCCTGTTTGGGCGAAACAGGGCTTTTCGTTGGGAGGTTCCTAAAAATGGAAAAGGTCATTTAACGGGGATTGAGGCGGTTGATCCCATCCGTCTGGAAAATCTGGTGGGGTATGACGAACAACGAAAACCCCTGATCGAAAATATCGAATCTTTTGTGGCGGAAAAGGGTGCCAACAATGTTTTGATTTATGGGGAAAGGGGAACCGGAAAATCCTCGACGGTAAAGGCGTTATTAAACACCTACCAGGAGAAAGGTTTAAGGTTGGTGGAGGTCCCGGCGTCCCGCCTGGACGAATTCCATGACATTCTCAGGGATTTAAGGGGCCGCCGTGAAAAGTTCATCCTTTTTGTGGATGATCTTTCGTTTGAGGAAAACGAAACCCAATACAAGGGGCTCAAAGCCCTGCTGGAAGGAAGTATTGAGGCTACTCCACCCAACGTAATTCTCATCGCAACCTCCAACCGCCGGCATCTGGTGAAGGAATTTTTCGCCGAGAGGGAAGAGGGTGTTCATAAAGACGGGGAGGTTCATGGGCAGGATTCGGTGGAGGAAAAGCTTTCCCTCTCCGATCGGTTCGGGCTCGTGGTGTCTTTTTACACGCCGGACCAGGAAACCTATCTTAAGATAGTGGAGAGTTGGGCACGGTTTGAGGGAATCAAGCTTCCCAAAGTGGAGCTGCACTCCCGAGCCTTAAAATGGGAAAAGGCGAACCATGTTCGTTCCGGCCGAACGGCCAGACAGTTCATCTACGACTTAAAAGGCAAAATCTGATTAAACCACCAAGTTCACCAAGAAGGATAAAAATGGAATTTGAAAAAATCGATCCTGAGTTAGATCTAATCGCGAAACAAATCGTGGATTCGGCATATAAGGTCCACAAGAATCTGGGTCCTGGTTTACTGGAAAATGCTTATGAACTGTGTTTGATACATGAGTTGAATCAACGCGGTTTAAAGGTTCAACGTCAAGTCGCGGTCCCCTTGATTTATGAAGGGGTAGAAATACCCGTGGGTTTTCGGGCAGATATAATTGTTGAGGGGAGAATTATTCTCGAAATCAAGGCCGTCGAGAACCTTCTTCCAATCCACGAGGCCCAGATAATTACCTATTTAAAACTCGCGAAAAAAAGATTGGGCTTTCTTATCAATTTTAATGTCCTCATTTTCAAAAAAGGAATTAAGAGGAAAGCTTTATAGGATTTGGCCTTCTTGGTGAACTTGGTTCCCTTGGTGGTAAAAATTTCGGAGGTTTAAATGTCCGTTGACATGACCGTTTTCAAGGACGCCGCGCCCTACCGCGGTTTTAAGGACAAGGATTGGGAAATTCTGTCGAATATCCTCAAGGAAATTCCCATCCAGATGGGGGAATATGTTTTCAAGGATAGCGCGGCAGGGGACGGTTTTTATTTCATTCGTTCGGGAAAGATCAAGATCAGCAAACAAGTCATACCCGAGGGGAAGAAAATTCATCAGGAGCACCTTTTAACGGTGTTAACGGCTGGAAATATTTTCGGCGAGATGGCCCTGGTGGACGGGGCTCCCCGGTCGGCGGACGCCATCGCCGAGGATAACGCCGTGGTTTATTATTTGCCCCACGCGGAATACAAGAAACTTGAACAGGAACACCCCGCCACGGCCTTAAGAATTCAGGATTTGTTGGTGGTCACCCTCTGCTCCAGAATCAGGGCGGTCAACCGCAGTTTTGAAATTATCAGGTTTTGGTGTACGTGAGAACCAGTATTTTCTTTTCACCACCAAGATACCAAGACTCCAAGAAATTCCTGGGGCTTCTTTTGAGTTTTTTAATTTTTTCCGGCGTTAGTTTGCCTCTTTTTTCCCAGACCGGTCAACCTAAGCCGCCCCTGCCGCCCCTTCTTATTTGCGAGAAAGGCCACAACGTCCTGGCCCACGTGAATTCCCACGGGAAACTTGATTGGGACTACAAGGTTGACGGTCCGATTCTTGATGTACAGCCCCAACCCTCCGGGAAGTTCCTGGTCACGGGTGGGTCGAAAAATGTTTTCCTCCTTCGCAAAGTCTGGAAAGGCTGCCGGATCCTGTGGGATTGGGGCTCTCTTGAGGGTGTCTCCATTCAAAGCGCGGCGGCGATCGACTGGAATGAGGAAGGCGATCCTTCCCTGGTTTTGGCCGCGGACGCCAAGAATCAAAGGTTATTCCTGGCGGACCCGCAAAGCACCAGCATCAAAATCCGCTGGGAATACAAGCTTCCGGCCCCTCCGCTTTCGGTTCGAGTCTGCCCGGACAGCAACAATTTTTTCACGGTCCTGAAGGATTCCAGCATTCTTGAAATTCTTTATCAGGAAGACAAAGTGGTTTGGTCCATGGGAAAAGAAAACGGGCTTCATGACGTGCGCGACGCGGTCCGTGGTCCCTGGGGAAATACCTTTGTTGCCGAGGGTTCGGAGGGTCTTATTCTTTGTTTTGACCCCCTTAAAAAAGAGGTTTGGAAAACCCATTTACCCTTCGCGCCCAGTTCCTCCTTTCAGGATATTTCCCTTTCCATCTTCAAAAAAAACGGAAAGCGGCTGGTCATGGCGGCGGTTCATTGGCCGGGAGGTCCAGGCGCCCAGGATGTTTTTTACCTTCTAAACGCGGAGACCGGCAAAGTGTTGGGATGGAGCGACAGGTCTGAAAAGGGGGCTTATCCCCCCTTCCGAAGGGCTTTTCCGGATCTCGCCACCGCGGGACATAAACCCTGATAAAAATAATTTTTAGTTTTTAATGTAGGGGCGACATTTATGGCGCCCCTAAAGTTACCCTCACCCCGCCCTTTCCCCTCCATGGAGAGTGGGAACATCTCAGGCCATTTTTCGTCTTACCCCGCCCCTGGCGGGAGAGGGTAGGATGAGGGGAAAAAGAGTTTTTCTTTAAGGAGTTTTTTTGTACCCGAAAGAAATTATTAAAAAACTTATTAAAGCCCAAAAAGCGGTTGTGCTTACCGGCGCGGGGATTTCGGCCGAGTCGGGCATCTCCACTTTCC
>JAHFCG010000026.1:20601-25840 GCA_023249615.1 candidate division FCPU426 bacterium | reverse complement strand
CCCTCGCCATCGAGGGGAGGGGGATGGGGTGAGGGTAAAGTTAAGGTTTAATGTTTAAGCCTTTCATCTTTTTTGATTTTCTCCCTTTTCCCGATCCTGTCCTATAATCTCCCCAATGACATTTAACCGGATCAATTTCCCCAAGTTTTTTGTCCTATTCCTGGGCGCCGTCCTTTTTTTTGGCCTGGCCTCCGCGAAAACAACCTCCGGAAAAAATAAAAAGGCAAAAACCACGAAAACCTTCACGAACCCCATCCTGACCGGCTTCCACCCCGACCCCAGCATCTGCCGGGTCGGGCCGGACTTTTATCTCGTCAATTCCACCTTTGAATATTTCCCAGGCCTGCCCATTCACCACAGCAAGGATCTCGTTCACTGGAAACTCATCGGCAACGCCCTTGACCGGCCCAGCCAGCTTCCCTTGAAAGGGGCCACGGATTTCGGCGGGCTTTACGCGCCGACCATCCGCTATTGGAAGGGCCTTTTCTATCTGACTTGTACCAACGTGAGCGGTAAGGGTAATTTCATCGTGACCGCCCAGGATCCCAAGGGCCCCTGGTCCGAACCTGTTTGGATGAACATTCCGGACATTGACGGCTCCATATTCTTCGACGACGACGGAAAGGCCTACTACACCAGCCAGGGCGGGGGAGAGAGGGTGGGCATCAAACAATGCGAGTTCGATCCAAAGACCGGCCAGTCCATCGGCACTTCCCGGGTGATCTTTAACGACCCGAACGAAGTGTGGAACGAGGGTCCGCATCTTTACAAGATCAAGGGTAAGTATTACCTCATGCTGGCCGAAGGCGGCACGGGCGACAGACACATGGAGACCATCCATCGATCCGATTCCCCCTGGGGGCCCTGGGTGGACTGTCCCTATAACCCCATTTTGACCGAACGCGATGAACCCAACAGCCCCATCCAGTGCACGGGTCATGCCGACTTGTTCGAGGCGCAGGATAATAGCTGGTGGGTGGTTTTCTTGGGGGTCCGCCCAAAAGATGGAAAGTCGGTTTTGGGCCGGGAAAGTTTTCTGGCTCCCGTTATTTGGACGAAAGATGGATGGCCCGTTGTGAATGGCGAGCACCATGTGGCTCTGGAAATGCCCGCGCCGAAACTTAAACCCTTCCCGGTTCCCTCGGCTCCGGCCAAGACGCTGTTCACGGCAGCCAACTTGGGGCCCGAATGGCTTCACATCCGCAACTACAACCCTGAGAATTTTTCCCTCACCGAGCGAAAGGGTTATTTAAGGATCAAGGCGGCCAAGGACAGCCTGGACAAAAAGATGGAGGAGCCGGCTTTCGTGGGCCAGCGGCAACCAACCTTCCGCCTGAGCGTCAGGACTGAAATGGAATTTACTCCCGCCCAGGATGGGGAAGAGGCGGGCCTTTGCGTCAGGGCCAATGACGACAACCATTACGAAATTTCCGTGGGTCGTTTCGACGGGAAGACACTGCTCTTCGCGCGGAACCATGTGAAGGGTCAAAACTATATGGTTGCGCAAACTCCTTTTGATGGCGGTAAGGTTCTACTGGAAATATCCGCCGCCGAAGACCGCTACCAGTTCGCCTGGTCGGTGGATGGAAAGGTCTGGAAAACCCTGGCGGCCTCACCCTCGGCGGATCTTTCGCGCGAGAAGGCGGGCGGGTTCACGGGGACGGCCATCGGACTATATGCCAGCGCCAATGGCCGGACATCCAAATCCTACGCGGACTTTACATGGTTTGAGATGCTTCCCAATGTGGTGCTGGACCCAGTGGAATTCGCGGCCCGACCCACCCCTCCACCCCTACCATCTTCGGATACTTGGCGCATTCGGGCGGGGGGAGACGATTTTACCGACCATGCCGGCGTGGTTTGGTCACGGGAAAAGGGCGTCATGGCCGGGGATACGGCCTGGACCGGAAGACCCATCACGGGCACCGAAGACCCGCTCCTTTATACCGTTGAGCGCTGGGGTTCGGATTTTGGATATAGCTTTCCCGTTCTGCCAGGCAAGTACAAGGTCCGTATGAAGTTCGTCGAAACCTACGTGAAGAATCCTGGTGAGAGGGTTTTTGACATACTGATCAACGGCAAAAAGGTCTTGCCCAACTTCGATATTCTCAAAGAAACCAAAGTGATGGACAAGGCGATCGATAAGAGTTTTGAGAACATGACGCCCGATTCCGACGGTCAAATCAAAATCCGCTTCATCTCTTCCGTCCAAAACGCGAAAATTTGCGCTATTGAAGTTATAAAACAACCTTAAATTTTTTTATCGAACCATAGTGCCAAGCTGAAGAAGCCAGGCTGGTTAAGTTTTTTAACCTCTTTTAAATAGAAATCGTAAGGCGAATAAAGCTTTTCCTCTCCAATGTTTCTGATTGAAAGTTCTGTTTTAAATATTTTTTCTTCATTTGCCTTGAAAAAATATTTTTTATCAGCCTGCATATCAAAAATAAAATATCCATTTATATATCCCGGTTTTGAATTGTGTGTTGAACCCCAAATATATTGTCCTTTTGATTGAAGTCCTTGGATGTCGCAAAGAGGCTCAAAAATGTCAGAGGGTTTAGCGATTTTACTGATTTCGGCAGAAAGCGGAAATTCTGAAGAGGTGATAAGGTGGTAGTTTTTTCCCAAAGGGGCGATTTGAGTTTCTGTGAAACCAACGTCAAAGCCTCGGGCTTGGCGCCACATCGCTGTTTTCATGAGGGCGATATCCCAGATAAACAAACAGATCAAGGAAACAACTAGTGGTAAACACAAGACCCTTTTAGGTACCTTTTTATTTAGTTTTCGACTAATTACGAAAATAAGAAGGCCCATAATTAGGCCAAGGAACCAACAAGCGCCGAATAGGAGTATGGTTCCGGGAAAGATGAAAACGGCAAAGGGGCTTATATTCATAAAGGTGATTCTAACATTCAGTGGACTCGAGGCGGGTGCTTGCTGTTTGTGCTGACCAGAGAGCTATTCGTCGGTGATTTTTCTATGTTTTTTAGCCCTCAAATCCTTTCCTTCCCCTGATTTTCCCTGACTTAAAATCAACAACGCTACCCCTTTTGCTTAGAAAAATTTAGACACTTGAAGGTAAAACAAGTCAAATAACCCCGCAAGTATGATTCAAGTCATTTAGAAGTACCCAGAAGACCACTAATTTCTCCACAGCCCATATCACGTAAAAGCTGGGAGCCAAAATAAATGGAAGCCGATCAAGATCACGAGGGTTTACCCCTTTGGGAAAAGGCCAAAATCTTTATTTCGGGGGGATATAAACAATGGCCCCTGGCCCGAAGGGTTTGGGTGAGCTTTGCCCTAGTTCTGGCGGTCGGTGCGGCCAACGCCCTGATTTCCATCCAAGGTGTCTTGAGGGTCGCGGGGGATAACGAGGAGGTGGTCCGCGCCCACCAGGTGGTTTCCGAAATCCAAAGAACATTGGAAGCCATGCTCGGCATGGAAACGGATACCCGTGGTTATGTCATCACGGGTCGGCAGGATTTTCTGGAATCCTTCCAAAAATACAAAGCCGCCATTCCCCGACAATTAGAAAGTTTGAGGATCTTTGCCCGGGACCACTCCATTCGTACGGAAGATTTCTCGAAACTGGAAAACCTTCTCCAGGAAAAATCAACTTTCATGGAAAAGGCCATTGGGACCAGGACCAAGCAGGGCAGGGAGGCCGCCATGGCCCTGATTGCCCATGGAAAGGGTCCCCGGTTGATGGACGATATTCGGGATTTGCTTGTGGAAATGCGGGCCGGGGAAGAGGAATTGTTGTTCACGAGGATTCAACAGTCCCGCCGCGGTATTTCTCTTATTCGAAACGCTTTTCTTCTGCTCGACTTCGTCATCTTCCTCTTTCTTTGCTCCATGATTTACCTCATGACGAGGGATTTGGTGGCCCATGAGGAAATAACCAGGGCCGTTAAACTTTCGGAGGAAAAATTCCGTGGTGTTTTGGAAGCGGCCCCCGATGCCATGATCATTGTGGATGAAAAGGGCCGTATCACGCTCGCCAATGCCCAGGCGCTAAAGCTGTTTGGCTGGGATCGGGAGGAGATGCTGGGTAAAACCATTGAAGCCCTTGTTCCGGAAATGAAGCGGAAAAACCACCTGAATCAAAGAGAGGCGTTTTTACGGTCGCCTCACGCCAGGGCCATGGGAATCGGGATGGAACTTTCCGGTTTGAAAAAAGACGGGACCGAATTTCCGGCGGAGATTTCCCTAAGCCCCCTTAAAACCGATGAGGGTGTGCTTGTCATTACCGCCGTTCGCGATGTCACGGAACGCAGCCGGATGCTGGAGGAGGAAAACCGCCGAATGCAGGAGGCCAACCGGTTAAAAAGCGAGTTTCTGGCCAACATGTCCCACGAGTTGAGGACCCCCATGAACGGGATCATTGGGTTCTCGGAACTCATCTATAACGATAAGGATGATAAAGTCAGTCCAACTCACAGGGAATACCTGGGTGACATCCTCGCCAGTTCCCGCCACCTGCTTCAGCTCATCAACGACATTCTGGACTTAAGCAAGGTGGAATCCGGCAAGGTGGAATTCAAACCCGAACCGGTTGAATTGAAGATGATTTCCAACGAGGTAAGGGACCTCCTGCGGGGTATGGCGTCCCAAAAGCAACTCCAGGTGGAAGTTCAGGTGGATCCCGCGGCCAACCGGGTTGTGTTGGATGGTTTGAAATTCAAACAGGTGCTCTACAACTATCTTTCCAACGCCATCAAGTTCACGGCGGAAAGGGGCAAAATCATTGTCCGAATTCTTCCGGACACCGACGGGTTTTTCAAACTGGAAGTGGAGGATAACGGGGTGGGCATCAAGCCGGCGGATATTCCCCGCCTGTTTGTGGAATTCCAGCAGTTGGACAGCAGTCTTTCCAAAAGGTATGCCGGGACGGGTTTGGGGCTGGCTTTGGTCAAACGCCTGGTGGAGGCCCAGGGGGGCGGGGTGGGGGTAAAAAGCAGCCTGGGGAAGGGGAGCCTTTTCTTCGCGGTTTTGCCCACGGGTCTTAAAAATGTCCGCCTTAAATTCGGCTGGCAGTCCAATTTCCGAAAAGAAGGCAAAAGGGAGGTCCTTATGAGCGACCAGGAGTTTTGGAAAGCCCAGGCGCCCCTCGCGGAAAACCAAATGGAGGCCGAGGGGCGGCAAGTCGCAAACTGCCCCCGGTGCGGGGCCCAAACCTTTGATGTGGAATTTGAGGAGTGCGGCCTCTGCGGCCACCGCGAGCCGGTGAGGTCCT
>JAHFCG010000026.1:0-20591 GCA_023249615.1 candidate division FCPU426 bacterium | reverse complement strand
CCTGGCCTGCGGGGAGAGATTCCCAAGATCGGTTTTGCTGAATTTGGAAGACCGAAAAAAAGGCCACGCCGGGGAATTAATGTGTCCGGATTGCCGGGGAAGATCCCTCGGTTAACCGCCTGGGTGGTCAGCCGCCCATGGCGGCCCGCTGCTTTTCCAGCTTCGACGCGATCATTTCCTTTTCCATCAGGGGGAAAAACATCTTTTTCTCGCTGGCCTTCAAATAAGCCTGTTCCGCGCTGATCATGCCTTTTTGATAATAATTCATCAGGCACTGGTCCATGGTCTGCATTTCCTGGGCGCTGCTCATCTCAATCAGGGAATTGATGCCGGATACCTTGCCGGTCCGGATCAGGTTGGGGAGGCTTTTTTCGTAAAGGAGCACCTCCACCGCCGCGCAGCGTCCCTTGCCGTCCTTGGTGGGGCAAAGCTGCTGCGCCACAATGCCCTTGGTGGCCGCGGCAAGCGCCCCCCGGGCTTTGTCCCTCTCGTCGGCGGGAAAGACGTTGATGATGCGGTCAATGGTTTTGGACGAGGAATTGGTGTGAAGGGTCCCAAATACCAGGATTCCCATTTCCGCCGCCGCGATGGCCAGGGAAATGGTCTCATAATCCCGCATTTCGCCGACCAGAATGATGTCCGGGTCCTGACGCATGGAAGACCTTAGCGCCGCCTTGAAGGAATGCGTGTCGCGGTGGACCTCGCGCTGGGTGATCTTGCAATTTTTGACCGGATGCACGAATTCAATGGGGTCCTCGATGGTGAGGATATTGGCCTCGCGGGTGGAATTAATGTCGTCGATCATCGCGGCCAGGGTCGTGCTTTTGCCGCTGCCCGTGGGGCCTGTCACCAAAACCAGCCCCCGCTTGACCTTGCAGAGTTTCTTCACGACAGGGGGCAGTCCCAGTTCCTCCAACGTTAGAATTTTGGTGGGGATGGTCCGGAAAACGGCCGCGATGCCCTGCTGGTTGAAAAACACATTGGCGCGGAAGCGGGACATTTCCGGCACCTCATAAGCGTAATCGTAGTCCCTTCGCTGCCAGCACAATTCCCATTGCTCCTGGGTCATGGTTTCGTAAATGAGGGTTTGTATTAGAGGCTCGGTGATGACCTCGTCCATCAGGGGGGTTAGGGCCCCGTGAACCCGAATGAGGGGAGGGTTGCCGATGGTCAGGTGCATATCCGAGGATTTTCGTTCCACCATTTTTCGGAATAATTCGTCGATGGCCGGCATCAGGATTCCTCCGCCAAAATCTCATCAGCCTGGGCCTGTGTGATTTTTTTCCCCGCCACCAGCGCCTTCAGGGAGGATTCCATGTTCTGCATACCCTGGGCCATACCGGTCACGATGAGCGAGGGGATTTTGTGGAATTCCTCCCCCCGAATGGTATTGGCGACGGCCAGGGAGTTGACCAGGATTTCAAAGGCCGGAACCATTCGGTTGCCCTCGGCGTTCACCAGCAGACGCTGGGAAACGATGCCCACCAGGCTTTCGGAAAGGCTGGCCACGGCCTGGGATTGTTCCGCCGCCGGAAAGAGATTGATGACCCGGGAAATGGTGGCCGCCGCCGAGCCGGTGTGAAGGGTGCCGATCACCAGGTGTCCCGTTTCGGAAGCGGTCAGGGCCAGGCTCATGGTTTCGTAATCCCGCATTTCGCCCACCATGATAATGTCGGGATCCTCCCGCAGGGCGCTTCGAAGGGCCGAGGAAAAACTTGCCGTGTGGGGACCGACGCTTCGCTGGTTGACCAAACAGCCTTTCCTTTGGTGGATGTACTCGATGGGGTCCTCAATGGTGATGATATGGTCCTCGCCGTTTTCGTTGATGTGGTCGATCAGGGAGGCGCAGGTGGTGGATTTGCCGCAGCGGCCTGGACCGGTGATGAGGATAAGTCCCTGATTCGCGTCGGTGAATTTTCTCACGATGGGCGGAAGGTTCAGGTCCTCCATGGAGGCGACCTTGGAACTGAAATGGCGGAAGACGGCGTCCCAGCCTTTTCTCTGGCGGTAGGCGTTGAGGCGGAAACGCTCGCCGTTGGGCAGGGTGTAAGCGCTATCCACTTCCCACTCCTCCCTCAGCCGGGTTTGAGTGGCGGGTTCCAATATCTCAAAAATCAACTCCTCGCAGGTTTGGGCTGAAAGCGGTTCGGGAGAAATGGGTTTTAACCGGCCCAGCTCACGGACGTAAACGGGGGATTCCGAGGCGATATGAAGGTCGGAGCCCTTTTGGTCGATGCAGGTCTGGAGGTAGGAATCGATTTTAGCCATGGATCGCTTTGGTCGAAATGTTGATTCTGTCAGCCGGAAGGGCCCTTTAAAAATAAACTGAAAAACCGTTTGGGTCAAAGCGATAAATTAAAGACAAATAAGGTTTTTTCGGTATTTCGCGGGGGATTCCCTCACCACCCTATTCTCTAAATGCCTTATAATCAACAACGCCTTTCACCTTTTTCTCGGAGGAAATTATGCGTTTGAAGTCCGTGACGGCTTTTGGCTTGGCGTTTTTATTCCTGGCGGGATGCGCCAAACACGGCGGAACCGGCGCGATTAAGATCGGCCTTTCGCTCGATACCCTCAAAGAAGAACGCTGGCAGCATGACCGGGACCTGTTCGTTGCAAAGGCCAAGGAACTGGGTGCCGAGGTTTTGATCCAGGCGGCCAACTCGAATGACGCCCTGCAAAATTCCCAGGCGGAAAATCTCTTGACCCAGGGCGTCAATGTCCTGGTGGTGGTTCCGCACAACGGCAAGAGCGCCGCGACGATCGTGGATTCGGCTCATAAGGCCGGGGTTCCCGTCATCGCCTATGACAGGCTCATCCGCGACTGCGACCTGGACCTTTATGTCACCCTCGACCCAACCCAGGTGGGTGTGCAGCAGGCCGATTACGCCGTTAAACATGTTCCAAAGGGCAATTACGTCCTCATCGGGGGCGCACCCACCGACAATAACGCGGTCCTGGTTCGCAACGGCCAGATGAGCGTACTGAAACCTTATATCGACCGGGGTGACATCAAGATCGTCACTGACCAGTGGGCCACCGATTGGTCCCCGATCGAGGCCCTGAAGATCATGGAAAATTCCCTGACCATGAATAAAAACAAAGTGGACGCGGTTATCGCCTCCAACGACGGCACGGCGGGCGGAGCCATCCAGGCCTTGAACGCGCAGAAACTCGCGGGAAAAGTGTTGGTAACTGGGCAGGACGCAGACCTGGCGGCCTGCCAGCGGATCGTGGCCGGCACCCAGAGCATGACGGTTTACAAACCCCTGTCGCTCCTGGCCAACAAGGCCGCCGAGGTGGCCGTGGCCCTGGCACAAAAGAAACCCGTTCCCGACAAGACCAGCAAGCTCAACAACGGAAAGATCGACGTTCCTTCCATCCTCTTGGCGACAACCCAGGTGGACAAGGCGAACCTGGACTCGACGGTCATCGCGGACAATTTCCAGAAAAAAGAAGAAGTCTATAAAAAGTAAGATCTCACCGCAGAGCCGCAGAGGTCGCAGAATAATCAATTTGAACAAAGATTTTCTCTGCGTTTTCTGCGGTAAAGAGGTTTTAATGTCTCTTCTTGAACTCAAAAACATAACCAAGGATTTTCCCGGCGTCAGGGCCTTGGACGGCGTTTCGTTTGACCTCCTAAAAGGCGAGATCCACGCACTTTGCGGGGAAAACGGCGCGGGTAAAAGCACCCTTATCAAGATCCTCTGCGGTTACCATCCCTTCGGCAGTTACGGCGGGGAAGTCCTCTTCGACAACCAGCCAGTTCATTTCAAAAACCTGAAAGCCTCCGAGGAAAAGGGCATTGCCCTGATCGCCCAGGAACTTGCCCTGGTTCCGGAACTTTCCGTGGCTGAAAATCTTTTGCTGGGCCGGGAACCGGTCAAAAACGGTTTTATTCAATGGGATAAGGTGCACGGGGAAGCCAGCCGGGCACTGGCGTTGGTCGGCCTGAAAGTGGACCTGGACCATCCCGTCAAGGAATTGGGCATCGGCCAACAACAAATGATTGAGATAGCCAAAGCCCTCTCCAAAAAAGCCGAAATTCTTGTTTTGGACGAACCCACGGCGGCCCTTACCGAAGGCGACGCCAAAAAGCTTCTGGAATTTCTGCGCCAATTAAAAACTCAGGGTGTTTCCGCCGTTTATATCAGCCACCGTCTTGAAGAAGTAGGCCAAATTGCCGACCGGGTCACCGTTTTGCGGGACGGCAAATCCATCGTGACGGAATCCATGTCCAAACTCAGCCAGGAAAAAATCATTTCCCACATGGTGGGACGGGAAGTCAAAAACCTTTATCCCCGGCCTGAAACCAAGGCGGGCGAGGTTCTTTTGGGGGTTAAGGATTTCAGCGTGGAAGACCCCGCCAATCCCGGGCGGTATGTTGTAAATAAGGTTTCCTTTGAGGTCCGAAAGGGCGAGGTGCTGGGCATCGCGGGACTCATGGGCGCCGGCCGCACGGCCCTCTTGAGTTCCCTCTTTGGAGCGCCCCGAGGAAAGGCCGATGGGTCGCTTGTGGCAGGGGGAAAATCCCAATCCCTTTTCCCGTCACCGCGCCAGGCTATTCAGGCTGGAGTGGCTTTGGTGAGCGAGGACCGGAAAAAATACGGCCTGGTTCTGGAAAGCACTGTCGAGGAAAACCTGGTTTTGTCCTCCATGCGGAGCCTGGTGAAGAAGGGATTCCTGGATCAGGAAGCGATCAACCGGGAATGCGGCACCCAGGTAAAGGCCTTGCGAATTAAGGCGCCCAACCTCAAGGTTTGGGTGAACAAGCTTTCGGGCGGGAACCAACAAAAAGTGGTGCTGGGGAAATGGCTCATGACCCAGCCGAAAGTCCTGTTTCTTGATGAGCCGACGAGGGGAATTGACGTCGGCGCGAAGGCGGAAATTTACCAATTGATGGGCCAACTGACGGCGCAGGGCATCGGCATTGTCCTGGTTTCCTCCGACCTTCCCGAGCTTTTGGGCCTAAGCCACAGGGTTTTGGTCTTGAACCAGGGCCGCCAAACGGCATCTTTAGGTTATCGGGAAGCTACGCCCGAGAGAGTTTTGGCGGCGGCGGCGTTGAATGGTTAAAAAAACCAAAATAAATTTGGACCTTGAGGTGGTATTTTCCTGGTCGGCGGTCTTTTTATTAATGGTGTTGGGCATCTGGCAGTTTCACAACTCCGAATTTTACACGGGGTTCCAGCTGGTTCCCGGGGGAAGGGGTGATACCAGGCTTGTGACCGCCCTCCTGGAATATCTCCACCACTCTTTTCACGGGGTGGGTCAGTTGGTTTCCCCCGCTTTTTACTATCCCACTCGTGGAACCCTTGGTTACGCGGATATGTTTTTAACCTACGCGGTTCTGTACGACTGGTTGAGGGTGGGGGGGTGGGACATTTTTACATCCCTTCAAATTTGCCTGTTAACCACTAACCTTTTGAACTTCGCCTGCTGTTTTTTGTTTTTACGGAAAGGCCTGGGGTTCGGAATCCTCGCCGCGGGTCTGGGGGCATTTTTCTTCGCCTTCAACGCCCCCAAATTCAACCAGATTGGCCATGTCCAGCTTCAGTGTCTTTTCTGGCTTCCCCTTATTTTTTGGTGTTTGGTGGATTGGGCCAAAAATTCCAAGACCCTCAAGACCGAAGGGGTCTTTAAACGGCTGGCGCTGGCGGCGGTCCTTTTGAATATCCAGCTTTTATCCTCTTTTTACGCTTCGTGGAATTTTCTTTTCTGGTTCTTTTTGTTCCTTTTTTTGGGTTTTTTGATTCCCTCGACGAGGTTTTTTCTGCGCGGCCTTCTGGTCCGCCATCTCAAACCCCTTTTGTGGGCCGCCCTGGTTTTTGTTGCCGGCTTGGTCCCCTTTCTGATGATTTACCTTCCGGTCGTCCTGGAATTGGGCGGTAAGGATTACAGCGAAGTCAAAATGATGATCCCGAATTTTTGGTCCTTTTTGTGGATGGGACCCCGCCACGGCTGGTGGGGATGGTTGTGGGATTCCTGTCCCTCCATTCGGGCCTTTCCCGTCGAGGGTGAATTACGCCTGGGTTTTGGGCTGGCCCTTCTGCTGGTTTGGAGCGCCCTGGCCTGGGCCGCATTCAGGGTTTTACGGGGGAACGGACCGAACATAAACGGCAAAAAAATTTATATTCAGTTCGCCGCTTTAACGATATTAACCACAACTCTTTTTTGCCTTTTGGCTTTCCAATACACCGAAAATTTTTCACCCTGGCGGCTTGTTTATAATTTAGTGCCCGGGGCCGGAAGCATCAGGGCTGTCTCCCGGCATGTTCTTTTTCTTGCCCTGCCCATGGCCATCGCCCTTTCCTTTGCCTGCCATGTTCTCCTGCAAAAAGCCGCCGGCGCCAAGGGCAATCTCAGGCCGCTGCTGAGGGGAATAACTTTTTTATTTGCGGGGATGATCGTTTGGGAACAATTGAACCTGCCCCCATTTCCGGCTTTTAATAAGGACCAGGAATTGAACCGGCTGGAATACTTAAGCCAAAAACTTCCGGCCTCCTGCAATGTTTTTTACGCCACCGTCGATCCGGGCTTGCCTTACACTGCTACGGATATTCAAATTGACGCCATGCTTATTTCCGCCGTCCGTGGGGTTCCGACCTTAAATGGATACAGCGGTCAAAGCCCGCCAAATCAAAGCTGGGGGCTATTTAAGGTTCGAAGTGCGAAATACGGGGAATATGTTCGGGACTGGATCAAGCTTCACAACATTCAGGGAAATGTTTGCGAACTGAAAATAGACAGGTGAATAATTGGTGGGAGCTTTAGGCTGTCATCACGAGGAGGCCTGTTTTGGCCGACGTGGTGATCGGTAATAAACAAAAAACTGCAGTTTTTGGAAATGTTTGGATTGCCGCGCCCGTCAAAACATTCCGGGCTCGCAATGACGGATAGAGTAAAAAGCTCAGGAGAACAGTAATGGTCGACTCGGAAAAGAAAATCCAAATCCCCTGGCGCGCGTTAACCATGGTCGGCGCGCTCTTGCTGATCTGGATCATTTTTTATTTCACCACCGGGGGGACCTTTTTAACCCCCCGCAACCTCTCGACCCTGCTTCGGCAAATGTCCATCACCTCCATCCTTGCCATCGGCATGGTTCTGGTCATCGTGGCGGGTCAAATTGATCTTTCGGTGGGGGCCATGACGGGTTTTCTGGGGGCTATTTCGGCCCTTTTGTTTGTCACCCACGGCTGGCCGCTCTGGGCGACCATTTTGGCGACGTTATTCATCGGCGCCATTCTTGGCCATATCCAGGGCCATCTGGTGATGTGGTTTAGTATTCCGCCCTTCATTGTGACCCTGGGCGGCATGCTGGTTTTTCAGGGGGCATTGCTGGGCACGACGGGCGGGGTGGCCATCAGCCCGACTCCTGAATTTCTTTATGTGGGCCAGGCCTATCTCTCCAAAAATTTTGGATGGGGAGCCCTTGTGGTTTTTGGCCTTTTTTTTATTTATAAGGCTTTGCGGGAAAAATCCGGCGGACAATGGAAGTGGTTTGGGTTGGCTGTCCTGGCGGGGGCTTTTATTTTCATCATGAATTCTTATGAAGGTGTTCCAGTCCCGGTTGTTTTGATGATTCTTTTCGCGGGAATATTCTCTACCCTCGCGGCCCACACGCCCTTTGGTCGTCACCTCTACGCCATCGGCGGCAACCGGGAGGCGGCTTTTTACTCGGGTATCAACATTGAACGCCATATCGTATTGGTTTTTACCCTCATGGGTTTTATGGCCGGCATCGCCGGGGTGGTCTTGACCGCCCGGGTGGGGGCGGCGACCTCCGACGCGGGACGAATGATGGAACTGGACGCCATCGCGGCGGCGGTTATCGGGGGGACTTCCCTCATGGGTGGACGCGGCACGGTTTGGGGAGCCTTGTTGGGAGCCTTGGTCATGGCCTCGCTGGATAACGGCATGAGCCTGATGAATACCGAAGCCTTCTGGCAGCCGATCATCAAGGGAAGCATACTTGTTATCGCAGTGGCCCTCGACATGATGGGGAGAAAAGGCAAGTGAATCGTTACAAATGGATTCTGATCCTTTTTTTTATATGGGCAGTATCTTCCGTAGCGGTCGGCCAAACCACCATTACATTTAAACGTTCCTGGGGCAAGGGCGGGAATCATGCTGGACAATTTCACGGGCCTTTTAGCGTCGCGGTTGATCCTTCGGGGAATCTTTGGGTCGCCGACCTTGAGAATGGCCGTATCCAAAAGATTGATGTAGTTTCAAATGTTTTTGAAGTTTTCCCGATGGAACCCTATACGCATCGACCTCAATCCGTTTCCCTGGATGATTTGATCGGCAAATCATCCTCGCCTGCCGCCGATTTGGCTTTTAAACGTGACTTGCAACCTGAAAAACCTACAAGTAGGGAAAACTTTGTTTCCCAACAAAAATTGCTTGGCTCCATGCCGGCTTTTGACGCTCCAGAAACAACTTTTTTGAGTAAACCGGATCCGGGAATCGATCAAAGGTGGTTTTTTTTTACTTCGTATGTCAACCAACCGTTCTCTTTGGCGATAGACGCAAGAAATTTTCTTTATATCGCTGATTCCAAGTATAAGTTGGTTCAAAAAGTTGATCTTGGCAGTAAGGCTAGAAAGGGTATAGGCGGTTATGGTTCGGGGTTTGGGCATTACGAGGTACCGATTTCGGTGGCGGTTGACTTCGAAGGTAATGTTTATGTCGTGGACGTTCAACTTATCAAACTATTGAAATATGG
Source organism: candidate division FCPU426 bacterium (assembly GCA_023249615.1). Classification (GTDB taxonomy): domain Bacteria; phylum Oederibacteriota; class Muellerivitia; order Muellerivitales; family Muellerivitaceae; genus PALSA-1180. The sequence goes on along the minus strand of JAHFCG010000026.1, from coordinate 11,863 downwards.
CCCTTCTGGCAAGACTATTCTCCAAGTGGACTTGGAGAAGGTGGGAAATAAAGTTCCCCCGGGTATTTCTGTTGACGGAACTGGAAATATTTATGTCGTGGACAGTGCACGGGATAAACTTCAAAAATTTAATAGATACGGAAAGTTGATAAGGGAGTGGGGCGGAAAAGGTGATAAAGCGGGACAATTTCATCAACCGGTCGGTGTGGCTACTGATGATCATCGTCATGTTTATGTAGCGGATTTTGATAACAATCGGATTCAAATTTTTGATGAAAATGGAAAATTTTTGGCTGAGTGGGGAAACAGAGGTACCGAAGCGGAGAAAATGAATGGACCGACGGGGGTTGCGGTGGGAAAGGGTGGAAAGATTTACGTTTGCGATTATAAAAACAATCGTATCCAGGAATTTGAAGTTAAATTCTAAAGTGGGTCTTCTCCCTAGTGAGTGGGTAAAAAAAGAGGAAAAAGTTCAAGACGGATTTGCCTGTAATGATTTCTATACCTGAAAGCAATTAAGGATGTAGCTCCCCTGGTTCGTCCTAGTGGGGGTTGCTGTCGTTGCGAGGAGCCCTGGTTTGGGGCGACGTGGCAATCTGAACCGAACCAAAAACAGCAGTTTGTGGAATGTTTTGGATTGTACTTGGCCCTGGGGCCAAGCATGGTCGGCCCTTAGGCCGACTACCGCAAGCTTCTCGGCCCAGAAATCGGGCCTCCTCGCAATGACAGATAAACACCACAACTTCACCCATTTGCTAGGGAGAAGACTCTTAAAAGTAATGGTCGGTGAATCCGCAGTCTTCCTCTTGTAAAAACCTCTCTTGATTTATTTTGGTTAAACGGGTCATGTAATACCGGTTAATTTGATTGCAAATCGCAACTTTTAGCGTTATTTTTGAAACCGGTTTCAGCATTTTCTCATAAAGTTACATTCCCCAATGGAGGCCTTCATGTCCAGCTTCAAACCGAAGAAAGAACACCGCTTCTCATTTGGACTCTGGTGCACCGCCAACCGCGGACGCGATCCGTTCGGGGAAGAAACCCGCGCGAGGCTCGATCCCATCACCAACATCAAGGAACTCGGCAAACGGAATGTTTACGGGTTTAACTACCACGACGACGATCTGATCCCCTTTGGCGCGAATCTCCAGCTTCGCAACAAAATCATCAAGCAAACCAAACAGGTCATGAAGGATTACAACATCGTCTGCTCCATGGCCACAACGAATCTTTTTTACCACCGCGTTTTCAAGGACGGTGCCTTCACGAGCCACGATCCCAAGGTAAGGGCTTTCGCCTTGCAGAAGGTCATGAAGAACATGGACCTGGGAGCTGAGTTTGGCGCGAAGACCTACGTGTTCTGGGGCGGCAGGGAAGGGGCCGAGGTTGACGCGGCCAAGACGCCGGAAGAAGCCATCAAGCGCTACAGGGAATGCATGAATTTCCTTTGCGCCTACGCCCGCAAACAAGGCTATGGTTTCCGCTTCGCCATCGAACCCAAGCCCAATGAACCGCGCGGGGATATTTATTTCGCCACCGCCGGGCATGTGCTGGCCTTTATCGAGACTTTGGATTATCCCGAGATGGTCGGAGTGAACCCCGAAATCGAGCATTCCCGCATGGCGGGGTTGAACACCTACCATGACTTCGCCCAATGCATGGAAGCCGGCAAACTTTATCACGTCGACTTGGGCGCCCAGAAACCCAACCGCTTCGATCAGGATTTGCGTTTCGGTTCCGAGGACATCAAGGAAACCTTCTTTGTGGTGAAGCTGCTTGAGGACAACAACTGGGCCGGGACGCGCAACTTTGACGAGCATCCCTACCGCTCCGAGGATGAAAAGGGCGTTTGGGATTTCGTCGAGGGAAGCATGAGGGCCTACCTAATCCTTTGGGACAAGGTGAACCAATTCAACAAGGACAAGAAGATCCAGCAAATCCTGAAGTCGATTCACGGCTCCGACCCGGTTACCGAGGGGATAATGAAAAACTTCTCTGGTGAGGGAGCCGATAAACTTAGGAAGATGAATTTCGATCCGATGGCCATCTCGAAGAAGCGTCTGCCCTACGAGGAACTCGACCAGAGGGTACAGGAACTTTTGATGGGCGTTATCTAAAAAGGAAAACAATTTCACCGCAGAGCCGCAGAGCTCGCGGAGGAAAGATGTATATTAAGAATAAAAATTTTTTCTCTGCGTTCTCCGCGTTTCCGCGGTAAAAGAGGGGGTTCGTCGTGGGAGTTACGATACAACAAATAGCCGTCAAGGCCGGGGTTTCCAAGGCCACGGTTTCGCGCGTTTTGAACGGGCTTGCCGTGAAGTACGAGACCGAGCAAAAAGTGAAAGCCATGATGGAAAAGATGCAGTACCGCCCCAACCGTTTCGCGCGGGGTCTGGCCTCCTCCCACAAGACCGGGTTTATCGGCGTCGTGACACAATCCCTGAACCCCTTCATCGCCGCTGTGGTGACCGGCATGGAAGAAGAAGCCCGCAAAAATGGAAAATTGTTGACCCTGGCGGTTATCCCGACCGGAAACATTGAGGAAAGGGAAATTATCCAGACCATGACCGAGCCCCCGGTGGTGGACGGCATTTTGTTTTTCCTTCCCACGCCCGCGATGGAAGGCCTGATTCGGGGCCTGGCCCAGCGCAAGTTCCCCATGGTGGTGGCCAGCGAAAGGCGTTACGAGAACATTCTTCCCGCCGTCATCATCGACAATTTCAATGGGGCCAAGCAGGCAACCGAATACCTCATAGGGAAGGGCCATAAACGCATCGGGTTTATTTCGGGCCGGCCCGACATGAGCGACTCGGAGGACCGTCTGGAGGGTTACAAGATGGCGCTTCGCGACGCGGGAATCCCCTTTGAAGAAACCCTGGTTCAACCGGGTTTTTACGACATCAAGTCCGGATCCGAGGCGGCGGCAAAATTTTTGGAAATGAAAAATCTTCCCACGGCTGTCTTCGCCGCTAATGACGGCATGGCGATCGGGGTTATCAAGGAACTCCAGACCCGCAAAAGGGAAGGGGCCTTCAAGGTAATGGGGTTTGACGATATCCAGATGGCTTCCTTCGTTTCCCCTGCATTGACGACCGTTGGCTACGACCTTCATGAATTGGGGAAACAAGCTGTTCACAAGCTCATGAGGCAGATTCTGGGAGAGGAAAAGGTCCACAGCACTCTTCAGTTGAAGACGCATTTGGTGGTCAGGGAATCAGCCTAATAAAAGTTTATAGTTGTCATTGCGACGAATATCCCCCGAATAGACGGGTGTTTATGAGGAAGAAACCCCAGTTTAAATTGTCTTTGAAGAAGTTTTGAATCGAAAGTTTAACTGTGATCGCCACGTCGCCAAACGCCCCGATTGGGGCGGTTCCTCGCGATGACAGATTAAAATCGTTCACAACAAAACAATGTAAGGAGACCGGCATGAAAAAAATCCTGATCCTGATGGGAATCCTGGTCGTCGGTTCGTGGGGCTGCGGGCAAAAAACGAATCCCCAGGAAATCCGGGTGGCGGACTTTTTGACCGACCCGGTCCTGATTCAAATTTTGAACGACACACTCCACAAGATTGAGCAAAACCACCCCGGATTAAAGATCAACCTGGAAACCACCCCCTACAACGAATACCAGCAAAAGATCACCACACAAATGTCGGCCGGCAACGGCCCTGACATCCTTTTTGTGGAAGTAAATAATTTCGTGGACCTTTACCTCCGCAAGGTGCTGGAAGACCTGGACCCCTACTTGACCAAGGATCAGATGGACCTCAAGGCTTATTATCCCCAGGTGGTCCAGCGCTTTAGCCCGGATGGGCACTTGTTTGCCGTTCCACAGGACACGGCACCGATGGGAGTCCTCTATTACAACAAAAAGATTTTTACGGAGGCGGGTGTTCCTTTTCCGGATGGAAAATGGAGCTGGCCTAAGACTTTTCTTTCGGTTTGCCAGAAATTAACGAAAAAGGACGCCAAGGGGAAAACCGTCCGCTGGGCTTATACCGAGGCCAATCCGATTAGCTTTGAAAATTTCCTTTTCAGCAACGGCGGCAACTGGGTTGATGACACGGCCCACCCCACCAAGTTTACGGCGGGAGAACCTGAGGGCCTTGTGGCCGCGAATTTTCGAAACGACCTGATCAACAAATACCACGTTTCCCCCAGCATTTCCGAAATGACCGCCTTCAATTACGGCATGGGGGTCGAACAGATGTTCATCAACGGCCAGATCGCCATGATGTCCAGCGGGGTTTGGTACACCCCGAAGTTTTTGAAAGAAAAAAATCTGGATTGGGATATTACGGCCTTTCCAGCGGGCCCTTCCGGCAAACCGGGATGGGGTTCGGGGGGGTCAGGTTACGCCCTTTGCAAGGACTCCAAAAACAAGGAATTGGCCTGGAAAGTGATCCGGGAAATGACCGGGGAAGCCTCCATTACCGCCCTCGCCGCAACGGGGATGATCCAGCCGGCCCTGCAAAAACTTGCCGAGTCGGATGTCTTTTTGAAATCCCCCGGCCCGACCTCCAAGGCGATCCTTTTGAAGATGCCCCAATACGCCCACTACCAGCCCTTCCTGTCGAACTGGGGGGAGATTTATTACGGTACCCTCGGACCTGAGATGGACAAGGTGTGGTTGGGAACCGCGAAGATGGAGGAGGCTTTACCGAAAGTTTCCAAATCCATCAATAGTAAGTTCTTTAAGAAGAACTAGTCGTCATTCCGAGGAGCAGAGCCGATAGGCTCGTTTTGCGACGTGGGAATCTCAGGTTTTGCCATTCGGTTCAAAGCGTTTAACTGAGATTGCCACGTCGCTAACGCCCCAATTGGGGCGGCTCCTCGCAATGACAAGTTAAAAGAAAATAAAATGCCAAAACCCACCAAAGAATTCACAGCCAAACTTCAGCGGGTCCGAAAACTTTTAAAGGTCCGAAAACTCAAGGGCCTGTTGCTTTCCTCTCGGGCCAATTTTTCATGGCTGACCTGCGGAAAAAACAACCAAATCAGGGCTGATGTGGAAAAAGGTGTGGCTTCCCTCTGGGTGACGTCCAAGACCGTTGAACTCTGGTGCAATAACATCGAGGAGAGGCGTTTTCGGGAAGAAGAGACGGCGTTTTTGCCGCTGGATTACCGGGTTTACCCCTGGAATCAGGATGAAAAAAAACAATGGCTCCCAAAAGGAGCCGCTTCCGACGACGGAGCCTACGGAACCCTTAATTTGAAGGATGAAATCGCCGTCTTGCGGTTTAGTCTAACGCCTGAGGAAATTATCCGTTACCGTCAGGTTGGGGTTTTGGCCGGGGAAGTAATGGGGTTTGTCGGTCAAAATGTTGAAAAAGGCTGGACGGAAAATCAAGTCGCTCTGGAACTATCCACCGAACTTGTTCGCCGGGGATTGGAGCCAACGGTTATTCTCGTCGGGGCGGATGAAAGGTTGCGGCGGTTCCGCCATCCCTTGCCCACGAACAACAAAGTCAACCAAACTGTCATGATGGTCGTTTGCGCCAAGGGGTCCGGGCTCATCGTCAGTCTTACCCGTCTGGTTCATTTTGGACCTCTCTCGGTTGATCTAAGGCTTCGCCACAGGGCCTGTCTAGCGGTGGAATGCGCCATGTGGTCCAAGAGCAAGGTGGGCGTCGCGGCGGAGGATGTTTTCCAGTCAGCCGTTACCGAATACAACAACCAGGGTTATCCGGGGGAATGGAAGAAGCACCATCAGGGAGGCCCGGCGGGATATGAAACCCGTGACTATCTGGCGATTCCGGGTGAAAAGCGAAAACTGGTCAAGGACCAAGCTCTGGCCTGGAATCCCTCCATCACCGGTACCAAGAGCGAGGATACGGTTCTTTTGACGAAGGATGGGCTTGAGGTACTTACTCCTACACCTGATTGGCCCATGGTGAAGGTTGAGTGCGGGGGGCGGGAATTCAGCAGGCCGGACATTCTGGAAAAAAGATAACAAGTTTCACCGCAGAGGCGCAGAGCTCGCAGAGGAAAGAAAGATAAATTATTTTTTTTGAATTCATTTTTTGTGAAGATGAAGAAATGGCATAAACAAAAGAGATTTTTTTTCTGCGAGCTCTGCGTCTCTGCGGTGAGAAATATGGGAGGTTGCTATGTCTTATGTAATCGGTTGCGACGTCGGAACTTCGGGCACGAAGGCCATCGTGGTTTCGGAATCGGGCAAACTATTTTCCAAAGTCATGGTGGAGTACCCCCTTTCCACCCCCCATCCCGGTTGGGCGGAACAGCATCCTGATACCTGGGTCAAGGCCGCTTTTGAGGCCATCGCGGGGGCTGTTCGAAAAGCCGGGGTTAAGGCTGGCGACGTTAGGGCCCTGGGGTTTTCCGGACAGATGCATTCATCCGTTTTCCTCGACAAGAATGGCAAGGTTTTAAGGCCAGCTCTCCTTTGGTGTGATACCAGAACTCATCAGGAATGTCTTGAGATTACCCGAAAGGTCGGAGAAAGCCACCTGCGCCAATGGGTTTCCAATCCCGCGCTGGAAGGTTTTACCCTTCCCAAAATCCTCTGGGTCAAAAAACACGAACCGAAAATTTACAACCAGATCGCCCAGGTGCTGATGCCGAAGGATTACATTCGTTACAAATTAACCGGTGTTTTGGGCACGGAGGTGTCCGACGCCGCGGGAACCCTTTACTTCGATGTGAAAAACCGGAGATGGTCGAAGGAGATCTTGGCTAAGTTGGGGATTCCCCTGAAATGGTTTCCCCAGGTGGTGGAATCCCAACAGGTTTGCGGACACTTAACTCCTGGCGCCGCCAAGGCGCTGGGGTTAAAAGCGGGAACTCCCGTGGTTGGAGGAGGTGCTGACAATACTTGCGGAGCTGTGGGCAACGGCATCATCAAGACCGGTGACGTCATGGCCAGCCTTGGAACCTCCGGTGTCTTTTTCGCGCACACGGATCAGGTGAAGGTTGATCCTTTGATGAGGGTCCACACCTTTTGCCACAGTGTGCCGAAAAAATGGTATCTCATGGGCGTCATGCTTTCGGCCGGCTTTTCCTTGAGGTGGTACAGGGACACGCTGGGTTTAACCGAAAAGGAGCTGGGGAAGAAAACCGGGAAAGATCCTTACGACGTTTTAAGCAACTTGGCTAAGAAAGCCGGGGAGGGGAGCGAAGGGCTTTTGTTTCTTCCTTACTTGATGGGGGAAAGGACACCTCATAAAGATTCCAACGCCCGGGCCGCTTTTATTGGAGCCTCCGCCCGCCATTGCAGAGCGCATTTCGCCCGTTCTGTCTTTGAGGGAATCACCTTTGGCATGAGGGACTCGCTGGAAATATTCCGGGTTCTGAAAGTTCCCATAAGACGGGTGGTCGCGACAGGCGGCGGAGCGGTGAACCCCTTCTGGCGTCAATTGCAGGCGGATATTTATGGGGAGGAAGTGGTAACCGTGAACAGTCAGGAAGGCCCGGCTTACGGCTCCGCCATCCTGGCCATGGTGGGTTCCGGCCTTTATCGTTCGGTGTCCTCGGCTTGTTCCAAACTTATCAAGGTGGTGACCCGCACGGCTCCCCGGAAAAAATCGGTTCAGGTTTATAACGGGTGGTACCAGGAATACAAAAATATTTATCCAAGGCTGAAACAAACATTTCAAAGCATCCAAACAAGGCTTTAGTTTCGCTTTAAACTAAAGGTCCTCGTCCAAGGCTTGGTTTAAACGTTTTTGAGAGGGCAATTCTTCTTTAAAACCGGCCTGTTTGTTCGACATTTCGTAAAGCGGTGGTATTATTAGGCCATGTTATTTGCGGGCGCGGGTTTTCTTTTTCAAAAAACGATTTTGGGACGCGGATGAAACCACGGATCATTTTTTCAATCACCCTGTTGGCCTTGATCGGCGCCGTCACGGCCTGCCAAAGAACCATCGCCGTTTCACCTAACCCCATCGCCCTTTATACACAAACACCAACCCTTACCAATAGCCCAACCCTGACCACAACCAATTCGCCAACGCGTACTCCGACACCCACTATTACTGTGACCTTTACTAAAACCTTTACAGCCACTTTCACTTTTACAGGCACACCTTCCTTTACAAACACTTTTACCATTACACCAACCCCCACATTTACCTTCACCGACACCTTTACCGATACCGCTACGGACACTCCCACAGACACTCCGACGGATACTCCGACCGAAACTCCAACTGAAACCCCGACAGATACGCCAACTGACACGCCGACGGATACCCCCACAGATACGCCGACGGATACCCCCACGGTGCCTGTAATTTGTGTAGTAACTCCAGTTGGTCCAACCTATTACACCGAGCTGGAACCCCTCAACATGGGGGCGGGGACGGGTACCAACGAATCATGCGCGACCGCCGAGGATATCGGCATTGTCACGACGGGTAATTCAGTTGTAATTTCAGGAAGCCTTTTTACGGCGGGTGTCAGTAGTTTTACCGGGGATTTTGATTATTATAAATTTACCGCTGGGTCCGCTTCGACCTATACCTTCTCACTGGATTGTTATTCCAATAACATCGACAACAACCTTTTGGATATCGTCATTTTTGACGTCAGTTGCAATTATGTTTTTGATCCGGGAGCCACCAAGCCGGGAATTATCCAACCAACCCCCCCGTTTAACCCCGGGGATGTTTATTATTTACTGATTACCGCTTATAACGGGGCCGCGCCGATACCTTACCATTTCACGATCAGCGCGCCCTGAAAGGGTTGGTTTAATGGATTTTTTTGTTTAATTTCGGGAGGGTTTTATGAGGCGTTTTGTTTTTTTGGTTTTAATTTTTATGGTTCTTTCCCCCGCTGCGGTCTTTTCGGGTGATTGGGTGGCAAAAAATCCCCAAGGAGCCGGCCCTAAATTTGGGGACTTCTTAAAAGCGAACCCAAACGCGGTAAAACCATTTACCTCGGACAAAAAAAATAAGCATAGAAAAAACAAAGCCCAATAAGGAATCCTGGATAGTGTCCCCGGCTCACAGGTTTTTTATGGGATTTAAAAAGGGAACTTTTTAGAACCTGATTTCGCCGTCCAGGGCGATGCCGAACGAAATGGAATCCTGCACGGCGGGAAGGCTTCGGGTCAGGAAGGCCAGGTCGAAGTTAAAGGTGGGGAGCTGGTAGCCCGCTCCAAAAGTGAACAACTGGGAATTTGAAACCCGGTCATTAAAGGTGCCGAAGCGGACCACCAGATGGTTTTCCGGGTACCACCTTTCAAGCCCGAAACGCCAATCAGCCACCCCCTGGGTCCAGGTAATTTCAGCTTCCACCGCGAGGTTTTTATCCTGGGGCGCCGCCAAAATACCAAGTTTGGTGGCGGAGGGGAAATTAGCGTCCACCGTTTTATCGACAGAACTCGTCAGGGATTCCTGGCCTGTTAGCGGATCCAAAGCGAACACCTGTTGTTTGGCCTGCCAGCTGAAGTTGGATTGAAAATTTTGGAACATCATCCCGATTTGAATGCTGTCGGTTACCTTCGCGATAAACCCCCCGTCAATGCTCAAGCCCAGTCCCGAAGCGGAGGTTGTTTTGGTGACCTGGTAACCCGTCCCCGACCCTTGGGTAAAGGCCCCCGACATGTTGGTTTGCTGGAATTGGATGCCGTCGTGGTATTTCAAACTTCCTCCGACCGCCAAAAAAGGGAAGGTGCCGATGGGGACCTGGGTCGAATAGCTCAGGATAAAATTCGCGATTTGCTGGGTGGTTTGGAGGAAATCCAGGTTGTAGGCCGTGCCCGGGGAAATGGGTCCCGCGTCACGGGCGTTTAAAAAGGCCAACGAACCCTGGCTGGCGTGGTAGGTAAGTTCCTGGTCATACGTCGCGCCCCCCGCGACGTTTAGGTATTTGACCCCGAAAATTCCAAGGTATTGCTGGTAGCGGTTGATGGGATCCTGGGCTGATTGTCCGGCGTTTTGCTGGGTGAATCGGAGAATGGGTGAATTGGCGTTGCTGGTATCGAAAAAGGATCCTCCGGTTCCGATGGTCCAGGTTCCGCCCGAGCCTGGAAGGGCTAGAAGGGAGGGGTTCGAGTAAAAGCCAAAAAGTTCCATGGGGGCGGCTGTACCGGCTCCGCTGATGCCGAGGCTATGCGCGTCCTGGGCCTTGAGTTGCGGGGGGAAAATGAGAAGGGAAACCGCCAACCACCACCGGTAATTCATGTCTTCATCCCTCGCGTTTTTAAACTTTGGTTCCATCATTTCAGCGGTAGAGCTGGCTGTCCACCGCGACCAGTTTAACTGCCGGGGAGGGTTAAAATCAACAAACCCGTTGCCGGGTGAATCCGCCAATGGTTCGCCCTTAAAACCATAACCATTGGTTCTTTCGAGCTTTGGGATGAAACCGAAGCTTGTTACAATCGGGCGGATGAAACAAATATTTCCAAGGGCATCATCGGGAAAAAATATTTTTTTTCCCGATCCAAACCTGATCTGGGGCTTTCTTGCCCTTGTCGCCTGGACCGGCGCGCAGTTCTGGCACGCGCGTACCGGAATTCCTTCCTCCCCCTGGACCTACCTGAAAGGTGTTTTAGTTCTTTTGGGCGCGGCAACGATTTACCGCCTTTCATCGGATAAGGGTTTTTCTTTTTTGGGATTGTTTCCCCTTCTTTGGCTGGCGGTTTCATCCTTTCAATGGGATTTATGCGCCGCGGATTATTTTTATTATTGGTTATGGCTGGTTCTTTTTCTTATCAGCGAGGTTTTCATTCTTGGATTTCCGGATGGGAAAAAACTTTTCTGGTTTTTAATCCCTTTCTGGGTTTTGCTGGCCTGGCTTTTCCCTTTTTCCTTTCTGCTTCCCCTGGTTTTTATCACCGCGCCTCGAAGCCGGTTTAAACAGTCCCCTTGGATTCGCTGGGGCGGTCTTTTGGCCGCGCTGACATTAATTGTTTTATTCAGGGGATGGCGTTCGTTTAATTTTGATTGGGTTGGGCTTTACGACATTTTGGTTTCCGGACGATTTATCGTCTTTTTACTTTTGGGATGGCTGGGCTTGATCGCCTTTCCAAAAAAAGGAACCTTCCGGCACGCGGTTTTTCCCGTCTTCTTTTTGACCGTCGGCTTTCTTTTCTGGCGGAGTTTACCACCGGTTCCCGTTGGAACAGAATTATTGAAATGGACGCTGGTTTTTTTCGCCGGATTTGGCTGGGAATCCTTCCGGAAAGATTTAATGGACCCCACTTGGCATGGAACGCTGGTTTGGGCGGCACTTGGGCTGGCGATTTTTGACGGTGTTTTATGAATCCTGGCGGAGGATAGGTTTAATTTCCCGATTAGGTTTAACTTGACTAATTAAGAAAGTTTATAATTTTCGCCACTTTTCTTATGGTTCCCCTTAGTGATAATCGTTGGCAGGTTGAAGGTAATTTTTCCACCCCCCTGGACATTTCGATCAATGAAATACGGGACAAACCCGTGTTTTATGGTAAACTCCGTGTGTTTTCCGGTATTAATGGAGGCCTTCCCAATGAAATTTTTTCTATATCTTTTAACCCTCGTTTTCATGCCCCTGTTCGTGGCGGCACAAATAACCACGACAGGTGCCGCGGTCCCCGGTGCTGTCGCGGCGGCCCCCACTGTTGTCCCGCCAACCTCCACCCCGACGGTCAACCTCGCTACCGCGCCCAAAATTGTCTGTCTTAAACCCAATTTTGATTTTCACAATGTGGATGAGGGGCCGGATATCGTTCACGAATTTCATTTCAAGAACGCGGGGAAAGGAAAACTGATCATTACCAATGTCGCCACTTCCTGCGGATGTACCGCCGCCGTCATGGAAAAACACAAAGGGCCCAAGGGCGCAGCCCCCTCCCCCGTGTCCTATCCTGTCACCATTTTTCCGGGCGGAAAGGATTTAATTAAAGCCACCTA
>JAHFCG010000123.1 GCA_023249615.1 candidate division FCPU426 bacterium | reverse complement strand
GACGAATGGATCCGCTCCAAAAGGGTGGATGGATTCATCCTGACCAATCCGGGAGACTCAGCCGGAACCCTGGTCCGAAAAATCTCAAAGGCGGGGTTGAAGCTGGTGCTTTTGGGGGTGGACCGCCCCTACCGGGCCGGCCAGATCATCAACAGCGACAACCGGGAGGCGGGTAAGAAGGCCGGGCAACATCTTGTGGGCCTGGGGCACCGGCGTTTCGCCTTCGTGGGAGGGGACAAGGGCTATTTGGATTCAGAGGAAAGGCTGGCGGGCCTCCGGGAAGCCTTGAAACAGGGAGGGCTTTCAAGGGAGCCGGGAACCCTCATTTACACCGGGTGGAAGCCGCAGGAAGCCGCCAACTTCGCCCGGCAATGGGCGAAAGGGGACAGGAGAAAGGCCCCGACGGCCGTGGTTTTCGCGAACGATTTGATGGCCTTGAGTTTCCTTAGGCAGATACACCAATTGGGTTTCAAAATCCCGGGTGATGTTTCCATCACCGGAATGGACGACATCTACTACTCCGCCCTTACCTATCCGGCGCTGACGACGATTAAGCAGGACATGGTATCGATCGGGGCGGCCTGTATCCGGTCCCTGGTCGAGCAGATGAAAAATCCGGAACAAAAAAAGTGGCCGGCCGTTCTTTTTCCGGTCGAGCTGGTTGTTCGTGAAAGCACCTCCTCTCCCAGGGGTTAGGCCGGGATTGTAGGGGACAAAAAGATTCAGCCTTGACAGGAAGCCGGGAGGGGAATAATTTATAACCTATGTGGAACCGGTTCCACATTAATGGACCAATCAACCGTCTGAAAACGGTTTAGGGAGAAGACAATGATCGACCAGGGGATTTTTGAAAAAAACCAGGACACATCGAACGAAAATCATTTTTGCCGGAACTTGGCGGCCTGGTCCTGCTGTTTTTTCGCGGCCCTATTCTTTTTCTGTTCCGCCCCTCAAAACGTTTTCGCGGCCTCTTTTTACGTCTCTGCTTCTGGAAGCGATACCAACCCCGGAAGCCTAGCCTTCCCCTTTAAAACCATGGCCCATTCGGCGGCCGTGGCCATGGCCGGGGACACGGTATATTTAAGGCAGGGCGCCTACCGTGAAACACTTGTTCCCGTCCGAAACGGAAGTGCCGGCGCTCCGATTGTTTTCAGCGGCTACCCGGGCGAAGCCGCCGTTCTTTGCGGGAGCGATCCGCTTACCGGGGCCTGGAGCCTCACCCAAGGGAACATTTATCAATATTCCGGGACATCGCCGGTCACGGCCCTGTTCGTGGACGGCAGGATGATGCAGGGAGCCCGCTGGCCCAACGCCCCCATCGACAATTATTTTTCCAATTTCGCCACTTGCGGAACCGGAACCACCGCGAGCCAGGTCGTGGACCCGAACCTGCCGGCCTTGAGCCTGAACGGGGCCCGCGTGCATATCACAGCGGGTTCGGCCTGGGTCAGCTATACCCGGGGAGTGGCTGGCTTTGGGGGCGGGAGCTTCGGCTTCAGCAGCGCCCTGGGCGGGAGCGCCGCGTACCAGGCCGCGCCGGGAAACCTTTATTTCCTGTACGGTTCATTGGCCTTGCTGGATTCGGCGGGGGAGTGGTACCAGGACCCGGCCACCCTGAAAATCTACCTCTGGGTGCCGGGCGGGGGGAATCCCGGTTCCCATTTGGTGGAGGCGGGGGTTCGCAAGAGGGTGCTGGACGACAACGCGCATTCCTATATCGAGGCGAGGAATCTTTTCACCTTCGCGGGCGGGATCTTTTTCACCAACTGCACGGGCTGCCGGGTGGACGGGGTGAACCAAAAATACGTCCAGCATTACACCGAGGTCGACGGTTACGCGGCCGAGGGGGACCATAACGGATTCTCGGGGGGAAGCGGCAACACCTGGACCAACAGCTCCATTCAATACAGCGCGGGGAACGGCCTTCTCGTGGGAGGCACGGGGCAAACCGCCGCCAACATGATCATTTCGGATGTTTGCACCATCGCCACCTACCGGGCCAACATCCAGACCAGCGGGTCGGGACACCACATCGAGTACAACACCCTTTTTAACAGCGGCCGTTTTTGCGTTTGGCACGGGGGGACCACCGCCTCTTTTTTCCGCCACAATGAAATGCACAACGCCGGGTTGATAACCAAGGATGTGGGGGCCACCTACGCCTTTCAGACGGACGGCGGCGGGTTGGAGATTTCCTACAACCGGATCCACGACGTTCACGCCTATATCGGAAACGGAATTTACCTGGACAACGGTTGCGCCAATTTTCTGGTCCACCACAACGTGGTCGAGCTATGCGACTACGCGGGGATCAAGCTGAATTACGCCTCCCTCAGCAACCGGGTCTACAACAACACCATCGCCAATTGCAAATACTGGACCCAGGGGACCGGTTCCAACGTTTCGCAGGCGGGAACCAGCATCATCAATAATTTGGGGGTGGGAACCGGTTCCTTCCAATACCTGACCGGAACCAACGGGGCGGTGTTCCTTAACAGCGGCACCTACCTGCCGGCGGCTTTCGTGCCGGGGGGCTACCAGTTGGCCGCCGGGTCCGGGGCCATCGACAAGGGGATGGTTCTGTCCGGCATCACGGACGGTTATTCGGGTTCCGCGCCGGACGTGGGCGCTTATGAATATAACCGCGCGGGTTGGAGCGCCGGCGCCACCCTTGTTGCCCCGGTTTATCCCTATCCCCTGACGAATAACAATCCCACCCCCACATTCACCTTTTCCCCCACAAAGACAAATACAACCGTTCCTCCCAGCGCGACGGCGACAGCGTCCCTGACCAATACCCCGCTTTTGACATCGACAGGGACGGCCTCACCCACCCGAACATCAACACCTTCGATGTCGAGTACTGCTACGCGAACATCAACTTCAACACAGACGGGGACCAATACTTTTACAAGCACCAGGACTAATACACCCACGTTTACAATCACGAACACAGCTATACCACCTACCAATACTTTGACTTTTACGGCAACGGCTACCCGGATTTTCACCTCAACCTCGACGAATACACCTACTTCCACGGATTCTATGACGCTGAGTCCCACGAATAGCGCGACTGCTTCGCCAACGAGGACCAGTACCAATACGCCGATTCCACCGACGAATACCCCAACCAATACATCATCGTCCACGCCGTCGAATACTCTTACGGACACGCGGACGAATACCCCTGTTCCACCCTCTAACACCCCGACCCGGACATTTACCTCAATCCAAACGGCCACCCAGACCTCAACAGACACTTCAACTCCGACCTTTACCTCCACCTCCACGAATAGCTTCACCAATACACCGGCGCCGCCGAGCGCGACGGCGACAGCCTCCCCGACCCCAACCTCAAGTCCAACACCTACGGGAACAAACACGCCCACGGGGACGAATACGGCCGTCCAGCCCACTTCAACGCCCACGGCTACGCCAACAAGAACAAATACCCCGGTTCTACCTACGGCAACCTCAACTTCGACCAATACGTCGACAGCTACGCTTTCCAGTACTTCTACGCGAACAAATACCCCAATCGCGCCTACTTTCACACCCACGTCCACTTCAACGGGGACTCCGTCCTTTACTCCTTCCTTTACTTTCACGCTTTCAAACACGCCCACGAGCACATCCACCAGTACTAGAACACCAACTAGTTCTTTCACGGCAACTCCCACTAATACCCCAACTTTTACACATTCATACACGTCGACAGCCGCTTTGACTTCAACCCCTAATTCCACGGTTGCTCCCGTTGTTTACCCCAACCCTTCGGTAGGCTCGGGGCCGGTCCATTTGCGCTTGTTCCTACAAACGGCAGGGGAAGTCAAAGTGAAGCTTTTCACCACGGCCTTCCGCAAAGTCTGGCAAGGGGATTTCAACGAATCGGCGGGGAATAACGACCTGGTTTTGAATGTCCCTACAATCGCCAATGGGATTTATTACCTGATGGTGGAATCAGCGGGACAGAGATGGGTGGTGAAACTGATGGTACTCGGATAGATTCAACGAATCAGTGTTTCCAAATCACAAGGACAATTCCCAAAAGAATCATGGAGGCTCCCAACAAACGGCCCTTCCAATCCCTGCGTTCCTTCAAGCCGTAATAGCTCAACCCAAATCCGACGATGAGGTTTACGCGGGATAATATCGTGATGGGGCCGATGGGTCCCAGTGAAACAGCCTCATAAAAACAAACCGTGGTTAAGGTTGATAATAAAACCAGGATTTTGTGGGTCCATATTCCCTTGAAAATAACAGCGGTTGTTCCGGATTTTCTTTCGGAAAGGGAAACCAGGGTTAAAAAAGCCGCCCCGCATGCGAAGGCCACGCAGGCCTGGGTCATGGGATTTCCATCGTTGATGACGGCTTTGGATAAAATTTTGCTGAGGGAAACGGCAAGGGCGGAAGCCAGGCCCCACCAGGACCCATGACCGCGGTAATAAAGGAAAAGGGCTCCCGCAACGGTCAGGACGGCCCCGAAAAGTAAAAATCCTCCAAGTGATTCGCTCAGGAGAAGAAAAGCCAGGAGAACAACGAAAAGGGGGCTGGTGTTGCTGATGGAATAGGTGGCATAGTAGTCCCTCCGGATACCATGGGTTAAAAATAAAAGACTCAAGGATTCGAGGATTCCGCTGAGTGAGGTGGCGATCCACCATGAAGCGGGAAAAAACCTCAACCCTTTCAGGGCGAAGGGCAAAAGAAGGAAGGCCACTCCCCAGCGGATGCCCGCCGTGAAGGCCGAGGCTCCCCCCGTCTGGACCCTGGGTTTTATACGCGAGGTCCAAAGGGCGTTGAGGACTCCCGACGCGAGCGCGAAAACAATCCAGCTCATTTATCCCCCCGTTGCGTTTTAGGTTTGTCCTGTGCATTATATTTTATAAATCCGGTCCTGGGGATGGTAATCGGGCCTAGAGGGGTTTTGAATGATTCGAGGCAGGCGACAAAAGATCAAATCGTTGTTCTGGAATTTCAAAAATTCGGACCAGCAAAGCCCGGGTTCCCCCTGGGAAAAAAAGAAGGCCATGGGAAGGCTGCTTTGGCGCGGTCTTTTTCAGGAAAAAAACGAACTGAGGCTTCCCACTCTTAGTTTTTTGGATATTCAGTATAAGGAAAAACCGGTCGGCTATAAATTTCCCAGGCACGCTCATACCCGTTTCACGGAGTTTTATTTTGTGGACCGGGGATCCGTCACTTTCCTGATCGGGAAAAAAAGGTTTTCTCTTGAAAACCAGCAGGGAATCCTGATTTTGCCAGGGCGGGAACATGAGGTTTTTGGGGCGCCTAACCAACCCGCGAACATTCTCACGGTTCATTTTCAATCGCCTGACTTGTTCCAAAAAATTCCTTCCCTCAAGAAAATGACGGAAAGACCCCTGACTTTAAATCCGGAAACCAAGGATTTCCTGAGGGCCTTTTTTGAGAGCCTGAACAGGGAAGAAAAAAACAAAAGTTTAAAGGCGGGGGTTGGATTTTTAAGGTTCCTTCTCCTTTTGGCCGAGGCCCGTGACGGGGCCCAGGAAGGAAGGAATCCGGGGAAGGCCGCCAAGCCGGTCTCGTTTTTCGCCGAAAAGGTCGAAACCATTATCCGGGGTCAAATGGGCGGGAAAATAACCCTTTCCCTGATCGCACGGCAGGCGGGTTCCAGCGTTTCCGGCCTGGCGCACCGCTACAAGGATGAGTCGGGAGAAACCGTCAAACAAGCCATTCTCCGGTGCCGGATTGAAAGAGCAAAGGAGCTTCTGAGGAAAAGGGGGATGTCCGTCAAGGAAACCGCGCACTCGACGGGTTTTAAAACCACCTCGGCGTTATCCACGGTTTTCCGCAAAATGGAGGGTTCCACCCCCGGGGAATACCAAAAATCACTCGCCTCAAGCATGGATTCGTGACATCGCCCCAAAAATAACCTTTTGAAATTTGATTTCAATTTGCACGATTTTGATGTCCTCTTCCCGCCTCGAAATCCAAAAACCCCCTAAACTTGTCCCAGTAAAAAACACAAAAAAGGCGGGGCGTTTGAAGACCTTCCGAAACCTGTTGATTCTTTTTTTCATGGGAATTTCCTCCTCCGTGATGGGGGCCATCGATTACTCGATCTGGCAACTTCAGGAACCTTCAGGTTCTGGAACCTCGCCCACGGTCAAAACGCCCGCCCAATTGGTGGCGGGTTATTCGGACTCCTATTTCTATACCGCCGGTGACGGGGGACAGATTTTCATGGATCCCCAGACGGGAATCACCACCTCGGGTTCCCTGCACCCGCGGTGTGAACTTCGGGAAATGTTGGGAGGAGTCGCGGCAGCCTGGACTCCCACCGGCACCAACACCATGACCGTTACGGGAAAGGTGATCCAGGTCGGCGGCGGGTCGGGGGGGCACACCACCATTGCCCAGGTCTTCAACAGCACCGACAGCATTCCCCTGCTTGAGTTGGAATATTACACGAGTGCCGGCGGTTTTGAGGTTTTGTATGAGGAAGCCAAGGGGGCGGGAACCCTGGTTAATTTGAATATCCCGATGAGCCTGAACACCCCATTCACCTATACCCTTTTACTTTCAAACGGGGTGCTTACGGTTACGATCAACGGGGTTCAGGTTTATACCCACACCCCCAGCGCGGCGGTCCAAGCGAAACAATTCTACTTCAAGTGCGGGGACTACGATCAGACCGCGGTCGCGGGCGCCATCAGCACCGTTCCCTATTCGGTGGTTGAGAATTATTCGATCAATGTGGTTCACTCAACGGGAACACCCTTGCCCAGCGCGACGCCGACCGCGACCCTAACCAATACCCGAACCTCGACAGCCTCCCCGACCCCCACCAGGACATTTACAACAACCGGAACCAATACTTTTTCACCAACCCCCACCAAGACAAATACCCCGGCGAACACGAACTCATATACGCCAACCCGCACCAATACCCCCCCGGCTTCCACCAATACCTATACACCCACCCGGACTTTCACCTCAACCAACACATCCGTTCCGCTCACGGGAACATTCACCTCCACCCGTACTTCAACGGCCACATCCACGAATACCCCGGTTATCACCAATACGTCTACGGCTTCGCGTACCCCTACGGGGACCCCGACCTTTACGAGGACCAATACTTCAACCGCGACCAATACCGCGGTTCCACCGACGAACACTCCCTCCAACACCCGCACGAATACCCCAATGAACACCCCTACTTACACCCTGTCGCGGACGCCTACCGTGACGCAGAGCGCGACTTCGTCGCCGACCGCCTCCTTTTCCTCAACTGACACAGGGACTTCCACCGCTACTTCGACCTCGACCAGCTCTTTTACCCAAACGGGGACAAATACCCCCCTTAATACCTCGACCTTCACCTCGACCGCAACGAAAACGGCCACCTCAACCGGAACTTCCACGGCTTTTTCCACGGCGACTTCGACCCCAACCCCAACAAGTACAAAAACCTTTACCCCGACAGCGACAAAAACCTCCACGCCGACCTCATCCTCCACTGGGACCCCTACTTCAACAGGAACCCCGACCTGGTCCCCAACCAAAACATCCGTTAATACCAATACCTCCACCTCAACGGCTTCGATGACGCCGACCTTGTCCTCCACACCAACCCCCACGAGTACCAGGACCTTTACAGCCACCTCAACATTTACCTCGACCAGTACTCCTACTTCAACTTTCACCCCAACAAGTACTTTTACCTCAACCTCCAGCTTTACTCCCACCTCGACTTTTTCCTTCACGGCAACCCACACCACGACACCCTCCCGCACACCCACACCAACTTTTACTCCAACCTCAACCGCGACGGCCACCGCCACCCCTACGGCAACCTCCTCGTCGACCCCTACCAGAACCTTTACCGCGACGCCCAATTATTCGGCTCCGCCCGTCATTTACCCCAACCCTTGGGACGGGAAAGGAAATGTTCCCCTGAAAGTCAGGATGAACCTAAACACGGCCGGAGAGGTTAAGGTGAGGCTGTTCACCACGGCCTTCCGAAAGATTTGGGGTGAGAGCTTTTATGAACCGGCGGGAGCCGATGATTTAACCTTGAACCTTCCATCCATCGCCAATGGGGTCTATTACCTGGTGGTCGAAGCGGAAGGAAAACGGTGGGTGGTGAAGCTGATGGTGGTGGGATAAGAAAAAGACATTTTTAAACTGTGGTTGCCACGTCGTAAACTCCCGCCTATTCGGCGGGCGCTCCCCGCAATGACAGCGTTTATTACGACATGGTCCAGGGTTATTACACCGTTTTAGTTTCAAAATCAGTCCTGGTTAATTTTTTCCATTCATTTGGTAATCCTGTCAATTTGCCACACCCGCGTTTTAAGTGATTATCTCCTTGGCCTGATTCCATCCAAACGTCTGAAAACGTTCCTGGAAGGGAAGGC
>JAHFCG010000122.1 GCA_023249615.1 candidate division FCPU426 bacterium | reverse complement strand
ATCACCAATAAAAGACATTTACGAGAAGGTTGAAAAGGGTGTACGCGTCACGGACGAGGACGCTTTGCGTCTTTACAACACCAACGACCTTTTCACCCTCGGCGCCATGGCCAACCTGGTCCGCGAAAAGAAAAACGGCAACAACGCTTTTTACAATATCAACCGCCATATCGATTACACCAATGTCTGCGCCACAACCTGCAAGTTCTGCGCTTTTTCCCGCTTTGAAGGCGAGGAGGGGGCCTACGAGTTTACCCACCAGCAGATCGCCCAGAAGGCGAAGGAAGCCTACGAAAAGGAACATATCACCGAAATTCATATCGTGGGTGGGCTCCACCCTTCCTATGAGTTCGAGTGGTACGAGGAAATGCTCCGCCTTCTGAAGAAAACTGTGCCCTCGGTTCACTTGAAATGTTTTACCGGCGTTGAAATCCAGTTTTTCGCCGACAAATACCAGATGACCTACGAGCAGGTTTTGACACGGTTGAAGGCCGCGGGATTGGATTCCATGCCGGGAGGCGGGGCCGAGATTTTTCATCCTGAGGTTCGGGAGGCTGTTTGCCCCGGCAAAGCCACCGCTGATCAGTGGCTTCAGGTTCACCGGACCGCCCACAGGCTGGGTTTAAGGACCAACGCCACCATGCTTTACGGCCACGTTGAAAAGTACGAGCATCGGGTGGACCACATGCGACGCTTGAGGGAACTTCAGGACGAGACAAAGGGCTTTCAAACCTTCATTCCCCTGGCCTTCCATCCCGACCATACCCAAATGGATCATTTCGCCAGGCCTTCGGGCATGGAGGACCTGAAAACGCTGGCCATCGGGCGGGTTTATTTGGACAATTTCCCGCATATCAAGGCCTATTGGATCATGCTGGGGGTCCGGTTGGCCCAGCTTTCCCTTTCCTACGGGGTGGATGACATTGACGGTACCGTGATCGAGGAAAAGATTTATCATATGGCGGGCGCGGAAACGCCCGAGATCATGACGGTGGAACAATTGAGGAAGCTCATCCGTGACGCGGGACGCGACCCCGTGGAACGGGATACGTTGTACAAGGAATTGAAGACTTTCAAGGAAACGGCAACCGTTTAAATTAAATATTTTGCCGCCGATAACGACCGATGGAAGCCGATAACGAATAAATTTTTGAAGGTTTCAAGGCTTTCATCGGCGTGGATCGGGTTTGATCGGCGGTTTCAAAAAAATTCCAAGAGGTAAAAGAATGACTGATACCCCCGCAGCGACACCCGCAACACCAGCCCCGGCGCCGCAACCAGCGGCGGCATCCGGCTCCGCTCAAGCTGCGCCCGACAAGCCCGCTTCCGTGGCGGCCACGGCGGTTGCCGAGCCTCCCAAACCGTCTGAACCCATTAAGTTCACCGCCAAGAGCATGAAAATCGGCGTGGTTCCATTCCTAAACGCCCAACCGCTGGTTTGGGAAATGAAGAACCACCACCAATTGTTTTCGGTGCCACCCAATGAAATGGGAAAGCTTCTTAAAGAAGGCCGTCTGGACGTGGCGATCGCTCCCATCGTTACCAAGTTTTTGAATCCCGATTTACAAATTGTTCCCGTCGCGGCCATTGGAAGCAAGGGTCCGGTTAAGAGTGTCCGCCTGCTTTCCAACCGCGCCTTGCAGGACGTGGATATGCTTTATGTGGATTCCAAGTCCCAGACTTCCTCGCTTTTGGCCCAAGTCATTCTGAAAAAATGGTTCGGGGTCAAGGAACTAGTTGTGAAATCGGTCAATGTGGATGAGTTTTCCCCGTCCCGGTTGAAGCCCTGGGAAGCCCTTCTTCAAATTGGCGATACGGCTCTGGTCGCGGCCCCCATGGGACTGATCGTGACGGACCTCGGTGAGGAATGGTTCCGCTATACCCAAAAACCTTTTGTTTACGCCGCCTGGATGGCCCGTAATGTTTCCATCGCCCGCGAAATCGAGATGGATTTGTTGGCGTCCAAAAACGAAGGTCTAAAGCGTTTCGATGATGTGGTGAAAGTTTATAAAGGAATTTGGACCTACGAACATCCCAAATTCAAGGAATACCTGGAAAAGAATATCAGCTACGCTTACGGTCCTGAGGAAGTAAAAGGACAGATTGAGTTCCAGAAATTGTTGAAAGAACACAATTTAATTATTTAATGGTACGGGCGAACCTTGTGTTCGCCCCTGCAATTTTTAAACAGGGGAAATTGGTTAATGCCAACCGCGACAGTAGAAACACTTCAGGAGAAAATCCTCGACGGCCACGTCGTCAATCCGGAAGAAGCCCTTAAGCTTTTCCAGAATTCCAGCCTGAACGAGCTGGGCGCCATCGCGGACGTCTTGAAGACCAGAACCAAGGGCGACAAAATCGCCACCTACCTCATTGACCGCAACATCAATTACACTAATGTCTGCGTGACCTATTGCAAGTTTTGCGCATTTTACCGCGAGGTGGATGATAAAAAAGAAGGGTACGTCAACGAGGCTGAAAAGATCATCCACAAGGTGGCGGAGGCCAAACAGCTCGGGGCCACCCAGATCCTTCTGCAGGGCGGGCACCATCCTGATTTAAAGTTGGATTGGTACCTGAACATGCTTTCCAAGGTGAAGCAGGCCCACCCGGATATCACCCTCCATTCCTTCTCGCCGCCCGAGTTGATCCATTTTTCAGGGGTTTTCGGAATGCCGGTCATTGAAATCCTGAAGAAATTCAGGGAAGCGGGGATGGATTCCATGCCGGGCGGAGGAGCTGAAATTCTGGTCGATCGGGTCCGTGCCGAAATTGCCCCTCTCAAGGCCACCACTTCCGAGTGGCTTGGGGTCATGAGGGATCTGCACTCGCTGGGGATGAAATCAACCGCCACCATGATGTTCGGCCATGTCGAAACCATCGAGGACCGCATCGAGCATATTTTTCATATCCGCCAGGTTCAGGAAGAAACGGGTGGGTTTCTTGGTTTTATTCCCTGGTTGTATCAACCCGGCAACGAGAGCTTGGGACTCAAAAGCGCCAGCGGACAGGAATACCTGAAGACCCTGGCCTTGTCCCGCGTGATTTTGAATCACACCCTGCCCAACCTCCAGGCTTCCTGGGTGACCCCGGGAAAGAAGATCGGCCAGCTCGGGTTAAAGTACGGCGCCAATGACCTGGGGAGCATCATGCTGGAGGAAAATGTCGTGACCGCGACGGGCACCCATTACACGATGGAGCTTCCGGAAATGCGGAGGTTGATCACCGAGATGGGGTTTGAACCCCACCAGCGGGACACCTTCCACAACATCGTGAATTAAATGAAGAATTTAAAATGTAGAATGAAAAATGTGGTTGCCTTATCATCGCATTATTCATTATTCATTTTACATTGGGGTGTTCATTGAAGGAATACGACGAAGTCCACGCTAAATCCGGTCTCAGGGTGAGGTTGCCCGCCATTGAGACTTTTCCCAACCAGTTTCCAGGGTACGTCATCCGCATCGAGATTCCCGAGTACACGGCGGTTTGCCCCAAGACGGGCCTGCCGGATTTTGGAACCATTGTCCTGGAATATATTCCCGTGAAGCATGTGCTTGAGCTGAAATCCCTGAAGGATTACATCCTGGCCTACCGCAATATCGGAATCTTTTACGAGAACTCCGTCAACCGCATGCTTCGTGACTTTGTTTCCTCCGCCAAGCCCAAATGGTGCCGGGTGACTGGTCAGTTCAATACCAGGGGCGGAATGCATTCCACCATCACGGCGGAATTCGGCAGAAAACCTCGTTAAACATTCGAAAAAAACCGCCTGTTTCCATGATTTAAGAAACAGGTGTATTATTTTGTGGATTAAAAACGTTCTCCGCCGTCCATAGAGTGAATCCTTGGAACGGGGTTAAATTTATTTTGAGGTTAGGTTGATGAAAAAACCTGTTTTAGGTCTTTCCCTTTTTTTTCTCATCGTTTTATTTTCCGTTTCCACCGTTCAGGCCGGGAATGGACTCAAAGAATATAAAAAAGGGCTCAATCTTTATCATCAGGGCCATTACGAGGAGGCTTTGGAGTTGTTCCAGCAGGCCATCGACGAGAACCTGGAGTTCTGGCAATCCTTTCAAATGGTGGGTTACTGCCACTTCGAAATGCGCCAAAAGGAAGCGGCGATGAAGGCCTTCGAGGAAAGCCTGGATCTCAACCCCAACAACCCCAAGCTCGCCAAGATTTACAGGGACCTCCAAACAGGCACCCTGGATATTCCGGTCCGCCCGGTGGCCAACGCTTCCACCTACTACGTAACCTTCTAATAATTAAGCCCTTTTCCCCCAAAACCTTTCTTTTAATTTCGAGGTAGGTTTTTTTATTTACGGCTATAATCCCCCTCATCTTTTTTAAGGAGAAGCCCCGTGCCCGTGAAGACCGAGTGGACCACCAATACCTTTGGACATGTTTACAAGGGCCGGTCCCTTTTCAAGGGGAAGACCCCCTTTCAAACCATGGAAATTTTCAAGGACCAGACCTTCGGCACGATGCTTTTCCTCGACGGGAAAATCCAGATCAGCTACGGGGACGAGAACCGTTACCACCAGTACCTGGTTTCAGCCCCTCTTTTAGCCCACAAAAATCCCGAGAGCATCTGCATCATCGGCGGGGGGGATTGCTTCGCCATTGAGGAAGCCGTCAAGTTCAAGAGCCTGAAACGGATTTTGATGCTGGAAATCGACAAGGGCGTCGTGGACTTTTGCCGGAAAAACTATCCGGCGATCGAGAAGTGCCTGAGGGATAAAAGGGTCGAGATTGTTTACGGTGACGCCCGTCAGTGGATGGAGAAAAACTCCAATGCCTTTGACGCCCTGATCATCGACCTGACCGAACCCCACGGTCCTTCCAAGATGCTTTATACCCGGGAGTTCTACCGCCTTTGCAAGAAACGCTTGAAACAAAAGGGAATTATCGCCATTCACACGGATAACTATTATCTATTCCCCGAGTCCTTCGCCACGATTTATAAAACCTTTCATTCGGTGTTTCCCAATATCTTAACCGCCCGCGTTGATATGCCCTGTTTCGGGATGGGATGGACCTACCGGATGGCTTCCGCCTCGCCGATTTCGTTGAAGGTGATAGACGGGAATATCAGGAAGTTAAAGAAACAGGGAATTACCTTCGACCAATTTACCCCGTCTCTTTATCTGGTCCAACCGACCCATGAGGAGTTGAATGTCCTGAAAAAGCGGGGACGTCTTTCCACGGACCGGAAACCCTTCGATAAGTTCGCGAAGATGGAAAAGTACGTTACGAGGTAAATAAATCCAAATCTTTTGCCGCCGATAACGACCGATGGACGCCGATAACAAATAAATTTTGAGGGTTTAAAAGCTTTCACCGGCACGCGGAGCTAAAAAAGGTTAGTTCGTTTTTTGAGTGGCGCTCAAGTGCAGTTTGATGTCCACCGCGATGTTCTCCACGTCCAAAACCTCGAAACATCTCACCACCTTGCAGGTCTTCGCCATCTTGTTCACGCAGGTAATATTCCGGCAGGGGCTTTCCGAAACGTAGGTTCTCGACTGGACATCCTGATTGGCCGGTGGAAACAAGGGGTCCTTCGAGTCGTATCCCGACATCCTTGCCGGGGTCGCCCCAAAGATGGAAACCACGAAGGTCTTGTTCCGGAATTTGAAATTCCCTGATTTTGATACTTTGCGCGCGGCGGCCATGTGCAAGGGCCCCGTGTCCCCCGAAACAAAAACATCCGTAAAATCAATCAGGGCGCTGTAACCATCCAGGGACATGGATGTCGGGACAATGGTAATTTTGGCCTTTTCCTCCCCGGTTAATTTTTCCAAAATTTGTTTTTCAATTCCCCTGGCGGTGAAAGCCGAGCCCAAGAGTATTTTCCCGTTAATGGAGGAAAGTCTTTTGAGAAGGTCGACCTGATCATTAAAGGGAACCCTTGTGTAGGGTGAAGCGGTGTCAGGGTTGAAAAAAAGGATGGGTTTATCCGAATCCACCCCGTTGGCCTTTAAAAAGCTTTTGGCTTCGTCAACCGCCTTGTCCGAAAGCGTGAGGGGAACCCCCTTAAAGGGTTCCAGGCGTTTGGGATTCTGGAGGCTGGAAAGTAATTTGTGGGGGAACTCATAGGACTGGAAAAGAAAGTGGTTGATGCCGGTTTGGTCAATGTCATTGCGGACCATTTGCGGGGCCACGGACAGAAAATTGAGGATGGTTTGTCCCTCCGGGAAAAGTGCCGCGTCCTCGAAAAAAGGGGAACAATTGAAGCAAAGGTCGTATTGGTTTTCCGTTACCAGTTTTTTAATGCTTTCAATATCCTCGGGCGCGGGAAACACGGTGCCCGTGAAATAGGGATAAAGGTTGGAAACGTCGGGGTTGCCCTCGATCAGGCAGGCCACCGCCTTTTTGACGATGTAATCAATCCGGGCCCCGGGGAAAAAGTCGCGGAAGGCCGTCACCGCCGCCTGCATCATGATGGCGTCGCCGATATGGATGTCCGGAATAACCAGGATTTTCTTGAACTCCTTGACCTTCCGGAGGGTGTTCAGGTTTTTTTGGTTTAAATGGTTCACCAACAGGCGGTTGCCGAGAATGGGGGGGATGACGGTGTCGAAAAATTTGGCCCCCCCGCGGGGGAACCAAACGGTCAGGACGCTGGTCAGGTGAAAAATGAATTTTTGTAATTTGTTATCGAGCATGGGAGGTTACTTTATCCGGCGGTTACTAAGAGGTCAATACTACCAAACCGAAACCAGAACCCAAGGCTTAATTGCCACAGATGCATGGGGTACATGGGATGATGGAGGGAAAAGAAAAAGGAAAAGCCTGACAACTTTCAAGGAGATGGCGATTTTTGATTATACGAAGAATTAATTCTTTAAATCACATGAATCCCATGCATCTGTGGCAAAAATGATTTGTTTTTTTAAATATCAAAGTTGTGGTGGTGCTAGTCTATAGCCCATGAGCCAGCGTCTTGTTCTTCTCGCCAAGTCCATTCTGACCATGGATCGTCCCCAGCCTATTGAGGATGGTTTCGTCATTGTTCAGGACCACCGGATCATCCAGGTGGGAAAAAGAAAAGATCTTTTTTTACACCCCTCGGTCAGGATGCTGGATCTGGGAGACACCCTGCTTCTACCGGGTCTCATCAACGCCCATTGCCATCTGGACTACACCCTTTTCAAGGGACGGGTCAGGCATGAGGGCGGGTTCCAGGAATGGCTCCGTAAGATGGGCCGGAAAACCAGGGAAACCTCAACCGCCGATTTCAAACGTTCCATTCAAAAGGGCATCCAGGAAAGCCTGATTTACGGAACGACCACGCTTTGTGATACCGCCACCAGCTGGGAAAGCTACAGCCTTCTCCGCCATTCGGCCCTTAGGGCTTTTGTTTTTTTGGAACTTATCGACATGGGAAATCCTTCCGCCATGCGATATTGGGCCCAAATACGGGAGAAATTAAAAATCCTTACCAAGGATCAACCCCCGACGGAAACTTTTGGATGGGGGCTGAGCCCCCACACGCCCTTTACCGTTTCAAAGGAACTGCTTCACTTCGCCGGATTATTTTTGAACGGAAACGGAAAACCCCTGACCAGCATCCATTTGGCCGAAAGCAGGGAGGAGGCCTCCTATTTCCGAAACGGGAAGGGGCCCATGGCCGAGCGGATAAAGGTTTTAAACCCGGCCTGGACCATTCCCCGGAAAACCACACCGGTTCAATACCTGAATGAAAACGGCTGGCTCCCGAAACTCGATCTGGGGGTCCATTTGAACCTGGTGGGGGAGAGGGATATAAAACTTCTCGCCAAGAACCGGATTTCGGTGGTTCATTGCCCGGGGAGCCACGCTTATTTCAGGCATCCGGTTTTTCCATTCAGGAAATTTAAACGGGCGGGAATTCCCGTTTGCATTGGCACCGACAGCCTGGCCAGCAATCAATCCCTGTCGCTCTTCCGGGAAATGAGATTGTTCCGTAAAAATTATCCCGGGGTTTCGTCCCCCGAAATTCTCTCGATGACGACGGTTAAACCGGCCCAGGCACTTGGAATGGGCCACCAACTTGGAAAAATCAAGCCGGGGTATTTGGCCGACCTCATCGGTATTCCGATGTCACGGTGGAAACCCGAACCAGACCGCCTTTACGAGAGGGTCATTCAATTCAGCGGCACCGTTTCTTTTTCGATGATCCATGGACTTCCCCGATTGAGGGTTTCCTGAATTTTCCAGGGGGTTCCAACCGGCGCCTGCTTGAGCGTGGTTTTAAAGGCTTTCCAGGGAGGAAGGTCGTCATTTATGGGGCCAAAAGGCGGGTTGGCGCTGTCCTAATTTGAAAGATTTATTCCTGACACAACACAGTTCAACCCAACTATTGCCATTTATTACACCAAAAATACTTTTATTCCCCTTTGTTTTAATTAATAACAAATAAAAAGACTGAGTTT
>JAHFCG010000224.1 GCA_023249615.1 candidate division FCPU426 bacterium | reverse complement strand
AAGGTCTGGCTGATGAATCCAGTGATAGGCGTTGGGCCTGGGGCATTCGCTGGTCTGTATCACCAAATAAAAACTCCACGGACCTCAGGGGTCAGCCGCTACCTCATGGATGCTCAATATTCCCATAACGAATTTCTGGAACTGCTAACGGCTTTTGGTCTGGCGGGGTTTGTTTTTGGACTTTGTCTTCTTTGGAAGGCCTGGAGGGCGATAAGAGACCCCAATTATCGGGCGGGATTGGTCGGACTTGGCGCGGCCTCCTTGGTGGATTTTTGTCTGCACACGCCATTGATAGCCCTTCAGGGGATTGGTCTTTTGGCGGCGGGGAATCCAAGAGTGCCAAAGCCATCTTTCGTTGGCGGGTTTTTGGTTTTAGGTTTGACGATGGGTCTTTTTGGATCGCCGATATTTTCAGGAATTTTAAAGGGTCAGGCCGAATCCCATTTATCCCAAAACCAATTTCTGCCAGGTGATTTGCGGGGTTTGGAAACGGCGGAACGTCTAAACGCTTGGGATGCCCGTTTCGTGGAGGCTAAAGCTGACTATCTTCAAAATTTGTATGCCAAAACAAATGACCCTGTTTGGGTGAGAAGATCCGATGAAGTTTTTGAAAGGGCTATGGATTTGGAGAAGACAGATGGCCCAAAACGATTTAAAAAAGCTTCGCGCATCTCCGGCCGTCTGCCGGAAAATCATTCGCCTCAATATATACAGCAAGTGGAAGATTCCTGGGTTCAAGCCAAAAAAGCTTTGCCATTCAACGCCTTTGTTTTTTTTCAAGAAGGTTTAATTCTCACCTCGATTGGCCAACTTACAGGCAGATTTTGGCTTCCGGATGGAACAGGATATGGAAACAAGGGCCTTGAGGATTTTAAAAAGGCCGCGGAGCTTGAACCAAATTTTGCGGAAGCTTGGCTTTTATATGGACACCTCCTGTGGGTATCCACCGACCCAAAAAAGATAAATAAAGTCAAAGGGCCAGCGCGGGAGAGCTTTCAAAAGGCTTTGGATGTTTATGACAAATGGAAAGATGAGCAGAGGATAGATCCTTTGGAAAAAGATTTGGTTAGTCTTCAGTCGGGCGAGTTGAATGTTTTAAAGAAAGAATTGGTCCGATGAAAAATCCATCTCAATCCGAGTGGGAAAGATGGCCGAACCTCATCGCGGTTTCACTTTTTCTCGCCCTGATTGGGTTCTTTTACCGTGAGGTTATTTTTGGAAGTTCAATTTTTGTTTTTGTGGACGCCTCAAGATTTTTTTACCCCCTTTGGAAGTGGGGGGCGGATGTCTTGAGCCAGGGGATCATTCCCCTTTGGAATTCGGACGCTCAGTTTGGAACTCCTTATTTTGCCGATCCTCAAATGGCCTACGCTTACCCGCCCGTCCCCATTCTTTACTCCCTCTTCAGTCCCTTGAACGCCTTCGCGGCCCTGATTATTCTTCACCATTTATGGGCTCTGATGGGTTTCTGGTTTTTCGCCCGGGGACAGGGTTTTTCCCCCAAGACCTCCTTTTTGGGAAGCTTGATCTTCGGATTTTCCCTTCACCTGGTTTGTTCTTCCTGGACGCCGGTGGCGCTACTAACCATCAGCTGGATTCCCTGGATTTTTCTCGCGGCGGATAAAACTTACGAGAATAAAAATGGCGGCTTTCTTTATTTGTCCTTCGCCTGGGCCATGCAATTCGCGGCGGGTTATCCGGTTTTGACCTATCTGACTGGTTTGGCGGTGGGGTTGAATTATTTTTGGAGGACTTTCAAGGATGTTGGGGCGCCCCCCCGTGGACGCTCTTTGGGGCGGGCACAGGGACCCGCCCCTACCATCTTCCCTTTTTCTTGGTTGTGGTGGTTTGCCGGGGCAGGGTTAACCGCTGTGGCCTACAACCTCGTCTGGGGAATCCCCTTTGTTGATTTATTTCTCCGAAGCAATTACCAAAACGGAGCGACCAAATTCCATGATTTGGGTTTATTGGATCTGGCGACGGTCCTGAATCCCTTTGTACAGGGTCATCCCCTGGGCGCTGACTATCATGGCCCCCATTACTGGGTTTCCACTTACTTTATCGGCCTCCCCGCTCTGTGTCTTTTGTTGTGGGGGGGAATTTACCGTGTTTACCGGAAGTCCTCTGTGGCCGTATTTTTTATTTTTTTGGTTTTAAGTTTGGGTGTTTTGGGTCTGGGAAGGATTCTGAAGTTGGTTTTGCCCGGTTATGGCCTTGTCATCCATTCGGGCTACTGGATATCGCTTTTGGTTTTATGGGCGGCCTGGATGACAATGGAGACAGCCGATTCACTTCTGACGGAAAAAGGCGGTTTAACCGCCGATAAAAGCCGAATGACGCCGATTGAAAAAAAACGAAGGGTTTTATCGGCCTTTACCGGGGATGATCGGGGGCGAAAAATCCTTTGGATTGTGGTTGCCGTTTTTGTTTACGGTATTTCGGCGGCCCTTGGCCAGCCACTCTTACCTTTCCCTTTCTGGTTATCCCTGGTCTTCCTTGGAGGGGTCGTGATTTTCAATTCGACTTCGGTAAGATGGTTTTTTCTGGTAACGGCTACCCTCATTTCCCTCGGTTCGGCGGCTTCAAGCCTCAACATTCTTCTCGATCAGTCCTATTACGATAAACCGCCTGAGGTCCTGCCCTGGTTAAGCAAGGGGGGGAGGTTGTACTTTTCACCCCCTGTCATGAAGGAGGCTGGTGTCTTGCGCGGCGACAGCATGGCCCAGGCTTATGAAATGGCCAAACAA
>JAHFCG010000121.1 GCA_023249615.1 candidate division FCPU426 bacterium | reverse complement strand
GCCAAGACCCTATCGGGGCGGTTGGAAGACACCCGGCACCAACTGATCAAGGTTTACCGCCAAAAGGTGGACCGGCCGGGAATTTATATGCCCCAGCCTTTCTTTTGAATACGGGGAGGGACTCCCGTGAGAATGAAAAATAAACGCGCTCCACGGGGAAAAGGAACGACCCAACACTTCCGGCGGAAAAACAGCGGGCCGGGTTTGGAAAGAAGGAAAACCCCGAGAACCCCCTCTGCTACTCTTCGGAAGTTTCTGGGGGAAGGTCCAGATTCGAGGAGGGTGGTACGGATTTTTTTATAAAAAACAAAAGCAGGGAAGCCAGGGCCGCGAAGGCCGCCCCCATCAGGAAAGCGGCCGGATAACCCCAACGCTGGCCGACAAATCCAAAGAGAAGACTCGCCGGAAGGGCCCCGAGGCCCACCATTAAGTTGTAATAACCGAATGCGGTTCCCCGAAGATTTTTGGGCGCCATGTCCGCCACATACGCTTTTTCAACAGGTTCTGAAAGTCCAAAATAGATCCCGTAGGCCAGAAATACACCTATCAAGGCGTTTCGTTCCGTGACAAAGGCGAAGGCGGCGTAAATCAGGGCGTAATAAAACCATCCCGCCAAAATGACGGGTTTTCTCCCCGTGTAATCCGACAAGTGGCCCCCGGCGGCGGCGGCTCCCATTTTCACCACATGAAAAAGAGCCCAGAGAACGGCAATGGCTGCGGTTTCAACCCCGACTTGCGACAAACGAACCAGAAGAAAGGCGTCGGTGGAACAGCCCAGTGTAAAAACCAGAAGGGCCAACATGAGAAACCTAAAATCGCCGCCCAAATTTTTCCAGTCTTTCAACAGTTCAAGTTTAGGGTTTTTGGGTGGTTCATGGGAGGTTCCTTCCTTCACCCCGAAAAAAAGTGTGAGCCATGCCGCGAGGGCTGGAACGGCTGAAAATAAAATCACCTGTCTCATGGGAAGGCCCACATAGGCCGAGAGGAGAACCCAGGAAACAAGGGGCCCGATGACGGCACCGGCGTGGTCCATGGCCTGATGGTAGCCGAAGGAAGTTCCCCGATTGGCGGGGGTCGTCACATCAGCAATAAGAGCGTCGCGGGGGGAAGAGCGGATTCCTTTTCCCACCCGGTCGATAAAGCGAAAAAGAAGAACCGCCGGCCAGGCCGTAGCCAGCCCGATAAAAGGCCGGAAGAAACTTGAAAGACCGTAGCCCAAAACGATGATGGGTTTTCTTTTTTTGACCCGGTCCGCCCAAATACCGGAGAAAACTTTCAAGACGGCCGCGGTGGATTCCGCGATTCCCTCGATGATTCCCAGGGCCAGGGGCCCTGCGCCCAAAACCTGGGAAAGGAAAACGGGAAGAATGGGGAAGACCATTTCAGTCGAGGCGTCGGTGAAGAGGCTGACCAGTCCCAGGACGACAACGGTGGAGGGAATATTTTTGAGGAATTTCATGGAATAATTGTAACCTAAAAAATCGGGGTAGGGTTAACCGTCGTTCTTGATTTGTCCGGGGTCCTGTCCGGGCGGCCCAAGGAGTTTCCCCGCAAAGTTATTTTAAGACGAAGGCCTTTTGAAGATTCTGCAGGTATTTTACCAACGACCTGATTTGACCCGGCGTCAAATGTTCCTGCCGGGGCATCCTGCCGTGGCCTCCCGCGACAAGTTTCTCAAGGCGGGCGCGGGAGGTTCGGACAACGGATTCCTTCATTAGATTCAACTTGACCGGGTCCACCTTCAGCGTCTTCGCCATTTCGGGCGAGCCAGCGGCATTTAAACCATGGCATCGGGCGCAGCGATTTTCAAAAAGTTTTTGTCCGGAGGGGATGCTTTGACCCGAGACCTGTGTTTTTTGAATAATAAAAATAAAAAAAGCGGGGAGAAACAAAAAGGTCGCCAGAGCCATGGTCAAGGGTTTCACGGGAACCTCCTTTAAATCACCCTAACGATAAACTTATGATGGGCCGGGAGGAAAGTTCTTCCTATGACACTTGTCATAGGAAGAGGGCTTTTAAAAAGGGGAGCATCTTTGTTGGGGGACTTATTTACCCTTTTGATAAAGGTAATTGGCCAGATCCAGGATTTGTTCCGGCGTCAGCTGATCGGCGTAACCGCCCATGGCCGCGTCGGGGTTCATCTTGACCGGGTCCTTGATATAGGCCGCGAGGTAGCCGGCGTCCCTGGCCCTGCCAATGTGGCTTAAATCCACCGCGATGAATTCTCCCGTGCCTTGAAATTTATGGCAGGAAGCGCAATTATCCTCGAACAGCCGGGGAGCCTCGGCGCTGTAAGTAGTGGCGCCCAAGGTGCTCATATAGGCAACGAGGGATTCCACCTCGCCATCCAAAAGGTTGAAATTGGGCATCTTGGTTCCGGGGGTTAACTTCTTGGGATTCCGGAAATGGGCCCCCAGCCAATTCTTGTCGCGCCTCATGGCGACCAGATCCAGAACCGGGCCAACGGATCCTCCGCGTCCGTTCAAAGTATGGCAATAGAGACAATTCAAATCGGTAAAGATGCGTTTGCCCTGCATCACCAGTGGATTTTGTTCCATGACGGGGTTCGTCAAAGGCGATCTGGCGCCCTGAACCGTAAAAAACACCACCCCCAGAATCGACATCCATCCCGCTAGGACCAGCCATTTGCGGTCCCCCGGATGGCGCTTGGGGCCTTTATCGATAAAGGGCAATAGAAACAGAATGGACACCACGATGAGGGGAAGGAGGACGATCGCGAAGGCCTCCAGTTTTCCCGGAAAATATTTCAGGAGTTGGAAAACCGAAAGGAAGTACCACTCCGGCCGGGGGTTGTAGGACGAATCGGTGGGATTGGCCAGGTCCTCCAGCTCCGCGCCTTTCCAAAGGGCCACTCCCAGGACA
Organism: candidate division FCPU426 bacterium; assembly: GCA_023249615.1. Taxonomy (GTDB): domain Bacteria; phylum Oederibacteriota; class Muellerivitia; order Muellerivitales; family Muellerivitaceae; genus PALSA-1180. The sequence goes on along the minus strand of JAHFCG010000121.1, from coordinate 5,618 downwards.
ATTAAGAAGACAAGGGTTACGGCCACCGTATCCTTGAAAATGATGTAGGGCCAGAAAGATTTTCCCTGCGCCTTTAATTCCGCATAACGGGATTTTAAGCGGGCCTTCCAATCAGGGTCCTTGTCAGAAAGGGTGGGGTCCTTCTCCGGCGGAGCCGATATCCCATGCCAGACAACCAGAAAAAGATGAACCGCCATAAAAAGCAGGGTGAGGGCGGGGAAAACCAGCACGTGAATGGCGTAAAAACGCGTCAGGGTGACCGTACCAAGGTCCGATCCCCCCTTCATGATCTTGGCCAGGGCATCCCCCAAATAGGGAACCTGTTCCACCATGTGGGCTCCGACCGTGGTGGCCCAATAGGCTTTTTGATCCCAGGGAAGAAGGTAGCCCGTGAAGCCGAATCCGATCACCAGAAAAAAAAGGAACACTCCGGAAAACCAGGTGACTTCCCTGGGATATTTATAGGCCCCCATGAAGAAAACCCGGAGCATATGAAGGAAAACCGAGACCACCATGCCGGTGGCTCCCCACTTATGCAGGCCGCGCAATAACTTTCCCATCGGAACTTCATTTGTAAGGTATTTCACCGAATCATAAGCGTGGTCGGGGGAAGGGGAATAATGCATGCCCAGCAGAATGCCAGTAACGACCTGAAGGACAAAAAAGAAAAGCGTGACGCTGCCCAGGGTATAGCGCCAATCCACGCCTTTGGGAATATGACGGTCGAGGATAACTTCCTTGAGTTTGCGCCAGCCGGTCCGCTCATCAAGCCAATCAAGTATTTCTTTCATGCTTTCTCCTCTAACATGATGAATAGGGAGCCATTTTCTGTTTTGACGGGAATTCGGTCGAGGGGACGTGGCGGCGGGCCCGCAACCACACGGCCATCCTTACCGAAGATCCCCCCATGGCAAGGGCAGACGAACTGTTCCTTGGCACTGTCCCAGTTGTAAGGACAGCCCAAATGGGAGCAATGGGAATCGAAGACCACATAGTTTTCCTTTTCCTTGAGGACCCAAACCACTCCCGAGCTGTCGATCACCTCCCAGCCATCCCTTTTGCGCTGAAGGTAATCGGCCTTGACGGGCTGCCCCTCCTTGAAATTGTGCAAGGGTCCCAAATCCACCCATTCCTTTTTTTTGCCCCGCAAAGCCGGTGACAGGAAATAATACAAACCGGAACCCCCCAAAATGAAGCCGATAAAGCCCCCCATCCCGGCGATCAGGGCGATGAGGAATGTCCGGCGCTGGGGATTTTCGGGCCCGGAAGAAATGCCCTTGGGGTCTTTCATGGTGGAATCCTTTTCAATCGATTTTACTGAAGCTTAAATTCGGCGGGGTTTTTCAAATATGACCGATCTCATACACAATGTAGAAACACCAAACCACCCTTCATTTGGTTGTGCCTCGTTTGGGGGGTCGTGACTTGAAATTTTACCTGGTTCTTTTTAAGGGACTCTTCCCAGGTTGAAAACCAAAAAACGGGGGCGGCGCAAAATCACCCAAAAAGCTCCAAGGATGATCCCAGAGGGCCGGTCTTTATTTCCCCTCTCCCTGACCAGGGGTGTTGGAGGATAGGGCGGCCTGAAGCGACCTCAGGTATTGGACGGTTAGCTCAATTTGGTGAGCGGTCAGCTTGCCTTTGTTTTGAGGCATTCGCTTTCCATGGCGGCCATTCGTGACAATTTTAACCATATCCTCAAAGGACAATTTGACTGCCGCGGGCCTGGTCAAATCCACCGCCGTGGAATTCAAATGCATGATCTTCACCATTTTGGCCTTGCCTTTGGCGTCCTTGCCGTGGCATTGAGCGCACCGGACCTGGAAAATTTTCTGGCCCTCCTGATTGGCCGGGACCCCCGCAAGGGCCGGCTCCGTAGCCATCCCCGCGCCATAAACCAAAAGAAGGGCGCAGCTAAATCGAATCTTGAAATTTTGAAGCATGGACGGCTCCTGATGGTATTTTAAAAATTGTTCTTTAACTTGAGTGGCTAATTTCCTTTCCGACACCACGCCATGGCGGGAGGAATCGAGTAAGGACCCAAAGGATGATAAAGGGCATAATTAAAAGGATCGACCCCACCAGGAGGCTTTCCCGTCCGATCAGGTCGGGTTTGTAGGTCGTGAATCCCGCGAAACTTTTGGAAAAAAGCTGGCCCCCGATGACTACATTCCACCGGACGGCAAATATACCGATCAGGATCAGGATAGCGGACCAAAAGTACATAATCTTCCGGGGTTTTTTGGGAATTTCCAGGACCTGTGTAAGTCCCAAAGTGGTTAAGGGAATCAAGGTGCCCAGAATAAGTTGGACTCCCACCAGGGAAAACAGGAGTTTTCCCGACACCAGCAGAACCAGGATATCAATGGATTCCTCCGCCTCGTAAAACCGGTGAAACCAGTCAAGGCTTTCCAGGGCAAAATCAAAGACCAGGGCATAAAACAAAAACTTTCCCATGGCGTCCATGCATTCGGTTTTGATGGGGGTGTTTCGCGCCCGGCCGGTTACCACATAAAGCACCAACATGAGGGCGATACCCGAAACGATCGCCGAAAAGATGAAGATTACCGGCATCAAAACCGTGCCCCACCAGGGATTGGCCTTGATCGAACCGAAAATGAACCCCACATAACCATGCAATAGGATGGCGGAGGGGATTCCGATAATGGTGATGATTCTTCCCATTTTATCGTCCACCGCCAGGGATTTTTCGGAAGTATCCATGAAACCCAGGGTCAGAATCCTGTAAACCATTCCCAGCCATCCCGTCTTGGTTTTGGAAAAGCCCACAATGTCCGCGCGGAAGTCATACCAAATCTCCAGAAGCAGGACCACCATCAGGTACCAGGCGTAAACGAAACCAAACATGGCCATGGGGGAGGTCAAATGGGGGGTAATGATGACCTCCAGGGCCCTTTCCGGATGGCCCAAATGAAAGAGAAGGGGGAGGGGGGCGATCACCAGAAAGGCCAGGGCGGTTAAAAGGGACAACCTATAAATCGGTTCAATTTGTCGAATGTGAAAAACCCGATTCAGGGAAGCCAGGATAAAAGCCCCGGCCACCAGCCCTGTCAGGTAGGGATAAATTACGATCAAAATTCCCCATTGGAGTTCCAATTCGTTTGGAAAAATATAGCCCTTCACATGCTGGAGGGCCTCCATCATGGCCGGATTAATATTGGGTGCCATTATTTCACCGCCTTGTCGAGGCCCGCGTAATAAACCTTGGGGTGGGTTCTTAACTGGGGTTTCAAGACATCCACCTGGTTCTCGGCCAGGAAGGCGTGAATTTTGCTTTCCGGGTCCTTCAAATCACCGAATTGACGCGCTCCCACCGGGCAAACCTCGACGCAGGCGGGTAGCAGGCCCTGAGTGATTCGGTGATAGCAAAGGTTGCATTTGTCGGCCGTCTGGGTTTCGGGGTTGAAGAAGCGGCAGCCAAAGGGGCAGGCCTGGATGCAGAAACGGCAGCCGATGCAGTAATCATAATCGATCATGACGACACCGTCGGGAGAAACAAAGGTCGCCCCCGTGGGACAGACCTGGGTACAAGGGGAAGTTTCACAGTGGTTGCAGAGTTTGGGGACATAAAAAGATTTTTCGAATTCCTCAGAAGAGTTCTGCGGCGGAAAACCGTCGATGCCGCCGTTCGGGGAGGTGATGATGGGTTCGTCGGTCCCATGAACCTCGTATCTTTCCACCCAAGTCCGGAAATAATAGGGCTCCGGGGGAACGTGATTTTCCATCTTGCAGGCTGCCGCGCAGCGGCCGCATCCGATGCATTTTCGCACGTCGATGGACATACACCATTTATGATCTTTGGGGTTGTATCCCTCAGGCAGGGATGTGGCCGCGCGGGATTTCCGGACAAACCAGAAAAGCACGCCGGTTTGAAGGAACGCCAGCAAGGCCATGGATTTCATGACCAGCCTCATGAATTGCCTGCGGGAAAAAAGATTGGAAAATTGGTTCATGGTTTTTTCTCCAATTTTTTTGAATTGTGACAAATCATGCAGTCTTTATCCGGGTAATGCCTGGCAATAACCACTTGAGGGAAGGTTTTGGGCCTGGCATTGTTGGCCTCGTGACAACGGGCGCACCATTCCTTATTCGTGGGTTTTAATGAGGGCAATTGAGAAGGATCCTCCACGTGACCCAGGCTGGGTCCATGACAGGTTTCACAACTAACGGTTTTATGCTTGGAATGATAGGGTTTTTCCCCAATAGTGTCATGACAGTCCATGCAGGCCTTTTTTCCCGCGTATTGCACGGGTCGGGAGGCGATCGTCGCCAGGGAATTTCCGCGAAAATGTCCATATTGATAGAAGGTGGCGGGGACAAAGAAACTACGGACACCCAGGTAAATGAGCAGGATGGCCAACAATATTCCCAGAGGCCTCCAAATTTGGGGAGGGATCATATTTTCTCCATTGGAAATCGGCACTAGTTTCAAACCAAGCTTTAATTGGGTTCGCCCCAAACAGGGGCTTGAATAGGGTGACCACAGCTTTTTTCGGGCAATGGGCAGGGGAGGAGAGTCCCCTGTCCTTGACCGAACCTAAGCGGCCCTGTGGGCCGCCATGAGGAAACAAGGTTTTATTTTCTTCCCTGAATGGTCTTTGTTAAGTACTGGAGGACATCCTGAATCTGGGTGGCGGTCAGCTTGCCTTTGTACTTCGGCATTTTCTTCTTGCCGTCCGTGACCAATTTCGTCATTTCCACGTCGGAAAGCTTCGAGGCGTCGGCGTTGGTCAAGTCGATCTTGGCCGCGTCCACCTTCAGCACCTTGAGCATCTTGGCCACTCCTTTTCCGTCCTTGCCGTGGCATTGGGCGCACTTGGTGTCGAATATTTTTTTCCCAGCGGCCGAATCATCCCCCGCCGCCAGGGCGAAAGAGGTGACGAAGAGCAAAAGGGATAAAAGAATGACTAAAAACCCTATTCCCTCCCTGAGATGTTTTTTCATGAAAGCCTCCCTTTAGTTTTCAACAAGATTGTTGAAATTAAATAAACACATTTCCCCGACGGCGCTCATAATGCCTCAGGTGTAATTCAATTTGTATGACCCCAATCATAAAGAATATATTTAATTCGAAAGAAGATTGACCCATATCATAAAAAGAAGGCGCCAAATACATTGGATTCCATGGCCCCCTGATCAGGAAATGGTTCTTTCTCTGGAGAAGGAATAAAAATGAAATTTTTAAAGGTTTTGGTTTTCGTGTTTTCCCCCGCCGCGGCGGTTTTCGCGGGTGGGCTGGATTTTAAAGTGCTTTCTCCACTGCCGGTTCAAGACGGGGGAAGGGTGAAGCCAATGGACACCTTTGCCCGGGAGGGCGTCCGCCTGATCACGGGCCACGAGACCTACGAGGGCCGTTCGGCGATGGATATTCTTTGGGATTGGCTGGCCCATCCGGACCTCTGGGAAAAAAAGGATTTCATCCTGGTAGAAAACCTGGAACTTCGCTCCCTCCTCGGGGTTCCCCGGGACCAAAAGAGGGTTTCCCCGGGAATGCTCAGTCGGCACGAGGAGTTCATGATTTTCGCGAGGGCAAGTTACGACAAAGAACAAAAAAAGATGACCTTGAACGCCATGGAGACCGAATCCCTGGAGGTCAT
>JAHFCG010000223.1 GCA_023249615.1 candidate division FCPU426 bacterium | reverse complement strand
GAAGGGCGCCCAGGAAAGCGGCATGGAGTACGCCATTACGGAATTTAAACCCGGCGCGAAATCCTTCAAAGTCCGCCAGCTTTCCCTGCGGCAGGATAGGGAGATGCCCCTGTCGGAGTTATATGACATCATGAAACGCCTTTCGGAGGTGGTAGAGGACTAAGAACGGGGTATTGAGCGATTAAATGGTTGTGTTATCATACGGCTCCTTTTAGGGGCCTTTTTTGTTTTGCTGTCATTGCGAGGAGCCTGTTTAAGGCGACGTGGCAATCCGAAGCAAACAACAAAACTGCAGTTTTTGGAATGTTTTGGATTGCCGCGTCGGCTCAAACATCGAGCCTCCTCGCAATGACAAATAAAAAAATCGGAGCTTTCTGTGGCGGAAATGTTAGGCGGCTGGAAAAGATCACATAAATGCGGGGACCTTCGGGCTTCCGATATCGGCAAGACCGTCCTCTTGATGGGATGGGTTCACCACCGCCGCGACCACGGCGGTCTGGTGTTAGTCGACCTGCGCGACCGCTACGGCGTAACCCAGATCGTGTTCGATCCCCAGTTGGCCGACAAGGCCATGAAACAATCACACCTTATCCGCAACGAATGGGTTTTGGCCATCAAGGGTGAGGTCACCAAGCGTCCCGAGGGAACCGTCAACCCGAAACTCGCGACTGGCGAGATTGAAATCCGTTGTAACGAAGTGAAGGTCCTGAACCCCTCCCAGACCCCGGTGTTTCCCATTGAGGATGATGTGGAAGTGGCCGAGGAAACCCGCCTGGAATACCGCTATCTCGACCTGCGCCGCCCTTCCATGAAGGACAAGCTGGTGACCCGCCACAAGACGGCCCAGGCCATCCGGGCCTACATGAACGCCAACGATTTTCTTGAGATTGAGACGCCGATCCTGATCAAGAACACCCCGGAAGGGGCCCGAGAGTATGTGGTGCCCAGCCGTATTTACCCCGGGAAATTTTTCGTTCTGCCCCAAAGCCCCCAGTTGTTCAAACAGCTCTCGATGATTTCCGGTCTCGACCGCTATTATCAGATCGCCCGCTGTTTCCGCGACGAGGACCCCCGCGCCTACCGCCAGCCGGAATTCACCCAGGTGGATATCGAGATGTCCTTCATCGATGAGGATGACATCTACGCCCTTGGTGAGGGCATCATGAAGACTCTCTTTAAAGAAGTGCTGGGTCAGGATTTGAAGACCCCCTTCCCGCATATCGCCTTCTGCGACGCCATGGAAAAATACGGCTCCGACAAGCCGGATCTTCGTTTTGACCTGCCGATGGGGAACGTCACGGCCATCTCGGCCAAGTCCGACTTCAAGGTTTTCAAGGATGTCGTCACCCGTGGCGACGTGGTCAAGGCCATCAACGCCAAGGGCTGCGCGGATTTCTCCCGCAAAGATGTCGAGGAACTGACCGCCTTCGTGGGCAAATACGGCGCCAAGGGCATGGCCTGGTTCAAGGTGAAGGAGGGCAAGCTGGATTCCAATATTGTCAAATATTTCAATGAGGAAGTCCAAAAGGAATTGTTAACGGCTCTCAAGGGCGAGGAAGGCGATCTACTCTTGTTCGGCGCCGATCACATCGATATCGTCAATGAATCGCTTGGCGCCTTGCGCGTCGAGATCGCCCGACGCAGGGGCTTGATTGAAAAGGGCCCGAAGTGGGCTTTCTGCTGGGTGGTGGATATTCCCATGTTCGGGAAAGACGAGAAGGGCAGAATTTTCTCCATGAACCATCCCTTTACTTCTCCCAAGGAAGCCGATGTGAAGCTCCTCGATACCGACCCCATGAAGGCCTTGTCCAAGGGTTATGACCTGGTGTTGAACGGGTTTGAACTGGGAGGGGGAAGCATTCGTATCCACGACACCGAACTGCAATCCAAGATTTTCAAAATCCTCGACATTAGTCCCGAAAAAGCCGAGGAACGTTTTGGGTTCCTTCTGAAAGCCTTGAGCTATGGCGCGCCGCCCCACGGTGGAATGGCTTTTGGTTTGGACCGCGTGGTTATGCTTTTGACCGGCACCCACAATATCCGCGAAGTCATCGCCTTCCCCAAGACCGCCAAGGCCATCGACCTGATGACCGGTTCGCCTTCGGAGATTGATCCGGATCTGGTGAAGGATTTGAAGATCAAGTTTGAACTGGAAGACCTCACCTAGTTTTTGCCGTCATTGCGAGGAGGCCAGTTTTATTGGCCGAGGTGGCAATCCAAATCAAACCAAAAACTGCAGTTTGTGGAATGCTTTGGATTGCTTCGTTGGCTAAAAGCAGCCTTCTCGCAATGACGACTTAATTGAGGATTTAACATAACTGGTAGGGGTAGGCCCCCGGGCCTACCCTGGGCGGCCACAGGGGGCCGCCCCTACAGTCTTGTTAAAGGGTTCTCAGGCGATATAACTCGCAGTGGTAATTACTCTTCACGTTTTTGAATTCCTTCGGCGACCAGCCTTCCATCAACTTTTTCCCCGAAAATTTTTGACCGTTGATTTCGTAAACCTTTTTCACATTTAAACCTTTCAGCCTTATCGGCTGACCTTTCACACTTTTCGGAGTTGCCTTCGCTTGGAAAACAAAAAGCACTCCTTCGGTTTGGGAGGGATTCACGAACATCCAGGAAGCACGGTTGGATTGATAGGGGCTTTCCAAACGATAAAAATCCCCAAACTGGATGATGGGCCGGATGTCCTTGTAGAGGTTGATATAAAAGGCCAGATCCTTGCGATCCTTGGCGCTCCACTTGGTGATGTCCGCCTCGACCC
>JAHFCG010000025.1 GCA_023249615.1 candidate division FCPU426 bacterium | reverse complement strand
CTGCTCCCCCAAATTATTCCAACCCTGTTTTTCCCAAACAAGCTTTACACCCCAAACCGTTACAAAAATCAAGGCGGCGATAAAAACAAGCGAAAAACAAACCCGCAAAAAAATAGAAAAAACCCCCGGCGAGGGACTTGGGGTTTCCTCGGGCAAGGAAAGGGGCAGGCCAGTCTTTTCCTTTTCGGTTGGGGAACTCCCGGTTTTTTCAAAAAGGGGGCTGTTCGAATCAATTCCAAAAGCGTTGGTATTAAACCAGGGTAAAAATAGACAAACCCCTAGCACTAAACCCAAAAGGGCATTTAGTTTCCAGGGGTTTGATGGAATAAGACGGATCATAGGTATGGGCTTAACCGAACCAGCGGCCCTCTTTAAGCCTGAACCGCGTGTAACCGTTCCTCGGGATTGATAATTTCGGTAATACGAACACCAAAATTCTCATCAATCACAACCACTTCTCCCTTGGCGATCAATTTCTCATTTACCAAAATGTTTACGGCTTCTCCGGCCAACTTGTCCAATTCCACGACAGACCCTGGCGCTAAAGCCAAAATCTCCTTTACCAATTTCGTGGTACGTCCAAGTTCAACCGTGAGCTTCAAGGGAACATCCAGCAAAAGTCCGATGTTTCCCCCAGTCGGTCGAGCCGAACCCGAGAATTCATTTTCTAATTGTTGCACAAAAGCACCTCCTGCTCGCGATTGGGTGTTTGCACTTGAAACACCGGATTGACTACTATCAACGGCGGGACTCGCCGCCGTTTTTCCCGACCCGGAAGAAAACCTAGAAGCGACCGGTTCAGGAAGACAAAATAAAATCTCGCCCGACAAAAGATCCTGCACAAATAAACTAAAATTAAAAACCGTTAAAGAACCACCTAGTTGCGATAAACGCAGCCCGGCGGCGGCCGAATCCAACGACAATGTTTCGGTTACCTCCCAAAGCGCCTTGGAAGTCGAAATTTTCTTCGCCTCGCGCGTAAAGACCTCGGCCATTTGATGCACCACCTCACTAAAGGCCGAAAGATGAAGTTCCGTCATTCTATCCGGGGCGGTGGAACCATCCTGTCCAATTAAAAGGTCCGCCATGACGGAAGCGTCTTTTTCCTTCGTCAACAAAAGGGTCATCCCATCAACCCCGCCGGACCCTTTCAAGGTGGCAAAAAGATACGATTTTTCCAGGGAAGCGGCAACCGAAGTGGGACTCGTGTTTGAAATCCCATTTAAAGTTACCGTTACATCCCTTCCAATCAGGGAACCAATGGTCTGGGCCAAACCAGCGGCTGATTCTTCCCCGAAATTTTGAAGTTTTGTCGTATCCAACTTTTCAGCCTTTAAACTAGGTTTTGTTTTCGATTGAACAAACTTTGGTAACCTGAAGAGCTTTCTTTTTGGAAGAAACCCCCGGACGACCCTTAAGTTTGACCAACCCCTCGATCAGGACATCTATTTCATTGTGAGGACTTGTATCTAATCGAATAACATCTCCAGGTTTTAATCGCAATAATTCTTGAACCGTAATTTGGGCTGCTCCCGTCCTAACCACAATGGGAACGCTCGTTTCCTTCATGACCTTGGTTAGGCTTTCCACGGTTTCGGCTGTGGATTCTTTCTTACCAACCGTAAACCATTTTTGAGCGGACAGGTCGCCGATGATCGGTTCCAAAACCACATAAGGAATGCACATCGACATTTTTCCTGTCACCTCATTGACCTTCACTTCAAACTCAATGGCGGCCGTAATTTCACTGGGTGCCACGACCTGAACAAACTGGGCGGTTGTTTCATAACCAGTCAACTTGGGTTGAAAATGTCCCACCTTTAACCAGGCCTCCTGGAGGGCCTCCAAACCGCGATTGACAATTTTTTCAATTACCGACTGCTCAATGAGGGTAAGTTCCCTGGCGGCCGTGGGGGCTTTCCCTGGACCTCCCAAAATTCGATCAATTAGGGTTAGAACCAATTCGGGGTTGATTTCAAGAAGGAACGCCCCGTCCAAGGGTTCCATCTTCAAAACGAAAATACAATCAGGCCTTGGGAGAGACATGGTGTATTCACGGAAAGGCAACTGGGTAACGGATACGACCTTGATTTCAGCAACCGTCCGCAAATAAGCCGCCACGGAAGCGGTAAAACCCCGAGAAAAAATCTCATGGAGCATTTCAAGGGTTCTCATGTGGTCTTTTTAAAACCGATTGGGACGGTTAAAATCGTAAGTTTTTATCTTTCGTCCCAACTCGTCAACCGTAATTCCGGTTTCGGGGGCGGCGGATGCGGAACTGGCGGCTTCCGAACCAGCGCCGGTCATATCGACATCCAATTCAGAAAGTAGCGCGCTTACCTCGCCATCCGATAGCAAATCATCCATGATTCTCACTCCCCTCCATTTTTAAATCCCATCCAAGCCTATTGAATCGCGAAAAGTGTCAAAAACACATTCGTTATAGCCCCGTATTTCATGGACTGGTTGATTTTCAATTGAAGCTCCCTTCGGAAACGCTCCTTACCCTCGGAGGTCGACAATTCCGCAGCTTTTCGGTCGTTCAAAAGGGTGTTAACGAGATCCTTGAACTGGGGCTCTCTTTCCTTTATTTCTTTGTCTAATTCCAGGTTAACCTTGCTGTATTCCAAAACAACCTGGGTCCGAACATAACGGGAAGCTTCCTCGTCGGCTAAATTCACGATAAAAGTTCCCAAATCGTAAACCTTGCCCGGTTCGGGTTTTTGTTCAATGATTTTCGCCTCTTTTGTTTCACTGGTTTTGGCGCCCAACCCCATAAACATTCCCAATGCCAAGGTAATGATTCCCAAGACACTGACGACGCTTAAAATAAGTAAAAGGCTCAATAACCCTTTCGTGCCCTTATCTCCTTGATCTGCCATTTTCACCCCTCCTTTTTTAATCTAACTTCATGATGACAATGTCGACCCGCCGGTTAATCCGCCGGTTCGCTTCACTAATGTTTGGCACCAAAGGCTGATACTCGCCGTATCCCGAAGCGGAAAACCGGCTAGGATCCAACCCCTTTTCAGTCACCAAATACTTTACCACCGCGGTTGCCCGCAAAGCCGAAAGTTCCCAATTCCCAGGGATTTTTGTTGTCTTAATCGCAAGATCATCCGTATGACCCTCAACCACAATTTGTTTATCGGGGTGCTGTTTTAAAATTTTTGAAATATCATCAAGAACTTCCCGCATTTCCGGTTTAATCCTTGTATCCCCCAAATCAAACAAAACCTTATCCGTTAAAAGGCTTATCACCAAACCCCGGGCCTCTTTTCGAATAGTAACTTTATTTGCCCCCAGCTCTTTTCGAATAATACTCTTTATAGCCCCGTAATCCGTTGGCTTGGGCTTCACTGGGCCCGATGGTCCTCCCTCTTCAGGTTCCCCGGGGATAATTTTGTAATGCTCACCCGGGTTTGAACTTTGCGAGGGCAAAATGGTCGTATTTCCAGGAATAGGACCAAACACCGCTCGGAACTGGGCCATCATTTCCTGTAAAACAACCGTACTCTTCGTGGAAGCCAAAGCATAAAGAATAACAAAAGTAGCCAGAAGAAGGGTAATCAGGTCGGCGTAGGTCAAAAGCCAACGCATCATCCCGCCGGATTCGAGTTCCAAACCCGCTTCGTGGCCTCCTTTTTTTCGTTTTGGCATTACCAATCTCCAGTTTAGTTCCCCTCAAAGAAGGGGATTTGAAATTATACTTCTTCCTTGGCCTCGCCCTGCGCCTTCTGAGCTTCCATGTCCAACTTCATTTTGGGGGGCAAGAAGGCTTTCAATTTTTCTTCGACAATTCGGGGGTTGTCGCCGGCCGATATTGCCAAAATTCCCTCCAACATGACTTCTCTTAAAAGAACCTCTTGTTGGCTATTTTGTTTCAATTTGAACGAAATGGGTAAGAATACGATGTTAGCGAACGAAATACCATAGAAGGTTGCGACGAAAGCCGTGGCGATAGAGGCTACCAACTCCTTCGCGTCACTGCTTCCTTCGCCCATTGCCCCCAAGGCATGCATAAGACCCAAGACGGTTCCGATAATTCCAAGAGTTGGTGAAAAACCGCCAAAGGTTCCAAAGATACTTTCTCCCACTTTATGCCGGGATTCCAAAAAGGCGATATCGGTTTCCATGATATTGCGGATCATTTCAATGTCCGTTCCATCAACAACCAGCTGTAATCCCTTTTTCAAGAAAGGATCTTGAATGGCTTCCGCCTCTTCTTCCAATCCCAAAAGACCCTCACGTCGGGCCTTGGTCGCAAAACCCACCAATTGAGTCACGATCGCCCCTGGATCCAACTCCTGTTTTTTGAATGCTTTTTTCAAAACATTGAAAAATTCCTTAATAGAATCCCACGGGAAACTCATAATAGTCGCCCCCGCAGTTCCAAATCCTACAATAATTAAAGCGGAAAAATTAAAAACTGTATGCATCGGAACCCCTTCGATAAGCGCACCACCGAAGACCCCTACCAATCCCAAGAATAGTCCCCCAGCCGTTGCAATATCCACAATATCACCTCCCCAAATTGATAGTTAAATCAGCGTTGGTGGCACTTTGTGCCCTGTCCCGCCTGACAAACGCTATCGACGAAATTTCATCCAAAAACCGTTGCTCCTCGCCCAGAAGCTCCTGGGAATAAACCCTCTTTTTCTTTTCCCTCAAATTCTCCAAAAGTTTTTTGTCTCTTGAAGCCTTGACGGCATATTGTCGGCGCCGTTCAACTTCCTCCATCCATTCTTTTTCCTGTTTCCGATAATCCCTCTCGCGTCGCAATAGCCATTCTTTATATTCACAATAAGCCATTACCTGGTCGGCGCTAAAACCACCTGTTTTTTCAAACTCCCCATACGTATAAAGGAACTGCGCTTCATTTTCCCCGTGTTCCCTGATCGCCTCTTCAATTTGCAACAGACGTCCCTTCGCTTGGGCCAGTTCCCTGACCCTTACTTCCTCCACTTGTTTTCGCAGACCCAAAACCTGTTCGAGCCGGAATTGAAATCTTTTCGCCATGAAGTTCCTTAATTCAAAAAGCCCTTCATTTTTTGAAGAGTATCATTCCAAACCGCGTTTTCCTCGCGCGTCTGACGCAAAAACCCCTGTACCGATTCCAGCTTAATTAAAGCCTGGTCAACTTTCGGATTACTCCCCTTTACATAAGCCCCGATGGAAATAAGATCCTCAACACTCTTGTAGGTCGCCAATACAGACCTGATTCTCCCCGCCGATTCCAAATGTTCCGCGCTCACAATATCCCTCATGACACGGGAAACACTGTTTAACACATCAATCGCGGGATAATGGTTTTGAGAAGCCATTTCCCTCGACAAAACCACATGTCCATCCAAAATCGCCCTGCACGAATCCGCGACAGGCTCGTTCATGTCATCGGCTTCCACCAATATGGTGTAAAGACCGGTAATGCTTCCCTGGTGCGATGTCGTTCCCGCCCTTTCCAACAATTTCGGCAAAAGCGCGAAAACCGACGGCGTATAACCTTTGGTCGTAGGCGGTTCCCCGATCGCCAAACCCACTTCTCTTTGCGCCATGGCAAACCTAGTGATGGAATCCATCATCAACATGACGCGTTTTCCCTGGTCCCGAAAATATTCCGCGATCGCAGTTGCCACCAAAGCCGCCTGGATCCGAACGAGAGAGGGTTGGTCCGAAGTCGCCACCACCACTACGCTTCGCTCCAACCCTTTCTCTCCCAGATCCCTTTCCAAAAAATCCCTGACTTCTCTTCCACGTTCACCCACCAGCGCGATGACGTTAATATCGGCCTCGGTATTCCTGGCGATCATCCCCAAAAGGGTGCTTTTCCCAACCCCCGACCCGGCAAAAATCCCAAGCCTTTGCCCTTCCCCAAGCGTTAAAACCGAATCAATGGCCCTTACTCCGGTAACCACCGGCATTTCAATTCGACGACGATTCATCGCCGGAGGCGGCTCCCGATGAATGGGATAATGATTCGTCATCCCAACCAAAGGCCCCTTTCCATCAAGGGGCTTTCCCATCGCGTCAATTACACGGCCCAAAAGTCCGCTTCCAACCGGAATTCGAAAAGGTTCCCCGGTTTTTACCACCTCGCTACCGGGCCCCAGCCCCCTCATCTCACCCAAAGGCATTAAAAGAACATGGTGTTGTCTAAACCCAACCACTTCCGCCAAAACGGGTTGACACGTTCCATCCACAGGTGTTATCCAGCAGGCCTCCCCCACTGAACAAGAAGGTCCCGAGGACTCAATCACCAACCCGACCATTTGTTCAACTCGGCCGTTCACCCGGGCAATTTCAAGCTCGCTCAACTTTTTCTTCATGCTTTCCAAAGGAGGAAGAATGTCGTTCAATAAAGGATTCACGATTTTCTTCTCCTCTTCAGCCCGCTCACTTCTGCGTCATTTGGACACCCAAAGACTCTTTCACCTGAGTCACAACTGTCGAAAGACGGGTATCGATCGTTCCGGCTTCGGTTTCCAAAAAACAACCGCCTTTTTCAATTCGCGCGTCAGGCACCAGCTCCAGGTGTCCTGCCCCAACCGACAATTTCAACTGCTCTTTTTGTGCGTTAACCTCTTCAATATCACCCGGATTAAGGTGGAGCTTGAGTTGAACCCTGTCCTGAGCTTTGATCAGGGCCTCTTTCGCGAATTCGGTTACCATTCCGCTGTTTTTCTTCGCCTCTTCTCTCAAACACCGGGAGAACGCCTCACCCACCAAATCCACCAAAATGGGTTGCAAATCATTTAAAAGACGTTTTCTTTCTTCGAGAGTTTCAGAAATAATTCCGTCCCATTTTTTTATGGTTTCGAAAAAACTCTTTTTTCCATCCTCGCGCCCGGAGGTAAAACCTTCCTCAAGCCCCTTCTTCAAACCCTCTTTGCGTCCTTCCTCCAACGCCCCTTCTTTTAACAGTTGTATTTCTTTTTCCGCCTCTTCTTTCGCCTTTACAATTAAGTCGTTTGCTTCCCACCTGGCCTGTTCAACCACCTCAAAGGCGCTTTTTTTAGCCGCCTGCTCAATACCCTTCGCCGTTTCCTCCGCGGCCAACTTTGCCTGGGCCATTAACTCCTCGGCGGTTGGTTCTGGAGGTTTCACCTCTTCCAAAACCTCTTCGGTTGCTTCTGGCGTTTCCGCCAGAAGAAGCGGTTGAAACTCTTCCGGTCCCAGTGTCGGTCTTGGTTCCGTAATGATGACTGCCCTCTCCTGAGCCAGTCTTTTTTTAATTTCCTCCTGCCAAGGAATATTGTCGACTAAATACCCCTGACCCAATGGTTGATAATCCTGTTTCGAAAGAACCCCGCTGCCCATGTTTTATTTCACCTCAAGAGCCTTAAATCATGACCTCTTCTTCACCACCTCGGGCAACCACGATTTCACCCATTTCCTCCAACTGACGGACAACGTTAATGATTTTCTGTTGGGCTTCCTCGGCATGTTTCAAACGAACAGGGCCCATGACATCCATATCCTCAAGAATCATGGCTTTCGCCCGGCTCGACATGTTTTTCAAAAGATGTTCTTTCACCTCATCCTTGCAGCCCTTCAGGGCCAGGGCCAAGTCCTTGGCGTCCACCTCACGCAGAACCTGTTGAATGGTTCTGTTGTCGAGGTTAATCAGGTCGTCAAAGACGAACATGAGACGCTTGACTTCTTCGGCCAATTCCGGATTGGATTCTTCCAATTTTTCCATAATTGCTTTTTCCGTGGAACGATCCGCACGATTAAGCACCTCAGCCAAGGAACGAACACCACCGGCGGCTGTAAATTCCTGGGTAAAGATGGAGGAAATTCGTCTTTCAAGAACACGTTCAATTTCCATCACCACGTCCGGAGCGGCGCGGTCCAAAATCGCGATACGCGTGGCAACATCAACCTGAACATCCCCTGGAAGGGCCCCTAAAATAATCGCGGCGTGTTCCGGGGTCAAATGAGCCAGGATCAAAGCGATGGTTTGGGGGTGCTCCGCCTGGATAAAATTTAAAAGCTGTTGGGGATCGGTCCTTTTTATGTAATCAAACGGCGTCATCTGCAGGGAACCCTGCAGACGATTAATGATTTCCATGGCCTTGTTGGCGCCTAGGGCCTTTTCAAGGATCTCATGGGCATATTCCACACCGCCTTGGGAAATATATTCCTGCGCGGCGGCGATATTGAGTACTTCCTGCATCACCGCGTCTTTTTCGTCCGGGGTGATTTTTCTCAAATTCGCTATTTGAAGGGTTACCTGCTCGACCGTTTCTTCTTTTAAATGCTGGTAAATCTTGGCCGCTAATTCCGGCCCCAGCGAAATTAGAAGAGCGGCAGCTTTTTGCTCACCCGTTAACGCAGCTTTCTTTTTAGCATCCGCCATAAAGACTACTCCTCAGAGAGCCATTTCTTAATGATTTGGGCGACATTTTCAGGCTGCTTGTTAGCCATTTCAAAAACTTCCTCACGAACTGCTTGACGTTTTTTCGCGTCACGAGCCGCCTCGGCCCGCGCGAGATCCTCCGCCGTAATATCCGTCGTAATAATATCCTCGACCTGCGGCATCATGGACGGTTCTTCCACCAAGTCCTCAACCGTATCCACGTACTTCTTTTCCCTCTTGGGCTTCAACAGTGATCTTAAGAACAACAAAACTCCAAAGGCCATTAAAACCAACAGGCCGATTTTTCCTAACGTCATATAAAAATTCTGTTGGGTTTCCATCTGAGTCTCCTTCAAGCTCGCCAAAGCCTGGGTGTTGTCAAAGGGCATGTTTTCGACAGCCACTTGATCACCCCGGTTTATATCCATGCCAGCCGCAGCGACAACCGCAGACTTAATCGCCTCCACCTGTTGAGGTTGAAGGTTATCCACAAAAACGCCGACCGAAATCCGTTTGGGCGAACCAGGCGCCACCACATTATGTTTAACCGTCCGATTAATTTCATAGTTGGTGGTTTTTTTCTCTTTTGAATATTGCGAGTTGGCGCCCGCCACCGCCTGGTAACCAGGAATATTTGAATCGGTCCCAGGAACACCGCCGACGATACTGGCAGGAAAACCGCCGTCGCCAACATATTGTTCCTTTTCCGTTTGTTCGGAACGGGCAATCCCTTGTCCGTCGACGACGGGCTCAAAAACCTCGGAATCATTTTCGGTTTTGTCGAAGTTCAACTCGGTCGAGACTGAAACCGCAAAACGGCTGTTGCCTCCCAAAACCTTGGTCAGCATCGTGGTTACTTTTCGTTCTAGGTCCTTTTCAAAACTTTGTTGAACTTCCAGTTGATGCAGGGTCAATTTCGCCTGCTGGGTAAGCGTACTGCCGCCATTCAAGGGGTCCTGGTTGTTTTCCTGTTGTTCCTCCTGGATAAAGGCCGAAAGAATATTTCCCTTGCTGTCGATAACATTTACGTTTTCGGGTTTTAACCCCTCCACACTGGAAGCCACCATGTGAACAATTCCCCGCACCTGCTCCCTCTTCAATTGTGTTTCGGGCCTCATTTCAAGCACAACGGAACCAGTGGTAGGTTTTTCCTTTTCAGTAAACAGTTCCGGCTCAGGAATGACAATACTTACCCTGGCACTCTCAATTTGCTGAAGATTACTGATGGTTCTTTGAAGTTCTCCTTCGAGGGCCCTTTTGTAATTAACTTTTTGGGTAAAATCTGTTGATCCCCACTTGGGTTGGTCAAATATTTCATAACCCACCCCATTTCCCCTGGGAAGCCCCTGCCCCGCCAATGTCAACCGCGTGTCATAGACTTTTTCAGATGGAACCATAATCATTACCAACTTGTCCTTGGTGGCCAGACGATAGGGAATATTGCTCTTCTTGAGTTCGGTGGCAATTTCCGCGGCATCCTTCTGCTCAAGATGTGAATACAAAACCTCAAAACGCGAGCGGGAGGAAAGCAGAATAAAAGCCAAAAGCCCCACAAAAAGGATTGAGGGAATTCCGATTAACAGAACTCTTTGAATTCGGTTAAAACGGCCCCAAACCTCTTTAAATTGTTGAATCAATTGTTCGAAAAAGTTGTTCAAGCTTCCCTCTTTAAAACTTGTTTAATTTTGATTTTAAAAAAACTAAATCTGCATTTGAATAACCGACTGGTATGCCTCCAACATTTTATTACGAATTTGGATGGCGTATTGAAGCGTCATGCTGGCTTTTTCCATAGAAATAATTACATCGTGAAGATTCTCCTCGCCTCCCGTGGCAAGACTTTTTATCGCGTCATTGGCCCCCACTTGGCTTACATTTAAATCCGTTAAGGCTTTTTTCATTAAATCTTTGAAACTAGAGGGGGCAACCTCAGCCGCGTTTTGTGCCACGTCCGTCAAGATGGGTTGTATCGGGGTAATTATCCCCTGGGTCATGGATACGGGCATTTGAACCGGCTGAATTTGCATCAAATCACCTTTAAAACGATTTTGGTTTTACAGAGTCAAATTAAGCTTTTCCAATATTCAACGCCTGCAGTGCCATCGATTTTGTCGCGTTAAAAACAGTGATATTCGCCTCATAAGCGCGAGTCGCGGAAATCATATCCACCATTTCGTTTACTATATTTACATTGGGATAAGCGACATATCCCTCGGTATTCGCGTCAGGATGCCCAGGATCAAAAACCATTCGGGGAGAGGCTGGATCCTTTTGAATTCCAACCGCCCTTACCCCAACCGGAAGGCCATCCGGGGTCATGAGGGATTCAATGGGCGCAAAGGAGGGTTCCGGGTCAAAACGGGGGGCAAAAACTACCCGTTGACGGATATACGGGCCACCTTCAATAGTTCTCGTGGTGTTGGCGTTGGCGATATTATTGGAAATGACATCCATTCGAAGCCTTTCCGCGGTCAAGGCGGAGGCGGTTATAGAAAAAGGAGCAAAAACCCCTGAAAGAACCCCCATGGTTTATTGCCTCCCTTCAGAAATCGCGTGGCGAAGGTTTGCCAGATAACGGCTGCTGACATCCGCCATACTGTTGTAAAGAAGGTTGTTTTCCGCAAGAAGTCCAGATTCCATTTCCAGGTCAACGTTATTGCCGTCATTTCGACCAACGGTTTCGGTTATAGTCCGAACATCGGGCTTAAAGTTTTCGAGGGAAACCTTTTGCAGAATGGGAAAATGCATCTCGTGGGTTCTCCAAAGAGGGGAAGGCTCATTAATATTTAGGGCGGCTTTTAATTTGTCCTGAAAGGAAACGACCGACCGCTTAAAAAGGGGTGTATCGATGTTGGCTAAATTATTAGCAATGACCTGATGTTGCGTGGAAAGGGCGTCGAGGCTTTTTTGTAAAACAAGCATCGGATCAACATAGGTAATTGGGTTTACCACGCTAACTCCTATTGGAGATATTTCATTCCAAACGAGAACTTTTTACGGACTGCTTTTGCAAAAGCAAATCTGAGGCGCGGCCCAAAAGAAGAGAAAAACGAAGTTCAAAATTCCGTCACCGGCGAAAAATTAGTGTCATTATGACAAAGCTTTAACCTCTGTCAAGAACTAACCTCGCAAAAACCCTTCATTTTCCAAGTCTTTCCGGCCTATGACCTCTTTTAAACTTGACAACGTTTTTTAAAATTAATGACGGTGATTCGCTCCTACCAACCTTGGTCTTTCATTTTTTTCACGAGCAAGCAAAACCTTGATTCCGCGAAGGTTAATTCCCTGATCAGAAAAACTGGCTATTTTTTTGCAAAGCAGGAGGTCTTTTTCATTGTAAATACGTGTGCGGTTTCCTCCAATTCGCGAAATCTTCATTAAACCAAGGCGTTCCCAGTTTCTCAGGGTTTGTTCATGAACCCCAAGCTTTGTCGCAATTTCTCTAATGGTTAGGATCACTTTGGCCCTTTTGATTGGAAGAGGTTGACAATACCCTACTAAGCTCAATGACAGCGTCATTGTTAGGAAAGAAGGGGCTTTTAGAAAGTAAGAAGAACAAGCCAAAGGTGCGGAATTATTATTTATTTTGAAAACTACTTTTTTTAGTAGGGTTTATTTAAACCATACCATATATGGTGGAAGGGGCTTTTTCATGATAAACAAAGGCATTATTAACCAGTCCCTGTTTTAAAACGGCGGACACAGTTTCTTCCTCCAGCTTTCGCTTCATATAAAGCCCTGTCAGCCAGTTGAATTAAAACCTTTTGATCCCTGGAATCGAAGGGATAGGAGGAGATTCCAATGGATACGTTAACCCGGTAAAGCGACTTGCCATCCTTTTCAAAAAGGTGGCTTTCGATATTTTTTCTGATTCTTTCCGCCAATTCTTTTCCAACATTTCCATCCGCCTCGGGGAGAATTATCGCGAACTCCTCCCCTCCATACCTTGCCACGGTGTCGATTTTACTCCTAATCGTGGTTTGTATAATTTCCGAAACGGTTCTTAACACCCGGTCACCCTCCTGGTGTCCGAAGTTGTCATTGAATTTTTTGAAGTGATCGACATCCAATAAAGCCAAACTTAAATCCTTGTTATAACGATCCGCTTTTGTAATTTCCTCCTCAAGTTTTTCCTGAAAATATCGATGATTAAAGACCCCGGTCAACCCATCCTTGGTGGCCATATCCCTAATCTGTTGGACCATTAACGCGTTTTCCAAAGCCATCGCCGTTTGGTTGGCCAAGGTCGTCAACACATCCTGGTCGTATTCCTGGTAGGTATCGGGATGCTGGCTGTTAAGACGAATCACGCCCAAAACATTTTCCCCCACCAACAAGGGGACCAAAATAAAAGACTGAACCGAACCAAGCATCCCTTCTTTTCTTGAAAAAGCGGCTAAACTTTTATCCTTTTGCCCGCGGGTATACCGAATTGGTTTTTTATTTTCCAGGACCCACGCGGCAAGTTCTTCCTCTAACCGTTCCGGTTTTTCAGCGGTTTTTGGGGATTTCAACCAAGCCCTGGCATTAAACGTTTTTCCATCGCCTTCCGCCAGAGCGACATAAGCCGAATCACAGGGAGAAATTTCTTTCGCCGTTTTCAAGACCGTTTCCAGAACCCGGTTTATTTCCAAAAGGGTGGAAAAGGAATGTGAAACCTCATACAAAGCGTGGAGGTTTCTCGTTTTCGTTCTTGAGAAATGAAGGATTCTCGCGCTATGAATGGTGTCGGCAAGAAGTCTTCCAAATTGGTCAATTAGGTTAATCTGGGGGTCCTGAAAAAAATCAGGTTTCAAATGGTCCAAAACCAAAACACCCACCAATTCCGAATCCTCCCCGGGGATTGGGTCTGCCGAATTGTTTTTCAAATAAACCGGATAACAAGCGAAGGAAGCGACGGGATTTGGCTTTAAATAATAAGGAAGGGCTTTTGCGCTCTCAGGAGGAATTTGATTCAAAAGGACTTTTTTCCCTTCCTTTGCCGCGAGGCCGATCAGGGTTTCTCCGGGCAGGATAGTTACATCTGAGGCTACGGAATCCGATTCACTCGAAAAAGCCCTGAGTCTAAGAACCGTTTTTTCCTCCACCGTCGTTAAAAGAAAAAATACCGCTGTATGAACCGGAAGTGATTTTTGAAATAAGGTTAATTGACGGGTTAAAGAATCCTCCAACTCCATGACGGTTCCCAGGCGGGCTGAAAGTCGGCCTTCCTCCTTCAAAAGTTTATCCTTGGGAATATTGAAAGAGGAGGGTTCGGCGTCCGAGGCAAGTTGAACCGCCTCATTTTTGAGCGATTCGAGATGATGATCGAGGCGTTCCTTTTCCTTGCGGGTTTTTACGACCTTTTGCAAAAAGAACGCCGTGGTTAAAAAAGCAGCCCACCGCAGGTACAAAAAAAGGCCTTGCGGAACATTTTCCGTCCGAAGATAAACGGTTTCAAAGAGACTGAATAATATCGCGACCCAAAAACCGTATTTGGCGTCCCCCTCCCATGCCGCGATACCCATCAAAAGAAAAACCGCGAAAATGAGTGGTGATTGTTCCCCGCCGGTACTTTGGGCGAGCAGGTTTAGACCGACAATGGTGCCAATGAGGGAAGAAATTCGGTGGGGACCGGAAAAGGACTTAAAACGAATGAGGAGAAACAACCAGACAAAGCAGAATAGCCAGGCAAAAACCAGCCAACCCGGGGTTACATCGGTCAGCTGGCGGATGCAAATTTTACTCTGGGATAAGTAAAAGGCCGCCGCGATAACGGTTAAGGCAAACCATTTCGCGGCTTTTCGGTTCGAGAACCAGGAAGCCGGGCTCACCAAAGCCAATTCAGCTTAGAGTCTGCCTTGCCGCCGCAGCAAGGCCCGCATTTTACGACGATGCTTTTTACGTTTATGGGTTTTGATCTTTTGGCGATGGCGTTTTCTACCACAAGGCATTCGGGAATCCTCCGTAATAATTATCGGTCTTTACAGGCCGGTTTTCGTCCCACAGTTTAACAGGAAACGTATTTACCGCAACACCATTACTGCTTAATCTTCATGCATTTGGCGGTGGCTTCCGCGACAACCGTCCCGTTCTCCAGACGCGCTTCCCCCGCCGTGAAATGAATATTTCTTTTCGATTCCACCAGCCAAGCCGAAAAAAAAACCTTTTTATTCACCGGGCAGGGCGCTTTTAACCTTACCCGATACTCAACCGTCACGGCTTTTTCACCCCTCAACCAGAAGAGATTCACCATGACTTCATCCAGAAGGGTCCCCAAAACACCACCGTGAACTACATTGGCAAAACCCTGGTACTCTTTGGGAATCACCGCTACCGATAAAATTCGATTTCCCTCGAATCGAAATTTCATTTTAAAGCCCAATGGGTTTTTTTCCCCGCAACACAGGCAATAGCGGTCATCATTAAACGGACCGGTCCGGGTATCCTCGGTCATTTTAAACCCCGCCCCGATTTCAGCAACGCTCCCCTCAGTGACTTTTGATAAGGAGGACGGCAAATACCGGTTTCCAAAACAATCGCTCTAATCAGGGTGCCGGGCGTCACATCAAAGGCGGGGTTATACACCGGATAATTATCCTTGGCAATGGCAATTCCGTTGGGATGGGTTACTTCCCTGGGATTTCTTTGTTCTATCGTGATTTCCCTGCCGGTTTTCATGGTCAAATCCAGAGTGGTGGTAGGGGCGGAAACGTAAAAGGGGATTCCGTGGGCCTTCGCCAAAACCGCCAAGGCGTAGGTTCCGATTTTATTGGCCGTATCCCCGTTCGCGACGATTCGATCCGCGCCCACAATAATGGCATCGACTTTATTTTGCTTCATCAATGACGCCGACATGTTGTCGGTAATAAGATGAAAATTTATCCCGGCGTGATCCACCTCATACGCCGTCAAGCGGGCTCCCTGCAAATAGGGCCTTGTCTCATCCACCCATACATGAAGTTTTTTATTTTTTCGAGCGGCATGGGTAATCGCGGCCAGCGCCGTCCCGTCCCCTCCCGTGGCCAAAGCCCCGGTGTTGCAATGGGTCAAAACATTTTTACAACGGGACAAAAGTTTGGCCCCAAATTCTCCGAGGCGGTCGCACAATTCCTCATCTTCCTGGTGGATCGCCAGCGCTTCCCTATCCAGCCAATATTTCTGATCAGGAAGAAAAACATCTTTTAGCTGTTCGAGTTTTTTTTCCATCCGATTCAGGGCCCAAAATAAATTTACGGCCGTGGGCCTGGTTTTTCGTAGACGTTCAATGTATTTCCCCATTTCCAACTTAAAGGCCAGTTGGGTTTTGACCTTTGACCGGAGCGCCCCAACGGCAACCCCATAAGCCGCTGTTATTCCAATGGCAGGGGCCCCCCGAACGGTCATTTCCTCAATCGCCCTGGCAACCTTTTCAACCGTTTCGCATTTGACCCATATTTCTTTAAAAGGAAGCTTCCGCTGTTCCAAAAGGTAAAGAATTCCCTTTTTCCAGCGAATAGGCCTTAGTTTTTGGGGGTTACTTTTTTTCAAGAGCCGCCGCGACTTCTTTCATCAGAATGGTTAATTTTGGTTCCGCTTCCTGCGCGTTCTTGATGATCTTCTGAATATCCGCCGGCTCCAGCGTATCGGCCACGCATTTGTCAGTGACCACTGAAATTCCCAGGACCCTTAGCCCGGCGTGAACGGCCACGATAACCTCGGGAACGGTTGACATGCCCACTACATCGGCGAAGGTGGAAAGCCATCGGTATTCCGCCCTTGTTTCCAAATTGGGCCCCGTGACGGCCACATAAACCCCCTTGCGGACCGAAATCCTCTTTTCCCAGGCGATTTTCTCGGCCAATCCGATCAATTCTTTGGAATAGGGTTCAATCATGTCCGGCCAGCGGGGGCCAAGGCGATCGTCATTTTTTCCCAGCAATGGGTTGTCCCCCATTAAATTGACATGATCCTCAATAATCATGAGATCGCCGGGGTTGAAGGTGCGGTTCATGCCTCCGCAGGCGTTCGAGACCAACAGATATTGGATGCCTAAAGCCTTCATGACCCGGACCGGAAAGGTCACCTGCTGAAGGGTGTAGCCCTCATAGCGGTGAAATCGCCCCTTCATGGCCACGACTTGGGTATTGCCCAACTTCCCAAAAACCAGTTCCCCCGCGTGGGACTCAACTGTTGAAAGCGGAAAATGAGGGATCTTGCCATAGGGGATAATCGTTTGGTCCTTGATCTCGTGGGCCAGAGCCCCCAACCCCGTTCCCAGGATAATCCCCACTTTCGGGGTCGTTGGTGTTGTTTTTCGGATTTCCTTCACCGATTCCTGGATTTGATCAAATAACTCCGCCATGGCCGCCCCTTTAATTTTGTTTTTTCAACTTTTCAAGCAGTTCCCGCGATCCCATTTCTAATACCTGGATAACCTTATGCCTTGACCTCTCCCCCTTCGCAACGAAAAGGGAACTTTTGGATATTTTCAAGCACCTGGCCACGAACTCAACAACCGCTTCATTCGCGGCGCCTTCAACCGGCGGCGCCATAATTTTAATTTTCAACTCCCCATTTTCCACGCCCATGATTTGGTTTCGGGAGGATCGTGGAACCACCTTCAGGAAAAAACTGCACCCGCCGGTTGTTTCTTTTATCTTTAGCCCTACAACCCCGAAACCCATTAACCGCGCATTGAAAAACTAAACAGGACCAACCAAGGCACAAGGTAACGGGCTATTATTAGGAAAAGAACAGCGGTAAAAAGACCCCGGGATTTAAACCCGCCCCATTTAAGTGGCAAAACGGATTCGCTCCATTCAAGCAGAGGAAATGAGGCAAGAAATAAAAGGCGGCGGGCCGAATTAAGCGACGAGCCCGGCAACAGATGAACAAACCATTCCAACAATAAAAGGAAGGCTCCGAGATAACAAAAAAGCCCCAGAAGGTAGGCCAGATCGGCAATGAAGATAGCCATTAATCATTCCCTTTTCGAAGATCCCCGCCGCGTCGGGCCGCGGCTTCAATCGCCTGATGAATCGTTTCCTTGAAGCCCTTTTCGGCCATAACCTCCAAAGCCGCCTGGGTGGTCCCCCCCGGGGAAGTCACCAGCACCCTTAATTCCGCCGGCGTTTTTCCGGAATCTAAAACCATTCGTGCCGCTCCGAAAACCGTTTGGGAAACCAACAGATGGGATGTTTCAGGAGAAAGGCCTCCCTTTATCCCGGCCTCCACCATCGCCTCAATCATGTGAAAAATGTAAGCGGGGCCGCTACCAGAAACCGCTGTGACCATATCCATTTGTTCGTCCGTTACCTGAACTGATTTACCAACCGCGGCAAAAAGGGATAAAACCAGTTTTACCTGCGGTGCCTTCGCGCGGCTTCCTCCCGCCACGGCCGCCATCCCCGCGCCTAAAAGGGCCGGTGTATTCGGCATAACCCGAACCACAGGACACCCTTGAGGAAGACGTTTTTCAATTTGAGAGGTTGATACCCCGGCAGCCACTGAAACCACCAAGGCTTTGGCGGGAAAGGAAGGCCCCAGGGTATTCAATAACTCTTTCATTTGCTGCGGTTTGACGGCCAGAAGGATGATTCCGGCGTCCTTGAGGACTTTCGAGGGATCACCGCCGGCATTTATCTTGAACCGCTTCGCGAACTTTTTGCATTTTTCGATGTCGACATCAATCGCGGTGACGCTGGAAGGCGCCATCATCTTGGAGGCAATCCATCCTTCCAAAAGAGCCCCACCCATGGCGCCAACCCCGAAGAAAACCGCTTTTTGTTTTATTTTCATAAGACCATTCCTTTTCAACCAGTTCGCCCATTCTAATGATCACCCGGGCTTTTCGAAACCTTTTTCAGGCCCGCGGGCCGAAGACCGCGGTCCCCACCCGAACCAAAGTCGATCCCTCTTCGATCGCCGTCTCAAAGTCCCCGCTCATTCCCATGGAAAGGATGGAAAAATTCTTGGGCACCCAGGATTTCGTCCTGGCCGAGTCAAATAAACCTTTGAGGATTTTAAAAGCCTCTCGTTGTTTTCCAGGGTCTTCGGTTAAAGGACCCACGGTCATTAAACCCCTCATTTTTAGCCCCGGAAGCCTTTCTATTTTCTCAGCCGTCTCAATGGCCTCCATCGGGCTCACGCCCGCCTTACTGGGTTCCCCGGAGCTATTGACCTCTAAAAGGATGTCCTGGTTTCCATTGCCAAGCCGGGCTGACAGGGCCTCCGCCAATTGAAGGGAATCAACCGAATGGACCAAAACGAATTGATGGAGGATTTTATTGATCTTATTGGTTTGAAGCTGGCCGATGAGGTGCCAACGAATATCCGTGGGCAGGGCGCCTATCTTTTCCAAAGCTTCCTGAACCCGGTTTTCACCAAAATCCCTTAAACCTGCCTCATGCGCCGCCCGAAGCACCTCAACGGGCTGGGTTTTGGTCACGGCCAAAATGGTTATCTCCGAGGGTTGGCGCTTGGAACGAACCGCCGCTTCCGCGATGCGTTTCTGGACCTCCTTAACGCGCGCGGAAATATCAGAGGAAGTAATCATGGGGCTATTTTAAGGAAACCTGGGGGAATTTAAAGAAGTGAAGAACTACTTGTTCTGGGCTTTGGGACCGGACATCAGGTTCCACTCCACCAGAATCGGGCTGGCGATAAAAATCGAGGAATAGGTTCCGACAATCACACCCAAAAGAAGGGTAAAGGCGAAATCCTTAAGTGTGTCCCCTCCCATAAAGCAAAGGGGCAAAAGGGTTAAAAAGACGGTACCGCTGGTATTAATCGTCCGGCTTAAGGTTTCATTGACGCTTAAATTGATCAAATCGGTGTAGGTTTTGTCCTTCAAAAGAAACTTGAGGTTTTCCCGAATTCGGTCAAAGGTAACAACCGTGTCGTTAAGGGAATAACCCGCCAAAGTGAGCAAGGCCGTCACTTGAAGAAGATTGAATTCCCTGCCGGTCAAAATCACGATGCCGATAATGACCAAAATGTCATGAACCGTGGTAATGATGGCCGAAACCCCGAACCGGAAGTCGAAACGGAAGGCGATATAAATAAGGATACCAATCATCGCGATGATAAAAGCCTTAAAAGCGTCATCACGAAGCTTCTGGGAAACCGCCGGTCCCACCTCATCGCTTCCCTCAAGGCTGAATTTGGCGTCAGAGTAATTTTTGTTAAAGAGGGAAAGAACCTCGTCGCCAAGGCTGCCAACCTCTTTGGACGGGTCATGTTTGATTTTAATCAGGAGGTTAAACTTCTTTGAACTATCGTCCTTCACCTGTTGAATTTGGGCTTCCGGATATCCATCCTCCTTCAGGGATTGGCGGATTTTATCGATGCCCACATCGGAAACAGAGGCCATGCGGAGCTGGACCCCCGCCCCGAAATCCGTTCCCAGGTTGGCTTTCCCCTGCCATAAAAGCACGCTGGCGTAAACCCCCGCCAAACAGGCAATCGCCGACAAAGCCATAAAGAACCGGCGGGGTTTCATAAAGTCAATTTTAGGTTCATTAAACCAGCGGAACATATCCACCCCTCAACAGAAATTTTTAATTTTTAATTCTTAATTTTGAATTGTTTGAATTTTGAAATTAATTAAAAATTCAAAATTTAAAATTCAAAATTAGGCCTAAGCATTTAACGAATGGTTAAATGCTTAGGCCTTGGTATTCCTTACGGGCGTCAAAAATCATTTTGGTAATGACGACGGCGGTAAACAAGCTCAAGGCCACGCCGAGGCTCAAGTTGACCGCGAAGCCTTTGATGGGTCCGGTTCCAAACTGAAAGAGCACCGCCGCTGAAATAAGGGTGGTGACGTGGGTGTCAATGATGGCCACCAGGGCCCGCCGGTATCCCGCCTCAATGGCGGCCCGAACCGTTTTTCCGATTTTGAGCTCCTCGCGGATTCGTTCGAAGATCAGGACGTTGGAGTCGACCGACAAACCAAGTGTCAGGATGATGCCCGCGATGCCGGGAAGGGTAATCGTCACGCTCAGGTAGGCAAGCATCCCCATCAGATAAACCATGTTAACCAGCAAGCCGGCGTTGGCGATGATCCCTGAAATTCGATAATAAATGGCCATAAAAAGAAGAACGAGAATCAGTCCATAACCGGCTGCTAAAGTGCCCTTGCGCACGGAATCCGCGCCCAAGGTCGGTCCCACCACAAACTGACTGGTAACCTTCAGGGGCGCCGGTAAAGCGCCGGCTCTCAAAACCAAAGCCAAATCCCTCGCTTCTTCATCGGAAAAGCTTCCCGTAATGACACCCGAACCGCCGGGTATACGGCTTTGAATAGTCGGAGCGGAGTAAACCTTGCTATCAAGGATAATGGCGAGGTTTCGGTTAATGTTGTCCCCGGTGATGATCCCAAACCTTTTTCCCCCCTCGGCGTTCAGCTTAAAGCCGACCATGGGACGCCCATAGCTGTCGGTTTCAACCTGCGCGTCCACCAGGGACTCACCGGTTAAAAGCACTTTTTCGCAAAGGTACTCCCGGCTTTCCTTGCCGGGAAAATAGGTGATGTCCTTGGGAAGCTTCGTGCTGTCGACCTTATTATCCTTATCCATATAGTCGGAAACCCTGAGGTTGGAAACCATTCGGAATTCGAGCTGGGCGGTTGAAAGGATGATATCCCTGGCCCTTTTGACCTCGGTTAAGCCCGGAAGCTGGATGACGATCCCATACGCCCCTTCCCTTTGAAGAACGGGTTCGCTGATACCGAGTCCATCCACGCGGTTGCGGAGAATCTCAAGAGCCCGGTCGGCGGAGTCGGAAATATCCTTTTCGGTTTTTCCCTGGAGCTTGTCGCGGTCCACCTCAAGGTTCATCTGCAAGCCGCCCTTGATGTCGAGACCCATTTTTAATTTTTGGGAAGGAGGATAAAGACCGTAAACGCAGGCCCCAATGAGGCCGATAACGATAAGTGCCATCCACTTTTGAAAACTCACTTAAAACCTTTCAACCGGAAATAGGGACCGCTCAAAAACCGAGGCAGTATAAGGAAAATAACGAAAAACTGTCAATGAATTCCTGTCAATTAACCCCTTAAACACAAGGCGGTCAAAACAGGTTGGCCTTTAATGCCGGTTTAACTGAAACGAATAAAAAAATGGAGATGGATAAACGGGAGTTGATTTTGGGACCCGGGAATAATTAAAGCTTTGTGCCGGAAACAACCTTGTCAACTTCGACCTTCAGGTCTTCCTTGGAAACAAGACCCACCCAGGCCTTGATGACCTTTCCCTTTTGGAAAAGAAGGGAGTTGGGTATGGCCGAAATCTTGAACGCGCGGGAAAGTTCCGGGCTTTGATCCACATCCACGCGGATGACCTTTAAGCGCCCTTTATAATCCCTCGCCACCTCGTCCACAATGGGTCCGTACATCCGGCAGGGCCCGCACCAGGTCGCCCAAAAATCAACGAGCACCGGCAGGTCGGATTTGATCACCTCTTTTTCAAAGGTGCTGTCCGTAACCGCGAGAACTTCCTCTTCCCCGCCCTTGGAGCAGGAAAAGTAAATTGGACCAAGCGCAACCAACAAACCCAAAGCGATAAAAAGTGTTTTATTTTTCAAAAGTTCCTCAGTTCATTTTGAAACAAGGCCGATCAGGCGCCAAGCACTTCCTGAATTTCGGTGACCAGCTTGGATTTGGGATGGGCCCCCACCAGTTGTTTCACCATTTCCCCGCCCTTAAAGAAGAGGAGGGTCGGAATACTCCGGATATGAAACTCCATGGAAATCTGCTGGTTTTCATCCACATTGACCTTGGCGATTTTGATTTTTCCGTCATATTCCTTGGCTAGTTCATCCAGGACCGGCGCCACCATCCGGCAGGGACCGCACCATTCGGCCCAAAAATCCACAAGTACCGGAACCTTGGATTCCAAAACATCCTTTTTAAAATCAGCGTCGGTGGTGTGTAAAGCCGCTCCCATATCATCCTCCATCCAAAGTCAATTTGAAGTCCGCATTTCTCAGTTCGCAGTTAAACTTCATAAACTAAAATTTTTGACTGCCTGTCCGCCGTAGCCGAGCGGCTTGTCTACCGAAGCCTTGGCGTAGGTAGATAGCGATGCTTGGCGAAGGGGGAACAACTGGTGTTAGTAAGTGTAGGTAGGGCTCCACCTAGTGTCAAGAGTGGCAAAGGGAGGTTCAAACCTCAGGTAAAAACCGTCGGCCCTTTCCTAATCGTCCCTCGCGCCCCGCCCCTTGCCCCCTGATTTCGAAGGCTGCACCACCTTCCACAAAACCGCCCGCACCCGGGAGGTGTTTTTCCCTTCGGTTCCCTCGATAAAGACAACCCGCCTTCCAAAACGCTCGGCGTATACTTCCAAATCACTGCCTTTGATGGTCGCCCAGTGAATGGTGTCGTCCGACCGGCGGAAAATATCCAAATCGTATTTTTTCCCCAAAAGCTCACGGTAACATTTGAAAAAATCCTCCGCCTGGCCCTCCTTGTTAAAAATTATGTATCCCGTCAATACCGATTGGCGGCGGTCCCCGCTTTCATATATCTGTATCCGGTCCCCGCGCCAACCCAGAACCGACTTTTCCGCCTCTTTTTCCGGAACATATTGCCGAAGAAGAAGCGTCAACCCATATTCTCCAAAGGTGTTTTCCCAAATAAGTTTGTATTTATTTAACGCGGAGGCGGAAAGGTCTTCCACCCTTACCCGGATAGGATTTTGACGATGTGGAAAAAAAGCATCCGGGTGCATGATTTGGTGGGTGGAGGAAGGCGGGTGCTCAAAAAGACTTTTCATTCCCGGCCAACCGTAGGCCTTGATGTATTTCTGGAGAAACGCCGCGCCGTAAACATAGGGAAAATTGATGACGTCGTTCAAAACCGCCTTTCGCCCGAAGGCCTTCTGGCCGCTTTCCTCAAACAAATTATTCAAGCGGGTCCAATCGGCGATATTCACCAGCTTGGTGAAATCCGACCCCTTTTCCTGAAGCGAATAGTTCAAGGCGATGGCGTTCGCTTCCCCTTCCATTAAACTCGAGCGGGCAAACTGAGCGTCCATCGAGGCGTTCTTTCCCTTGTCCAGGAAAGCCTGAAGGTCAAAATACTGGTCCTGGAGGGCGTGATCCAGCTCATGGGAAAGGACCTCCTCGCTTTTTTTCGGATCAATCCAATCGGCGATATAAAGGGTCTTGGAGGAAGGGTCATAAAGCCCCTGGACTACCTTCAGGAAGGAATCCAGGTAGGTCTCAATCAAATCGGATTTCTCGGGCAGGAACCCCAGCAGGATGTAGGCCTTTTCCGTGGCCCTCTTCTTCTCGGGGGGGTATTGTTCCCGCAATAAACGGGAGTAGTACTCTCTGAAAAAAAACCTATCCGCCATTTTCTTTTTGACGGGGCTTTTGATGGAAAGACCCCGGAGCCGGGAAACTTCCCCAAAAACCTCATCCGCCTGTTGAAAAATTTCACTTTGGATTTTTTCATCGGCGGCTTGCCGCGGCATGGAATCCGATTCCTTGGACTGGGCGCCCTGGATGCCAATGGCGCCGACAAGAAGGAAAAATACGATGTAAGGCAAGGTCTTGAACAAACTGGAACCGCCCGGTTCGTACGCTGTTTCCAATTAAATCAGTGGAATCGAACTTTGTTTGATAAAACCATACCCCGCCTCAATCAACTCAAGGGTTTTTAAACCCTCCTCACCTGAAACCCAGGGCCTCTTATTATGTTTCACGCAATGGATAAAATGCTCGTAAATGGTCGGGGCAAAAGTGTCCTTTGCCAGAGGCGGAAATTCCTTTCCCGGGTGTTTTCGAAATTCAAGCGTGATGGGATCCCCCTTGGCCAGGTTCAAATAAAGCGAACCCTTGGTGCCGTAAAAGTAAAATCGGTTTTGATATATGGTATCGGCCCAACCCACGGTCACTGTTCCCACGGCTCCTTTTTTGAACTTCAATAAACAGGCGCAATGGATTTCCCCCTGTTTCGCGCCTGCCCCTGAACCGTTGGTTGCCACCGCCCCCACCAGGCGTGCCTGGTCCTGAAGCAAAAACCCCAGACTGTCGAACATGTGGGGGCCCAAATCCATCAAAGCCCCGCCCCCCGTTTCCTGCTTGTTAAAAAACCATTTTGCTTTCGGGTTCCAGGCCTGCGGGCCCCGGTGGGTCAGGGAACATTTAAACGCGAAAATTTCCCCGATAATATTTTTCATTAACAGCTTCTGGGCCGTCCGAACCGCGGGGTCGAACCTCATGTTTTGATGGACCATGAGGACTTTTTTTGATTTTTTAGCTGCTTGGTTGATCTTGTTGCATTCCCCCCGGCTCATGGCCATGGGTTTTTCCAGCATGACATGCTTCCCCTCCTGAAGGGCTTTCAGGGCGATGGGCAGATGGGTGAAATTGGGGGTACAAATGGAAACGGCGTCGACGTGGTTGGATTCGAGAAGATGACTCCAATTCTTGTAGATATGTGGAACCCCGTATTGTTGGGCCACTTGTTTGGCGTGGTCCTCACGGGAGGAATAAAGAGCCGTGACCTGACATCCCTCAACCTTGCTGTAACCAGGAAGATGAGCGCGGACGGCGATTTGACCTAAGCCGATGATGCCGACACGAACGATACCTGGTTTTTTTCTTGGTTTGGCGCGTCGTTCCGGCCGATCCATTGAGGCGGGAGAGGATGTTTTCATTCCGGTATTATATCGGAATTAGGGGGGATTTATTCCAGGAAGCGGATTTTTCCATTTCTCAATTTTGTGTCATTCCGAGGAGCTAAGCCGATAGGCTTGGTTTGCGACGTGGGAATCTCAGGGGGTCACGGCTTCTGATTCTGAGATTGTAGTTGGCCTTCGGCCAACCATGGTTGCCCAAAGAGAAACTACCTCAAGCTTGGCCCATTTCGCCCCGATTGGGGCTGGACCTCGCAATGACAAAACAAAACACCAAACTAAACTTTAAGGCCTCACAATAATTTTCACTATTTTCCGGACCGTTCCAAAGTCCCCCTGAACCTCCACCCGAAGATAGTACAGGCCATCCGCAACAAGCGTTCCGGTTTTATCCCGCAAGTTCCATTGAATTACCCCCGTGCCATTCACGGAAGCGGTTCCCCAGACAATTTTCCTGAAGGCCGTGGTAAAGACCGACCAGTTAACCGTGGCGGAACCAGGGGCGTGAATCTCAATTGTCACTGGCACACTGCCGTCCGAGGGATTTGGATAAGGAGCCAAAATAACCACTTCAGTAAAGGCCGGCGTTTGAGTGAAAGAGGACGTTCCCGTGGCGGTAATAGTCCAGGTCCAGGTAAGGGTAGGGGTCGCCGTAAAGGTTGCCGTGCTGGTGTTGGTAAAGGTCCGGGTCGGCGTTATCGAAGCCGTCAGCGTCATGGTTGGCGTCGCGGAATTCGTCGGGGTCCTTGTGGGTGAGGTTGTGGCGCTGGCGGTGGCAGAATTTGTGGCCGTGACGGTAAAGGTTCCTGTTAGCGAAGCGGTCGCGCTATTGGTGGGACTCAGCGTAGCTGTCGGCGAATTCGTCGGGGTCCTGGAGAATGTCGCAGTGGGAGTTTGTGAAATGGTCAAGGTAGGGCTGTTGGTGGGGGTTGGGGAGGAGGTAAATGTAAAGGTTGGACTCAAGGTTCCTGTGGGGGTAATCGTGGCGGTAAATGTATCTGTTGGACTGTTAGTTTTGGTCACCGTGGAGGTAAACGTATTCGAGGCGGTGTTGGTGGTGGTTGCCGACGGACTTGAGGTCGCGGTATGGGTCGAAGAACTTGTTTAGGTGGGTGTTCTTGAAGCGGTCGAGGTCCAAGTCATGGTTGAGGAGGTTGTTGGCGAAGACGTCGCCGTCCTGCTCGGGGTTAAGGAAGGTGAATTAGTGGCCGTTGAAGTAGGCGGAACCGTCCCAGTCATGGTCGGGGAAAGCGTGGGGGTTTTCGTGGGGCTATTGGAGGGCGTTGAAGTCGGGCTAAGGGTCGCGGTCGAACTAGCCGTGGCAGAAGGCGAAGAGGTAGCGGTCCTCGTGAAAGAATTGGTGGGAGAACTCGTGGGTGTCCATGTCGGGGTTCGGGTGGGGGAGGAAGAAGGGC
>JAHFCG010000024.1 GCA_023249615.1 candidate division FCPU426 bacterium | reverse complement strand
CTTCAACAATTCTGGCCAGTTTGGAGAGCCCGGCCAACCGGTCTTTTTTGGGGATATAGGCCACATGGGCTTTCCCATAGAAAGGCAAAAGATGGTGCTCACACATGGAATAAAAAGGAATGTCCCTAAGGATGACCATTTCCTCATGGCCTTCGGTCTCAAAAACCGTGATGAGATCCTTGGGATCGACATCAATACCGGAGAAAATTTCCTCGTACATCTTGGCCACGCGCTGGGGGGTTCCCTTTAGACCTTCACGCTTGGGGTCCTCGCCCACGGCCAGCAGCAACTCAAGGATGGCTTTTTCAATGCGGACCTTATCCAACAGGGCCCCCGGGCTTCATGGCCTGGGAGGGCGAGGTTTGGGGCTTCAAATTAATCTTGGGCGATGTTTCCGCCGGAGCGGCAGCTGTGGGCGTGGTGGGGGGCGCTGAATCCTTGGGGGCCGGTTTGGGCCCTATTTTTTTGCCCGCGAGAATCATGTCAACATCCTCCCCGTCGAGCACTTCACGGTCCAAGAGGGCTTCCGCCATGGTCTTGAGGAATTTACGGTTCTTTTTCAAGATCTCGACGGCCTTTTTGTGGCACTCCTCCACGATCCGTTTTACTTCCGCGTCGATCATCTTGGCGGTTTGTTCGGAGTAGCTTTTTTCCTTCATCATGTCCCGTCCGATGAAAACCATTTCATCCTTTCGGCCGAGGGTAATGGTGCCCATTTTGGGGCTCATGCCGTAATCGCAAACCATGGCCCGCGCGATGTCGGTGGCGCGATTCAGGTCATCCCCGGCCCCGGTCGTGACGTCCCCGAAAATCAGCTCTTCCGCCGAA
This sequence comes from candidate division FCPU426 bacterium, assembly GCA_023249615.1. Lineage (GTDB taxonomy): Bacteria > Oederibacteriota > Muellerivitia > Muellerivitales > Muellerivitaceae > PALSA-1180. The sequence continues at coordinate 25,846 of JAHFCG010000024.1, read as the reverse complement.
CGCCCGCCCAACAGCGAGGTGATGCGGTTTAAAAGTTCATTCTTGGAGGCGAGGAATTTTTCCTCCTTTGGCAGATACCATGTCGCTCCCAAAGCCGCGTGGCCCCGGGGAATGATGGAAACCTTGTGGACCGAGTGGGACTTGTCGGTCATTTTGGCCACGATGGTGTGGCCTGATTCGTGGTAGGCCACGATTTTCTTTTCCTCATCGGAAATAACCCTCGTGCGGCGCTCCGGCCCCGCCATGACCCGGTCAATGGCCTCTTCGAGTTCTTCCAGTTCAACCGCCTTCTTGTTGCGGCGGGCGGCGAGAAGAGCCGCCTCATTGATCAAATTCGCAAGGTCAGCGCCGGAAAAACCGGGCGTCCTGCGGGCGATAACCGAAAGATCCACCCCTTCCGCCAGCTTCACGGCCTTGGCGTGAACTTTCAAAATGGCCTCGCGGCCTCCCAAATCCGGCCGGTCCACAACAATTTGACGGTCAAAACGGCCCGGCCTCATGAGGGCCGGATCAAGAACGTCCATTCGGTTGGTGGCGGCGATCAAAATTACACCGGTGTTGGTGTTGAACCCGTCCATTTCCACCAGCATGGCATTAAGGGTTTGCTCGCGTTCATCGTGTCCCCCGCCCAAACCGGCCCCGCGCTGGCGTCCAACGGCGTCAATCTCATCGATGAAAATAATGCAGGGAGCGTGCTTCTTTCCCTGCTCAAAAAGGTCGCGGACGCGGGCGGCGCCGACCCCGACGAACATCTCCACGAAATCGGAACCCGAGATGGAAAAGAAGGGAACTCCCGCCTCGCCGGCGACGGCTTTGGCCAACAGGGTTTTTCCGGTCCCGGGGGGGCCCAGGAGAATGACGCCTTTGGGAATCTTTCCTCCCAGGAGCTGATACTTTTTGGGGTCCTTTAGAAAATCCACCACTTCCATCAATTCGGTCTTGGCCTCGTCCACGCCCGCCACATCGGCAAAGGTGATTTTTTGCTGGCCGGTGGTCATCAATCGCGCGCGGCTTTTGCCGAAGGCCAAGGCTCCCCCGCCTCCCGATTGGGCCTGGCGCATCATGTAAAAGAAATAACCGAAAATCAGGACGAACGGCCCCAACTGGAGAAGAATAGGCCAAAACAAATTATTCTTGGGAGGTTCCACGCTGACTTTGACATTCTTGTCCAGAAGAAACTTGACCATGTTTTGGTTGGGGTCTTCCGGCACCACCACTTTGATTTCGGTTTTGTCGTTCAGGGTTCCCAAAACCAGCCGGTCCTCGGGATGAAGGGTAACAGCCTGGGCGTTTCCGGCCTGGACCTCGGTCATGAATTTGGAATAGTCCAGAACGCTGGGTTGATTTGGGTTTTTATAACCCTGGATTAAAAACATGACGACCACGAAGAACAAAAGCCAACCCGCGGAGTATTTAAAGAACTGGTTCAATGAAGGTCTCCTCGAAACAATTTACCGTCTTGTCAGGGACAAACTAGGATCATTCCTTTTAAATAACAAGGAAACGTATCATAGCCGAGCCCCTTTTCGATTTGCAAGCGATGGGGAAACCGGATAATTGACGTTTTACTTGGGGAAATGGGCAATCCCAGAGGCATCCTTATTCCCGGAACCGGACCTATTTTATCTTGTCCAAGCGGAGAAAAGCCTGGGTTTGGTTCCGTCCGGCTTTCAATCCAAAACCAAGATCCCGGGGTCCTTTTTCGAATCCTTTCCACAACCGAATCATTTCCTCGATTCGGTCAAAAGAAAGGCCCCGCGCCTTGTCGGTTAATTTTTCCGCCGCGTGCCGCGCCCATCTTCGTTGAAGCGCCAGCGGAATTTTTTCAAATTCGGAAACACTCCAGGAAAAGGTTTTTTTGGCCGTCCTGCTTTTGAGTTTTTTTTCAAGCGTTTTTGAGGCTTCCTCGAGAAAAAAATCCTCAGCGGCGGAAATTTCCCCGACTCTCGCGAGCACTTCGTCAATTCGGGGATTCCACTTCTTTAGGAAAGGCAGAACCTGGTTTCGAATTTGATTCCTGCGGTAATCGTTTTTTTGGTTGGTCCGATCCTCCCTCCATGGAATTTGCCGTGACACCAAAAAATCCTGAATTTGTTTTTTTCCATAACCCAACAATGGCCGCCAAACCTTTAAACTTTGGGACTTCCCGCTAAATTTGAAAATTTGCACCGCCCTTAACCCCGTAAGACCCCTCGGGCCGGCTCCCCTCAAAAGCCGATCAAGGACCGTTTCTGCCTGGTCTTCCCTATGGTGGGCCACCGCCACCCCCCAGGCCTTTTCTTTTTGGGTCAGTTTTTGAAAAAAAGAATAGCGGATTTCACGGGCCAAATCCTGAAGGGACCTGTTTTCCCTTTGGACCCGACCTTTGAAATTTTTGATTCTTAATATCCGGAAGGACAACCCGTTGGTTTCACAAAATTGACGGACTAAACCCTCATCCTTGAGGGATTCCCTTCCCCGAAGCCCGTAATTCACATGGCCTACTAGGACGCGTTTGGGGGCATTGGGAAATTTCTCCATCAAAAGTAAAAGAAGGCCGAGGGAATCCGACCCGCCGGATACTCCCACGATTAATTTTTCTTTGGAGGAACAGGGGTTTGTGGAGAGGGTCCATTCGTTCGTCATAACGGACTTTCTTGTGTTGAAAAATGGTGGCGGGAGGCGGACTCGAACCGCCGACACTTCGGGTATGAGCCGAATGCTCTAACCAGCTGAGCTACCCCGCCATGGGTGGGTAAAAGCCCCGCCCGGCTTTTCCAAATGAAATTACAGGATAACAGGACAGGCCCCGTTACATGGGACAAGACCCTTTTGCCAACGGGTCAGTGAATATGCCAATCTTAACCTTTGTTGTCAATTGTCTTTCGGAGGGTTACTTGTTCTTTTCTTTTCGGGCGTAATAGGATTTCTTCAATTCCTGCGCGATGGCGGGATTTTTCATCAGAATTTTATCGAAATCATACCGTTGAAGTATGAAAAGCTCGGTGACTTCCTCGGCGGCCACGGTGGCGTTTCGGGGTTCGTTTGAAATCAGGGCCATCTCCCCAAAAAAATCATCGGCGTTCAGGGTGGCGACCTGTTTTTTACTGAACCCTTTTTTAACCCAGACCGAAACCTTGCCCGAGGCGATCAGGTAAAAAGCGTCTCCGGGATCTCCCTGCTTGATGATTTCATAACCCTTCTGAACACGGATCATCCGGAGGTGGCCGATCAATTCATCCAATTCGTTTAATTTAAGGGATTGAAAAAAATAGGTGTTTTGAAGGACGTGGCGGAGGCGACTAAAAACGGAGGCTGTGTCGGTCATTTTTTTCTCCGGGCATCGGGAAATCCACCAAAGGCAGGGGCAGTATAACTCCAAACCCCCTTACTTCAAAGGCTAAACCGGGGGCGGCGCCGGCGGAACTCGTTCCTCCGGGCATTTTTTCCTGCTCTTTTTTCAGCCTAACCGTTGAAGTCCAACCCCTTGGCCCTGAGATTTTCCACGACGGCCTGAACCGAACGGCTTTTATTCATCACGTAAAAATGAATCCCCGGAGCGCCCCGCCGCAAAAGCTCCTCGCATTGGCGGGTGGCGTATTCGATTCCGGCGAGAGTCACCTTTTCCCGGTCTTCCTTGATGGGCTCAACCAAATCTTTTAAACCCTGCGGAATTTTCCCGCCGGATAGGCTGCCGATTTTTTCCAATTGCCCGTAATCCGTCAGGAGCCAAATTCCCGGTTGAACGGGGGTCAGGACGTTTAGCTTCCGCAGCTTGTCGACGAACTGAAAATAATCCTGATTGTCAAAAAATAACTGCGTCACGACAAACTGGCCGCCCGCGTCAATTTTTCTTTTCAGGTTTATTAGGTCCAACTCCTTGTCGACAGCCTCGGAATGGCCCTCGGGATAACCTGCCACTCCAATGCAAAAGTCATAACCCTCCCCGCGAATGAATTGGACCAGTTCATTGGCGTATCGAAACCCGTCCGGGGCTGGAACAAAAGAGGTTTGTCCCTTAGGGGGATCCCCTCGAAGAGCGAGCAGATTTTCAATTCCGGTGGTTTTAAGCTGGTCCAGGAGCTTTTTAATCTCGGCCCGGGAGTGGCCCACGCAGGTAAAATGCATCAGGGGCAAAAGGCCCGTTTCCTTCAGACGAACCGCGATTCCGTAGGTAGTGTCACGGCTGGACCCCCCCGCTCCATAGGTGATGGAAACATAATCAGGGTTTAATTTTTTCAACTGCTCGATCGTTTTAAAAAGCTCTTCCAAATCCCCGTCCCTTTTGGGGGGAAAAAGCTCAAACGATAAAACTTTGGATTTCCTTTTGAAAAGCTCCAGGATTTTCATGCGGTCTCTTTCACGGCGTTTGGGGTGTTTTCCCTCTGAAATAGACGGTTAGTATACCAGCATAAATTAGGCAGGAAAGGATCGAAACCCATTTCCCAACAACAAAAACGGTCGGCAAATATTCAAGGATAAAATGATGACGGCCCGTTGAAAGGGGAATGACCCTGAGAAAATAATTTCCAGGAAGAACCTTGAAGGAGGCCTGGGCGGTTTCAGACAGGGGTTTGACCCTCCACCCCCGGCTGTAATTATCCGTCACCAACAACAAAGCCGGCTTTGAAAGGTCGGCTTTTATTTCAATCTCATCCGTCGAAAGGTCTTTCCATTCCAGATTCCCTTCGATCTTTCCAGGGGCCGGCAAAGGGTCCGGCGGGGTTTCCAAAAACACCTTACGGCTTGGGTCAAACTTGGGATCGAAAAGCCCTTCCAATATTTTTTTATAATCAGGACGGGCTTCCCACTCATTAATCAATTTCATTCGGGGCAGGAGTTTGAAGGGCGTTGGATAAACCTGGACAGGTTCTCGATCGGCGGAAACCAGGTATTTCAACCGAAGCATCCCAAAAATTCTTCCGAATTTCCTGTAAATGGGCAAAACTGAAAACAGCTGGTTTTCCTGGAGACCCTGGCTGTAGCAGACGAATCGCCCGTACCGCCCCAAAACCATGGGTTCGTCTTCCCAAAGATCGTAGCCGCCGGTGACCAGGGAGGCGCTGCCCGTTCCATAAACCCGGTACTCCCCAGGATCGTTTTCATAAACTTTTCGGATTTGATCATATTTATTTTGTAATAGGGACGTCTCAAAGGTTGGGCGGTTCGCCCTCGCGAAAATAAAAAGTTCCAGCACGGCCAAACCGGCCATGGGAAAAATGAGGACCGGCAGGGTCTTTTGGAAACAAAAAAACACGGACAAAAAAACGCAGACCACGCTTCCCCAAAAAAGACTGGCCGCCGATTGAAGACCGGCGGAAAAAATTAATTGTTGTCTTGGCGCCTGTTCCATTTCAACAAGTGACTTTTTGAGCCAGTGCAGGGAGGTGAACCATTTTGCCCAGAACCCCTCCGTTCCGGACCGGAGGGAATCCAGGATTAAAACCTCCATTCCCGCGAAAACAAAACCCACGAAAACCGTTAAAAAAACAATCCAATTGGGGGGGATTTTATTTTTTAAAAGGTGATCGAACCCGATCGCCCCAAGCAACGCCAGGAAAAGACCGGTCAAATAATCAAATTTGCAAACTCCCCTAAAACCCTTGAACCAAGGCAGATAATCAAAAAACAGTTGGTAAAAAGGCGTGAAGGAACCAAGCGAAAATAAAAAGGCGGTTACCGCCGCGGCAAAAACCCACTTTCTTTTTTCGAAATCCGTTGATACGACGCCCAAAACCGCAAAAAGGAAGGTCGTGATTCCGATAAAAAGGGAAACCTCCCAAAGAAACCACTGGCTCCAATAATGGGAAGAGGTGAGGTTTCCAAAAAAATCCGGCAGGACCAGGGTCAGCAGGTTTTGAGGGGGGAATGGGAACGAGGAAGCGGAATGATAATCCTGCGGCAGGTTTCGTCCGCACTCGGAAAAAGCCTGGAAACCCGTCCATAGTTGAATCGCGGTCAAAAAAAACGCCCCAAGGAAAATTAGAAAAAACCCACCTAAAATTTTTGGTTTTTCATTTTTCCCTTTAAGATTAAATAAAAAATAGATGCCTGCGACAAGGACGGTGAAATAAACATACTGGGGATGCCCGGCTAAAATTTGCATCGATAGGGCGAATATTCCCAGGAGAATCCAGCCTTCGATGGACTTCTTAAATAAACCATCGATGGCCAGGAAAAGGAGCGGAGCCCAAGCCATGGCGCAAAGATTCGGCAAATGACCGGCGTACAAATGAAGAAAAAAGGGACCCCCAAACATAAAGGCGGCACCACCAACCAGACAAGCCAGGGGATGGAGCCCCCGGTAATGAGCCCAAAGATAGGTGAACAAACCGGCAAAAAAAACATGCAAAACAATTCCCAAATTGATGGCCTGGGGCAATGGCAAAAACAGATAGATCCAATTCGGAGGATATAAAAGAGCGGATTCAAAATTTCCGAAAAAGGGCGACCCACACAGGTAATGGGGATTCCATAAGGCCAGATGACCCTGCCGTAGCTGGCCAAAGCCAAATTGGCGCCAGGCGGTAAAATGGAGGAATAAATCCGTTTGGGAACTTGAAAGGACCTTACCTCCGTTGGGAAAAAACACATCCGCGAAAAGGAATAGGTTAAGGAAGGCCAGACTTAGGATTCCAAGGCCAAAAGGGCCCGTAAAAAAACGGTAGATCTTGTGGTTCATAGACCCATGGGAACAAAAGAGGGGTCAGGCGTCAACTTGTTTCTCCCCGCCATTAACGGGTCAAATTAAATATTAGGCAATGCCGGTCCATTTCCAATAAAATCAAAACATAAATTTTCGCGAGGATGCCCCTTTGGCCTCAAAAGACCTCATCTTATTAACCGGCCTGAAAATATCCTGCATCATCGGCATTTACGACTGGGAACGTAAAAAAAAGCAGTCGGTCGTCATTGATTTAAGATTTCCCGCTGATATCCGAAAAGCCTCCCGTGGCGATCAGATTGAGGATACGGTAAACTATAAAAAAATCGCGAAGGCGGTCATCACGTACGTTGAAAAAAGCCGTTTTCAACTAATCGAGACACTCGCGGAACGCTTGGCTGACCTTTTATTGGACCAATTTCCCATACCCGAAATATTCTTAAGGGTTTCTAAACCGGGCGCGGTTCGCGGTTCCCAAAACGTGGGTGTGGAAATTACCCGCGTCAAAAGTCCCCGGCCCGAGGAACTGGTTTTTTTCAGTCTGGGGTCAAACATTGAGCCGGCCCGTCATTTAAAAAACGCGCTGGTTCGCATTGAGAAAACATTCAACCTAAAAACCCAATCCCATGTTTATGAAACCTCACCGGTTGGGGGCAAAAAAAACCAGCCCTTTTTCTGGAATATGGTGGTCGGAGTGGATACCCCCATGAAACCCGAACCCATCCGCCAATGGATTGAAAAATTGGAAAAGGCAGAGGGCAGGGTGAGGACGGGGGATCAAAATGGTTCCAGGACTTTGGATGTGGATTTAATTATTTGGAAAAACAAGTTAATAAAAGGAAGGGGTTATTCCCTGCCCCACCCCGATATTGGAACCAAGGCTTTCGTTTTGTTCCCTTTATTGGAAATTTCGCCGAACCTTGTTTTGTCGGGGACCAATAAAAAAGTGATTGAAATCGCCCAGGCCTTCACGGATAAATCGCAAACCATTCGACAATTGACGAACGGGTTAAATGAACTCTGATTTCAAGTAATGTAATTCGAAACCGCCCTAAAAAAATCTCCCCCCATCCACGTTCAAATTTTGACCGGTAATAAAATTATTACTGGCCAGAAAAAAAACCGCCTCGGAGATGTCACCGGGTTTCCCCTGGCGTTTTAAAACACTTCGATCAATTAATTCCCTTCTGCGTTTTTGGCTGAATTTATTCGGGATAAAAATTGCTCCAGGCGAAACAGAGTTCACCCTGATTTCAGGGCCAAGTTCCCCGGCGAGGACCCTGGTCATGGCGTTTAAACCCGCTTTGGAAACACAATAAGCGGAATGATTTTTCAAACGGGGGTTTTCCCCATAAATATCGGACAAATTAATGACGCAACCCGTGTTTTTTTTCAGCCAAGGTGCCGCCGCTCTTGCTAAAAAATACGGGGAAATTAAATTCACCTCGAAAATTTCCCTCCATTGGGAGGCTTTTCCTTTCGCAAGGGGAGTGGGATAAAACAAAGAGGCGTTATTGATGAGCACATCGAGTCGTTTAAACGATTTGACCACTTCCTGGATGACTGCCGCAGCGTTTTTAGATTCCCTTAAATCAGCTTTAACCAGCAGGGTTTTGGCCCCATGACGTTCCAATTCGACCGATAACCGTTTTGTCTTTTCCCGGGAATTTTGGAAAAGGAGGGCAAGATCAAAACCTCTTTCGGCCAATTTTAGGGTTATGGCTCTGCCCAGAAAACTCGAGGCGCCGGTCACCAGCGCCACCGGTTTTAAAAGTATTTTATTTTTGTTAACCACAAAGTCCGCCTAGCAACCTGTTTTTTGTTCTTTCAAAACCCTGGGTAATGCAGGTAAAAATTTCCAATACCAGGAAGTCAATTGAACCGCCTTAACTTCGGGAAAAAGTTCCAAAAAATATTTTTGAGCGCCTTCCCAAATGGCCGTACCCGGGCCGCAATCCTTTAAATTCTGTTGAAATTCCTTAATCAACGAGGGGGGTTTCAAATCCACAAGGTCGTTGAGCGTCTCTTCCCGAAGTTCCTCGTGTAAAACCAGGAGATAAAGAATGAGAACAAGACATTGGGAGGCGTGGTATTGGTGTTCCGGGTTGTCCTTTTTCCCGATTTTCAATTGTAACCCGTTGATCAGTATAAAACGGCCGGTCTGGGGAATCCGAACTGAATATTTTCGACCCATATACTTGAGATCGACTACATGGGGGTCTTCCAATAATAATTTAACCCAGGGATTGGGAATCGCGGAGAGCCCTTCTAAATAAGGATTTTTAAGGGTGGATTTTTCGGGGCAGCGGATTTCAAGAAACCCAAGATCTTCCCTGTAATAAAGCGGAATGGATTTTGGCTGTCGGGGCCCCGTTACCATTTTTCGTTGAAAACCCTGGGACAGAAGGTGTTCATGAAAAGCCGTAAAAGCCTTCCCCCCTTTTTCCATCCCCAAAATGGTTTCCTTGACCAAAAGACCCGGGGTAGGTTTTTCCAGAATGGAAAAATAATATAATTCCGCCGCCTTTCCCCCCAATAAAACCGAATGGGGAAGCAACCCCTTGATCCAAGGAAGCCATGGCGCGATAGAAGCGACTAATCGCAAGATTTCACCCCTTGACCTGGAATCCCTCTTTCAAAAGAATCTCACGGATTCGGGGACGAAAATCCCCCTGAATTTCGATACTCCGGTCCTTGAGGGTACCACCCGTTCCACAGGTTTGTTTGATCAGACTTGCCAAACCCTTCAGAAAAAGGTCATCGCGGGTAAATCCTTCCAGCACGGTGACAGTTTTACCGCTACGTCCCTTTTTCTCAATTCGAAGATAAATAGTTTCCGTGGGAATCTCCACTTTTAAAATAAAAAAGCCGCCCCCTGGTGGGAAGGCAGCTTTAAGAAATTGGTTGCGGGGGCTGGATTTGAACCAGCGACCTTTGGGTTATGAGCCCAACGAGCTACCAGGCTGCTCCACCCCGCGTCTTTTTGGCGTAAAAAACGCCTCAACATTTCGAAAGAAGTCGTCCTAAAAAATGGTGCCGAGACCCGGAATCGAACCGGGACGGGCTTTAGGCCCGAGGGATTTTAAGTCCCTTGCGTCTGCCAGTTCCGCCATCTCGGCGAAAAAACCCCGACCGCCATCTCTAATTCGAGTTTACAAACCGCCGCTTTAATAACACAACGCGGGAAAGATTTACGGAAATAAATTTATTTTCGTAAATCGTGAGGGCTTTAAAGGAAGGTTAGAATACCGACCCAAGGTTTGGAAGTCAACAGGGATTCAGAAGGGACACTTTAACGACCTTCGGTTTTTGAAAATTTATACACAATTTCACCAGGCTTAACCAGATTCAATTCCTCACGAGCCTGTTTTTCCATGGTGGAGGAATTTTTTTCAAATGCCTTGTATTCGGTTTGGTTTCGGTTTATTTCTGTTTTTAATTTCGTAATTTGATCCGAAACCACTTGTTTTTCCAGGTGGAGTTTGTATAGGTTCCAAAGACCGCGGTTGCCGCTAAAAAGAAGATACGCGACTACCAAACCAATGACTGCTTTCCCCCATTTGTGTTGCTCGTTCACCGATTCTCCCAGGGTCTTAAAAATTCCCTCCAACCCCTTTGTCGCTCGCGTTGCAGTTGTTCCAAAAAGGGTTCAAGCGGTTTTCCACCGTAAGTTATCTTATACATTAAAAATTGTTTTTCAAGAGCCACACATTGAAATGAAAAGAAGAAGACCATCCCTATAAAAAAACAAAGAAAAGGAGCTGCAAAAAACAAAATGCAGGCCAAAGAAAAAAAAGCCATTATGCCCAAGGAAAGCAACCCGTTTCCAAGAACCAGCAGGAAGGATTTGTAAAATATCTTTAAAAAAGGCGGGTTTTGAAAAAATAAAATCGGCCATTGGTACAGGGAGCAGGAAAACCAAAATAATATTACCCAAAACAAAAAACTCATAAGTAATAAATCAATAAAACGATGATTGCTGTTTAGGAAATAATAAAACCGAATGCTGAAAAAGGAAGCAGCCGTCACAAAGCCGAAAACAGCTGAAACACCCGTGGCTTTCCAAAAATAATTTTTTACCCCGACCCAGTAATCTTTGTAACTTCCACCTTCATCAAGGAAAATCCTAAAAACAACAAAAGCCCACCCAATGGAAACCATGCATTCTAAAAAATAGAGGCCATACAAACCCAATGGATTTAACCTTGAGAGAACACCGATCATTCCCGTTTGCCAGGCGACCCAGGCGATTAAAAAGCAGGTCAAAAACCAGGCAAGATTAAATAGAATGAGAAAAAAAAGGTGGTCATAAAAACGCCAAAACCAGGATCTGAAAATATTTGAAAAAGAAGTGTGTATTTTTAACAAATAATCATCAGGTGAGATCAAAGGGGGATCGTCGGAAGCCAAGGATTTAGGTCAGCTCTTTTTCAAATTTCGGGATGGCCTTTTTGAGTTCCAGCCGGCCGCGCCCAAGATTTCCATCCAAATTCATCGCGAGTGTAACAAAATAATTTTGCCCCACCATCATCATGATCATGGTCGCTTTATCCGTCGTAATGAGAATTTCAGTTGTGTTTCCAAGGCCAAAGCTGGAGGAAGCCCTCATGGCGTTTTTAATGATACTAGAATATTCCGCGCCAACTGCGTTTATATCGAAGGAGGCGTTATGGGAAATTTGGTCGATGACGATGCCATCCATTCCCACCAGCCCGGCTCCAATCGCGCCGTCAACATTGGCCAAGGTTTCCTCAAGTATTTTTTTAAAATCCATTTTTTAATTCCCGTTTAAATTCATTGAAGCAGTTACAGAGGTCAATAATTCTAAGATCTAATCACTTTGGTGACTATAAAATTTTATCCATTTTTTTAATTGCCGAATCAAGGGACAAACGCAATAAACCTAGATTGACATTACTATTCGCTAAAACTATCAGGACAAATTCAGAGAACGAAACCAGCAAAATGTGACCAGTTTCTGCGGTAACCAATACCTGTTGAAGCTTTCCCTGATTCAACTGGGCAACAGATCGATGAGTGAATTGAAAAATGGTCAGCGCTTGTTTTCCCAGGTCAGCATTATTACTTGTTTCACCGATGGAAACAATGGTAATTCCGTCATGTCCGGTTAAAAAGCACCTCATGATCCCGCCCATGGCGCCAAGTTCGGCCAATATTCCTTTTAAGGTGTCAACCTTTTCCGGCTTCATTTTTTGTAGATTTTCCTGTTTTTCAGGGGGAGAAATTTTTGGGGAACCCGGGGGATCGTTTTTCGGGGGAGTCTTGGGTACCTTTTTTTCCTCAACCACGGCATCGTCTTTTCCACCCCGGCGCATCACCTGAAGGATATCTTCATTGGTGAATTTGGAATCATCTCCTTCTTTTTCTTTTCCTTTATCCTGTTTCTTTGGACCGGTTTTAACCTCGTCGTTGATCGAATCCTCTTTTTGATCGGGAGGTTGGATGAAATCATTTTTTTTAAGCTTTTGAACGGGAGTTCCGGCCTCTTTTTGCTGGCGATCAACTATTTCAGACAACTTTTGACGCAACATGAGGTTTTGCGGGTCATCCGCCAATAATTCCTGGTAAACCTCAATAGCTTTGTCAAAATGGCCCTGCTTTAAATATAAATCCGCGATGGTTAATGAGGCAGTGCTTTCCTTGGGGGGTTTTTTATCGACGGGAACCTGATCAGGTTTTGGGGCTTTTGTGGCTTTTTGTTCCCCGGCGGCTTTTTCTATCGCCTGTTTAAGGGATTCCTGAATCTCTTCATCATCGGGATTCAGAGTCAATATTTTCTGGAATTCCTCGATTGCTCCCTGATAATCCCCTTTTCCCATAAAAATTGAACCCAAAAGGGAAAGCGCCATCAAATTTTCAGAATCGAGTTCCAAAACCTTCTTAAACTCAGAAACGGCCTCTTCCGTCTTTCCCTTTTTTTGAAAAATTCGCCCCAGAACCACCCGGGCACTGGTATAGGTGGGATGTTTTTCGAGACCTTTTTTACAAACGTTAAAAGCCTCATCAAGATTTCCCTGTTTTCGATAGGCGTCGGCCAAAGGTGCAAAAACCAGGGAGTCAGGATTTTCCTCTAGTTTTTTTTTAAGCTCTAATATTTCAGACGTAGGGGTTTCCTTCTCCATAGGCTTGTTAAGACTCGCTTGCTTCAGCTTGGAGTTGATTTAAAGCCGAAAGAATGATCTGTCGAGGAATATTTTTTTGAATGGTAACAAGACCAATTTTTCTTGTCAATATAAATAGGATTTGGCCATTTCGGGCCTTTTTGTCCAGAAACATTTTTCTTAAAACAGCCCCGGGATCAAAACGCGGCAGTCTGGGAAACAACCCCACCTTCTTTAACAAAATTCGCTGGCGGTCCATTACCGATGCTGAACAAAAACCCAATCGGAACGAAAGTTTGGAAGAAAACCACATTCCGTAAGCCACCGCCTCTCCATGGGTTAATGTTTTATATTTAAAATGGGCTTCCAAGGCGTGGCCAAGGGTATGACCGTAATTCAGCCAAGCCCTTTTCCCTGATTCTTTTTCATCCATTGAAACAATTTTCGATTTTATCCGGCAGGAACTAAATATGATGGATTTAAGGATCTCAGGATCTTTTTTCAAAATCGCCGGAAGATTATTTTCTATTTTTTCAAATAATCTCTCATCACCGATGACCCCATATTTAATGACCTCGGCCAATCCGGTTTTAAATTGACGATCCGATAAGGTTTTTAAAACCAACGGATCTATCAAAACCATTTTTGGTTGGTAAAAGGCCCCGATTAAATTTTTGATCCCATGAAAATCAACCGCGGTTTTACCTCCTATACTTGCATCCACCTGGGCTAATAAAGTGGTTGGCACCTGTAAATAATCAATTCCACGCATATAGAGAGAGGCCGCCAACCCCCCCAAATCACCCACTACCCCCCCACCCAAGGCGAGGAGGCAACCATCCCTTTGAATGTTAAATTGGGCAAGTTTCCCCAATATGAAAAGGAGGGTTTTACTATTTTTATGCTTTTCACCATCCGGGATTAAAATAACATGAAATTTCAATCCGGATTTTCCGAGGGTTTCCTTAACCATTTCACCGTAAATTTTAAATATGGGTTCCGAGGAAAGGATTACGAAACGTTTGGAATGAGTGGCGCTCCTCAACAGGGAAATAAAATTATTTAATATTTTTTCCTTTAAAAATATCCCGTAACTCCGTCTCCCCAAATTCACCCTAATCTTTTTCAGCAAATTTGTTTTCCTTTTTAATTTCATTTTGATTTTTTTTGTACAGTCTCGTGCAAAGATAGATAAGCACAATGATCGAAAGCGCGATGAACAAAAAAACAAAAAAAAGAATAACCACGTTTCCACCTTCCCGCGAGTGAGGCAAGGCAGCTATTTCGTAGGCTCCCCACAAAAGAATTGGAACACCGATAAATAACGGCCAAAAACTTTTTATATAAATGGTTTGGTTGTCCCCTTTAACAGTCGTTAATACGGCGGGGGGAGTTTCTTTGAATTTCCGGGTCAAATTTATAATTTTTATCATTTTTTGGCTGATTGAATATCTAAAATCTTTTTCAAGGGAAATATTTTCATATTCGTTCAAAAGTTCTTCCAATTTTCCAAAGTTATAATATAAATCAACACGGGTTTGATGTCCTCTTTCCCATGTCCAGGATGTTTGAAAAACCGAAATTAAGGCCTCATCAGCCTTTTGAAATAATGGGATTTCACCCCGTGACACAGCCTCCTGGCAAAGACAAACGGCTCTTTGGGACAAAACTTCAAAATTTCCCGGATCTAAAAAAAGATATTTTTCATAAAAACCAAGTGCTGTTAAGAGGTTTCCTTCCTTTTTAAATATTTCAGCCTGATTCAGTAGCGCTTCCTTTTCCCCTAAACCGCAATCGGGACAAGTTTCCTGATCCCATTTTTCATTCTTGCATTGGGGGCAAATCAATGGGTTTTTCCTCTTTCAGTTTTTTAATTATCTCAAAGGCCACTTCTTTTGGATTTTTGTCATTTGTGTCGATGGATGTGTGGGCAATGGAATAAATCTTGTCTCTTTCCGAAAGCAAAGCTTTGATCGTTTTTAATGGGTCGGCAGAAGAAGCAAGCAGTGGCCTTAAATGAATATGCGCGCCTAACCTTTTCAGGGCTTTTTCAGGTGAAACTTTAAGCCAAACACACCATCCGCTTTTCAACAATTCCACTCGATTTTCCTCGAACAACCAAGCGCCCCCGCCGGTGGAAATAACATAATTTTTCTTCGTGTTTAAGGATTTAATGATCCTCGATTCCTCGGATCGAAAATAATTTTCCCCTTTTTCTTCAAACACTGCTTTTATTTCTTTTCCACTCGTCTGTTCTATCAGCTGATCGGTATCTAAAAAACGAAACCCCAACATTTTGGCCAATTCTTTTCCCGTTGTGGTTTTCCCCGAACCCATAAATCCCACAAGGAAAACATTCGATGGCAATTTCATTTTCAATAATTTAGTAGATGTTTTTGATACTGAAGGTAGCGTTGCTTTATTTCATCCATGAAGTCGCCGCCCATTTTTTCAAGAAATGAATCGGCGATTACCCAGGCGCAAAGGGCCTCCCCGATTACCGAGGCTGCGGGCAAGGCACAGACATCGGAGCGTTCATAAGCCGCCTTGATGGCTTCCTTAGTCTCAATATCTACGGAACGAAGAGCCCTCCGAAGGGTGGAAATGGGTTTTTTTGCGACACGGACGACTATGTTTTCCCCGTTGCTCATTCCCCCCTCGATTCCTCCGGCATGGTTGGTTAAATGGGAAAAACCTTTTCCTTGTTTATAGGATATCTCATCATGAACTTCCGATCCCATTTTTGATGAATTTTCAAAACCCCTTCCAATTTCAACGCCTTTAATGGCCTGCATGCTCATTAAGGATTGGGCCAAACGGCCATCCAGTTTTCGGTCCCACTGCACATGACTTCCCAAGCCCGGTGGAACTCCTAAAATAACGACCTCGAAAACCCCGCCCAACGTATCGCCTTTTTCCTTGGCCTTGTCGATGAGGCTCATCGCGGCTTTTTCGGCCTTCCGGTCCAACATTCGGACGGGAGATTTGTCTGCCAAAAAATTAAGTTTTGAGTCGTTTGATACCTTATTTTTTGAAAAAACATTTCCTAATTGCGTCACATGACTTTGAACCACAATATTGAAGAAATTTAAAAATTTTTTCGCGACCGCCCCAGCCGCGACCCGGACTGTGGTTTCTCTCGCGCTGGCCCTCTCAAGAATATTTCGCAAATCACGATGATTATATTTTAACCCTCCGGAGAGATCCGCATGCCCGGGTCTTGGACGTTGAAGCGGGTTGCCGGTATTCCCGTTCGAGGGATCCGGAGACATTATTTTTTCCCAATTATCATAATCCTTGTTTTTTACAAAAAGAGTAATCGGAGAACCCAAGGTGAACCCCTTACGGACTCCGGATAAAATTTCCACCTGATCTCTTTCAATCAACATTCTTCCACCGCGTCCATACCCTTTTTGCCGACGTGAAAGCTCCAGGTTGACATCCTCGGTCGATAAGGGAAGGTGGGCCGGGAACCCTTCAATCAAAACAATGGTTCCTTTTCCATGGGACTCGCCAGCGGTTAAAAAACGAATGGTCACCTTCAACTCCAAACAATGATATTATTTTTAAAAGAAATTTGTCCTCAAACAAAACCAATAAAAACTAAAAAAATAAGCGCCTTTTAAGGGGCGCTTATTTTTATTTTTTCAGTCGCAATTTATCAATCTTCTAAAATGGTGGGGGTAATAAAAATTATTAATTCTACTTTTCGAGTAGTCTTGTCATGGTTCTGGAAAAGGGTTCCAATTATGGGAATACTGGATAAAAGTGGAATTCCATTTACGGAATCCTGGACAACTTCCCTCACCAGTCCCCCAATAACGATAGTTTCTCCGTTTTTGGTCGTCAATGTGGTGGTGGTGTTCTGAACATTTGTTGGAGGAGGAGCCCCGGGCAAAGCCGTTCCGGATTGAGATGTTATGGATGCATCGACAATGGTTGTTATTCTTCCATCTTCGGTTATCCGGGGGGTTACGTTCAAATCAATGGGAAGGTCAAAAGTATTAAAAGTCGTGGTAAAAGTTTGAACCCCGCCAAGCCCGATGGAGGACGAGGTTGTAGCGACAACTACTTTTTCCACCTCCCTGATTTCGGCCTTTACCCCGCTTTGCGTGGCAATCCTCGGCCGGGAAATAATTTTTCCTTTTTTTCTTGTTTCAATGGCTTGAAGGGTCGCCGAAATATTTAAACCACTTTTGACGGTTCCGAAGGTGATTATTCCAGGGGCCACCCCGCTCTGTCCTCCCGCTCCGAAACCGGCATTTACGGTTGGATCTCCAGAGTTTTTGTTCGCAGTCCAATTGATTCCCAAATTAATATCCTTCTCACTTTCCACTTCAATAATTGTGGACTCAACCAAAACCTGCGCTGGTTTTTGGTCCAATTCCTTTATAAGTTCCAGAAGGACCCCCATGTTTCCCGCGGTCTCCCGAATGATCAGTTCTTTTTTCGTAATTTCAGGATTTATAATTGCCTGGCCCATCGGGGTAAGATACCGGTCCAAAATACCCTTGATGTCGGCGGTTTGCGCGTAATTCAATTTTACAATCTTGGTAATTCGATCCCCGCCCCCGGTTCCCTCATCCAACTTCAAGTCTTTGATGGTCCGTTTATAATCTTCTATATCCGAGGGAGTTCCGTTCAAAATAAGAACGTTCCTTGTTAAATCGGGTGTCACCTTGACATCATTCACTTTTCTTAGAATGGCTTGTACCAAACGATCAAACTGGTCTGCTGTCATTCCTCCCGAAGGAGTAATAATTTCAGTAATGTGAGGCATATTACCCTTGCTGGTTTTAAGTATTCCTTGGGGTCCAATTCGAAGGGTGTTGCCCTGCACCTCATAATCGAACACGCCAGGCGCAAGCAAGGTGGCCAGGGCTGTTTTCAGGGGAACATCCTTAAATTTTTCATTTACAGTTCCACCCAAGGGGCCGGAAACCAAATCAACATCAAAACCGGCCTCACTCGCCAGCGTTTTCACTACAGCGTTTAAATCAGCACCCTCAATATCCAGCGAAACCAGTTGGTTTAAATTTCCCCTTTTTTCAACCGGCTTTTCAAGGGCGGCAGGACCGGATAAAGTAATAATAACCTGATTCAAATCCCTGTCGATTTGGTGAATGGTTCCTGGAATTAAAGTTAAAATCGCTTCGGAAATCGGGGAAAAGGACGGCCCAATTTGCCTTAATTCCAATAGGACCAACCCCCCCTTTTTCAATTGAGATTCATCATTTTTAAATTTTTTCGCTATCTCCAGTTTGGTGTTATGAAAACGCATTATCAACTTTACAGGCTGGGCCAACTTTCGAACCGTGTATTTCGGGGGGCCGTCGGAGGTTAAAACAATTTTAATACCCTTATCAAACGGTTTTATGGATGCATCAATCAACCGGGAAAACAATCCCTTTTCATTCGGTTTTTCAATTTCAGACACTGTTTTTTCAGGCTCCACTTGATCGGCGGCAACCTGTTGTTTGCCTGCATTTTTATCCCCAGGGGTTTTTAAGGTAAGCAAAAACCCGGAAATTGTTTTTTCAACATTAAAATTTTGTGATTTTGTCAAATCAAGCACTATCCAAGCCTCCCCGGAATGATCGGAAGATCGGATTTTATTTAATGCCTTATTCCCTTTGATAATTTTGGGGATTTTCAATTTTGTTTTTTGAAACTTAACAAGAATTTTCTTTTCATTAATTTTAGCGACGATTGGCTCGGAAAGATTTTCCCCGACCAAAGAGACTTTCACCTCATGGTTTAAAGAAGATACTTTTATTTGATTGACAACCGGGCCTAAATCCTCAGAGGTTTTCTTTGTTAATTTTTCAATGCCGACTGCGGAATCCCCCGGTTGTGCCGCAGCATTTGGTGATTTGGTTTTGGGGGAATTTTCTTGTTGTTTTGGTGTAACTGCCGGTGATTTTGCCGCGGGGGTTGGATTGGCTCCCAGATCTATTTCAATATCTTCGGCCAAAACTCCATAACAAGAAGCCAGGATAAAAAATCCAAAAATGAACCTCAATTTAGTCAAGAGCGAATAAAACCATCGCATCTTAAGGTCTCCTTTTATTTACGGGTGTAAACAATTTTTTGATCGCCTTGTACTAAAATTACAGCCGATTCTGAAATATCACCCACCACCCCATCAATTAATTTTCCTCCACCATTTAGCAACCGCCTGAATTTAAGCACATATTGCACAGCGGAATTTCCCTTCCAGGTAAATAAGGCCATGGGTGTTTCACCTAAATAAATAACTCCGTGGTAATCAAGATCAGCTATAGAAATTTGGGGAGAACGATCCACATTATTCAAAGCCTTAAAAGGATCTCTTCCATGATAAGTCGGAACATAAAGAGGTTGAATAGAAAAATTCATAAAAACGGGTTCAGGCACATCCTGCTGTTGCGCCCAAACACCCTTAAAACAAACAGTCAACCAGCACAGGCTGGCAAAAAGCACCGTTTTTAAAAAAGGGGTAGCCATTATTTGGCCTGAATCCCGCTCAAAACCATTTGAGCCGATAAAGTTACATCCTTGTGATCCGGGTCGGTGTTGGGGGTAATCGAAAGATCACGAACTGTCATAAACAGACTGGAAACACTTACTTCCTTAAGAAAATTTAAAAGTCCCTCAAAATTGGTATTGAATCTTATATTTACCGGAATTTCCGTAAACGCATCCTTGGGGGATTCTTTTGTTACCTGAAAAGTTGTCAAATAAACCCCGGAACGATTTTGAAGAAAACTTACCGCCTCAATTAGCCTAGATTTATCAATTGATTTCGGGATCCGGTTTTGAATCCACTCCAATTCCCGTTGAATTGAATCAGCACGTTTCTTGAACTCAACATATCTCGCAACCATTTTTTTCGCGTCTTCCAGCTCCTTCTTTTTTTGGTCCCTTGTACTTTCCAATCCAGCGATATCCCGGTTAATGGGTTTTAACGCGAATTGATAAAATAAAAAAGAAAGAAGAACAAAACCCAAAAAACCGATGATCATAAATTGGTGCATTTTGGTTAACTTCATTGGGCTGACTCCGCCACTTTCGCCGAAATTTCAAATTGCAAAACCTGCTTGTTTGTACCAACGGGGGCGCCGATATTTTTAACATCAAGGGTCGCGTCTTTTAATAACCCCCCCGTCCTCCGTAAGGCGTCAAAATACGTCCTTAAACTCGCGGTCGAAAAAGCATAACCGGTCACAATGAACTTATTCGAATCCGTCCCCTTGGATTGGGAAAAATTAGTGAACCAAACCCCGTCGGATAATGCAAGGGCCATTTGATCAACCCCAACAATGATTTTTCTTTGGAGTTCAGATATACCCTTGATGGTTTTTTTAAACCCCTCCAAATCAGCCTCTTTTTTTTCAAGTTCTTTCATTTCCGCTATTTTTTCAGAATACCCTTTGGACTCTTCCTCGATTTGGCTGATTTCTTTTTTCAAATTGCTTCTAACCTGAACCCTTTTGATATAAATCCAAAACATGCAAAGGATGACAATCGCGAAAATAAAAAACACAAAAAATCCGATCAAAAATTCTTTCCGTTTCTTTTTTTCTTTAACAGGAAGAAGATTAACTTTGATCATTTTTAAGATTCCGCCTGTCTCAAAGCGAGGCCCAAACAAACCCCCATGTGATATTCTTTTTCGGTCATTTGTTCTGCATCGACATTTTTCGAAGCCTCCACATTTCGAAATGCAGAAAAATGTTCCACTGGAATCCCGAGTTTATTCGCGAGGAATCGGTTTACATTTTTTAAGCGGGCGCTCCCCCCCAAAAGAATCACTCTTTCAACGGTTTTTTTTCGAGCTTGGGTTTCATAATAATCAAAAGACCTGCGTATCTCGCCCAAAAGTTTATTTAATATGGGCGTCATTACATCCGACATTCTTAAAACCCGGTCATCTTTATGGGAAACGGTTGACAAACTAAAATCATCCTCTTCCATGGAAATTGCTCCATGGGACTTTTTCAGTTCCTCAGCCTCCGAAAATTTCAAATTAAATTCCTTTTGAATCTCCTTTGTAAAATCATTCCCCGCCACGGGTATATCCCTGGTAAAACGAGTGTTATTCCCTTCCAAAATATTAATGGAAGTCAGCGATGCTCCTATATTAATTAAGGCGATGGTCTCCTCTCCGGGCTCCAGCCGATTCACCTCATAAGCGTTTTGCAGGGCAAAAGCATCAACATCAATAACCATGGGAGTCAACCCGGCCGCTTTTAAAAGGACCAAATGCTGATCAACAACATCCACTTTCGCAGCCACCAATAAAACATCCAATTTTCTTTGCCCATCTTCTTGCGTTTCTCCAAGAATTTGAAAATCCAGAACAACCTGGTCGATATTTAACGGGATGTATTGTTCGGCCTCTCGGGAAATGGAACCACGCAATTCCTCAATCGTCATATAAGGAAGTTTTACGTATCGAATAATGACCGAATCCCCCGACAGGGAGGTAACAACCTTTTTCGTTTTTACTCCACTTTCCTTGAAAACGCGTTTTATCGTTTCGACCAAAATAGACCGTTGGGCATCCGGATTCTTCGCTTCAAGGGATTCCTTTGGAATTTCCGCCATACCCATGGAAATTAATCCCCACTGGTTTCCTGTTTGTTTCAATTGGACAACCTTGATACTTGAGGTGCCAATATCAAGGCCAACAATTGATTTTGAAAAAAAACTCATTAATTTATCCTTGTTAAAGCAAAACTCACCCGATCAACCAAATCAGGAATAAACCAAACAAGAAAAGCCCCAAAAGCCAAAAAAGGCCCAAAAGGGATCTTCCATTTCCAGGAAACTTTATTACTGATTTTCAAAATAAAAAATACGAGGGAAGCCAACACACAACCGAAAACAAAAATAAAAGCTGCTTTTAACAGCCCGACCCAAATGGCCAAAGCCGCCATCATTTTAATATCCCCGCCCCCCAAACCCTTGGGAAAAAATTGTAAAAACCCAAATAAAACCGACCCGACCATAATAAAATTTGACACCCCGATAAACAAATGCGTATTAGAAAAAAAACCATAAACTAAAAGACCGCAAAAAATGAAAAAATCGTTAAAAACATGCGGCAATAATTTCCAATTTAAATCACTAACCATTAGGAGTATTAAAAAACTCACAAAAATGTAACTGGCAAACACAAGTCGGACGGAAAAGCTAAAAAAAACAAAGGAGGAAACCCAAAAAAGAAAAGCCGTGACCGCCTCAATTAACGGGTATTGATAGGAAATGTTTTTTTTACAAAAACGGCACTTACCACCCAAAAAAATAAAACTTAAAATCGGAATATTATCCTTTTTAAGGATTTCTTTTTTGCAGTGGGGACAAAAGGAGGAAGGAGTTACAATTTGACCGTCATTTTTCCAACGATAAATGCAGACATTTAAAAAACTGCCGACACAGGCACCCCAAAAAGGTGAAAAAAAAGGTGAAAAAAGAGGCGTCAGTAGGGCTTGGATGAGATCACCTCAAAAAATTATATCTTAATAAAACAATGGGCGACACTTGTGCCGCCCATTATTCAATTATGACTTTTTCTGAATCACTCAAAACCATAAAAGGAATACGGAATAGCCTTGGAATCCATAACCGTGCTATTGACGTAAACGTTCCCATAGTTGCTGTCATAAAGCCAACCTGTATTACCGGTGCTTGGGACGCCGCTTCCCGTGGTCATCGAGACAAGGGAACCCGCCGGGCTTGGAGCTCCGGCAACAAAGGCCCCCGTTACTTTCACGGGCGAAATGTTGTCCAGGTATTTGCTGAAGGCATAGTTGGTTGCCGACTGCAAGGTGGTCGGCCAAATTCCCTGGGTATCGCCGTAATAAATGGACGCGGCGGACTTGATGCTACCCAAGTTACCCTTGGTCGATCCTTCCCTGGATTTTTCCAACATTTGGGCAAAACGCGGTATCGCGATCGCCGCCAAAATACCGATAATCGCGACAACGATCATCAGTTCAATCAAGGTAAAACCCTTTGCTTTCAAACGAATCATAACATCCTCCTAAAATTTTCGAGCCAGATCCTTAATTAAAGACAATTTGGATCAAGCTCACTATTAATTTTATCGTTTTAAAAACTTGTTGTCAATCAAACCCATCCAGCTTGTCAATCACCATCATTAGCCGACGATATTTCCCAATTCAAACATGGGCATAAACATCGCCACCACTATAAAACCAATGGTAACACCTAAAAAAACAATCAAAATGGGCTCAATGATGGAAGTTAAACCGTCAACCGCGACATCTACCTCGGATTCATAAAAATCGGCAATTTTACTAAGCATCGCGTCCAGAGCTCCCGTTTCTTCTCCCACATTTATCATTTGTGTAACCATGGGCGGAAAAACTTTGCTCTCTTTCAAGGGCTGGGTCAAAGTTTTTCCCTCGCGAACAGAATCCCTCGCGTTAAAAACCGCCCTTTCAACAACTAAATTTCCAGCTGTCTTGGCGACAGTTTCCAAGGCATCCATAATAGGAACACCGGATTTAATCAGGGTTCCAAGGGTCCTTGAAAATTTGGCCACCGCGGCTTTTCTTGCCAAGGTCCCGAAAATGGGAAGTTTTAAAATCATTAGATCCCAATTATAGGCTCCCGTTTTTGTTTTTCGGTACATCGAGACCGCAAAACCCACCATCACCAGAAACACGACCAGCAAAAGCGCCTTCTTGCTCGATAAAAATTCGCTCACGTTAATGATCAATTGGGTCGGCCAGGGTAAATGAGCCCCGAAAGAGGTAAAAACATCACGAAAAGTCGGGACAACTTTCACCATCAGAAAAATAACCACCAAAAGCGCCACCGACATTACAACGATGGGATACATCATGGCCGACTTTACCTTCCGGGAAACTCCTTCGGCTTTTTCCATATACTCGGAAAGCCTTTCGAAAATGACATCCAAAATTCCACCCTGTTCCCCGGCTTTCACCATATTTACGTAAAGGGTGCTGAAGGCTTTTGGATGTTTAGCCATCGCCTCGGAAAGAGGGACGCCGTTAGAAATTTCATCCCGAATTTTGGTCATTACAACCCGGAAATCAGGATTTTCAGCCTGTTCCGCCACAATGGTTAAACCCTGCAATATCGGAAGCCCGGCATTTACCATCGTGGAAAATTGACGGCTAAAAACAACCACGTCTTTAGTGGTAATATTTCCACTTTTTTTGTTCAATGCTGTCCAAAGTGCGCTCAAACCACTCACGCCAGAAATCGAAACAACCTCAAGCCTTTTTTGCCGCAACGCGCTTGTAACCGCACCCTCGTTGTCGGCTTCAATAACCCCCTCGGTCACTTTTCCAAGGCTATTTTTAGCTTGGTATTTAAACTTCGGCATGAATTTCGGCCTTTCTTCCCAACTTGAACAAATTAAACAATTCCCTTAACCATTCGCTGCAATTCTTTCGGATCAAGAGTTCTCGAGAAAATTTCGTTGTAACTTACCAATTGTTTTTGATAAAGCTCGAACAGGGCCTGGTTCATGGTTTGCATGCCATATTCGGTTCCCGTTTGCATGGCCGAATAGATTTGGTGGATTTTTTCCTCGCGAATTAGGTTTCGGACCGCAGCAGTGGGAATCAATATTTCGATCGCCATGCACCGACCCGACCCGTAGGCTTTCGGAAGAAGCTGCTGTGATAAAACAGCCTGAAGAACAAAGGAGAGCTGAGCCCTGACCTGCTGTTGCTGTCCGGATGGAAAGACGTCGATAATACGGTTAATGGTTTGAATACAATCGACCGTGTGAAGGGTGGCGAAAACCAAATGCCCTGTTTCGGCGATGGTTAGGGCGGCGTTCATGGTTTCAAGGTCTCGCATTTCACCGATCAGAATGACGTCCGGATCCTGACGCAGGGCATACTTTAAGGAGGCGGTAAAAGTGTGGGTATCGGTTCCCACCTCGCGTTGGTTTACGATGGAGGATTTGTGGGTATGGACATATTCAATCGGATCTTCAATCGTGATAATGTGATGTTGTTGATTGGTATTGATCCAATCGATCATCGCGGCCAGGGTGGTTGATTTTCCCGACCCCGTGGGTCCCGTCACAAGGACTAAACCCTTGGGCAGTTTCACAATATCCTGGACCACCGAAGGAAGTTTTAACTCATCAAAGGTTCGGATGGAGGTGGGAATATTCCGCATAACCGAGGCCACAGCCCCGCGCTGTTGAAAGACGTTCATACGGACCCGGCCGACGCCCTCCACGCCGAAGGAAACGTCAAGCTCATTGTCCTTTTCAAATTTTTCCTTTTGTTCATCCGTCAAAATGCTGTAAATCAGCTGTTGGGTCGTTTCTGGTCTTAATTTTTCATATTCGGTTGCCGTCATCACCCCGTCAATACGAAGCATAGGCGGCGCACCGGCGGTGATGTGAAGATCGGAAGCACCCCGTTCAAACATGAGTCTTAATAAAGTGTCGATATTAACCATAAAATTCGCCTCTCCCTTTTATGAAATGTTCGCCTTTAGGCTTCTTCATCGGCGTGGGCTACACGCAAAAGTTCCTCAACGGTCGTTAAACCCTTCAAAATTTTCTTTACTCCGCATTCGCGCAGGGTTTGCATCCCGCCTTCACGGGCAATTTTTTTAAGTTCAGCGGCGGATTTTCTTTGTAAAACCCCTTTTCGGAAATCCTCGGTTAAGACCATAATCTCATGGATAGCCATACGGCCCTTATAACCGGTATTGGAGCAGGTGGAACAACCTGTTCCACGATATAACGTTACCGTTTCACCCGCGGTTGCCTGGACATTTAACTCTTCAAGAAGTTCCGGGGTTGCTTCGTAGGATTCCTTGCAATCCTTGCAAATTCTCCTCAACAACCGCTGGGCAACCACGCAGTGAACAGTGGATGTTATGAGGAACGGCTCCACTCCCATATTTCCCATGCGGGTAACAGCCCCCGGAGCGTCATTGGTGTGAAGGGTGGAGAAAACCAAGTGACCCGTCAAAGCGGCGTTAATGGCGATTTCAGCCGTTTCCTTATCACGGATTTCACCAACCATGACAATATCCGGATCCTGCCGTAAAAAGGATCTTAACCCTTCCGAAA
>JAHFCG010000120.1 GCA_023249615.1 candidate division FCPU426 bacterium | reverse complement strand
GACCTTACTGTTCTTAAGCCTCACTCCCCTTCTGCACGCCCAAGCCTGGACCAACCTGGGCATTGGAGGCGGCGGAGCGCAATTCGCGCCATCCTATTCCCCTCTCGACCCGAACCTCATGTTCCTCCAATGCGACATGGGCGGAATCTACCGGAAAATTAATTAGAATTTTGATAATTTCTAGATGGGTTTCTGGAAAGTGCTATTAAACCGCGAAGCGGAAATGCACCACATCGCCGTCTTTCATGACGTATTCCTTGCCCTCGGTACGAAGCTTGCCAGCCTCGCGGGCCTTCACAACGGTTCCGGCTGTCATAAGATCCTCGAAGGAATAAACCTCGGCACGAATAAAACCCCGCTCGATGTCGGAGTGAATCTTCCCTGCCGCCTGGGGCGCCAAGGTGCCCCTGGTGATGGTCCAGGCCCTTGATTCCATGGGCCCGGCAGTAAAGAAGGAAATCTGCCCAAGGGTTTCATAAGCCTTGCGGATAATGGCGTGAAGGCCCCGCTCTTTAATTCCCAGGTCGGTCAAAAACTGGACCGCTTCTTCTTCGGGAAGTTCCGCGACCTCCGCCTCGATCTTCGCGGAAATGGGAAGACAACTGGACTTTTGCGATTTCGCGTATTTTAGAAGGGTTTCGTAATATTTGTTCTTGCTGACATCCGCCAAATCCCCCTCAGCCACATTGCCGACGAACATAAAAGGCTTGCGGGTCAACAGGCTCAATTCTTTCAACTTCTTTTCCTGGTCCGGGGTCGCCTCAACCGCAATGGCGGGCTTCCCTTCCTCCAAAACCTTCTTAACCGCGGAAAACAAATCCCATTCCGCGACCGCCTCCTTGTCCCCGGCTTTTTTCCCTTTTTCAATTCGCTGGAAACGCTTGTCAACCGTCTCCAAATCAGCCAGGCAAAGTTCCGTCAAAATGATTTCAATGTCGCGGATGGGGTTTATGGTGCCTTCCACGTGAATGATATTGGGATCCTCAAAACACCGCACCACCATGGCGATGGCATCCACCTCGCGGATGTGGGACAGAAACTTGTTACCGAGCCCTTCGCCCTTGCTGGCGCCCTTCACCAAACCGGCGATATCAACGAATTCCACGATGGCCGGAACCTGTTTTTCGCTCTTTTCCAGAACTGCCAGCCTGCCGATGCGGTCATCCGGAACGGTTACCACCCCCACGTTGGGATCAATGGTGCAAAAGGGATAGTTTTCGGCCGGGGCCTTTGATTTGGTAATGGCGTTAAAAAGGGTGGATTTCCCGACGTTGGGCAGACCGACAATTCCGATTTTCATTAAAACTCCTCATTTTTTTAAACCACAGAGGTCACAGAGGACACAGAGTTTAAAACAAAAATAATCATTTGTATAAAATTCTTTGAGATTTACTCGGTGATCTCTGTGTACTCTGTGGTGAATGGTGTTACTGGATTTTCTGGATCAGGACCGGCTGTTGGGTGGGTTTGGGCACCAATTGAAGCATCCAGGGGCGGTTGTTTCCGGCTGCCGCGAATTCCCCCGACTGAGGGGCGACCTCGTCATACCAAAGGATGGTCTTATCGGTGTAATTTTCCATCCGTTTAAATTTCACAGTGTACCCGGCGGCGGATTTGTTGCCGAGAAAAACAATCGCCAGGGCGTTCTTGGTGAAATCAACCTCCGGCAGGGGTGTTCCCGGCTCAACAAAACCCCAATAGGTTTTGAAATGGTCCATATCGGTGATGAGATCGTGATAGGAAAAGGCCACCGGCGCCACGTTACTGTCCCAATGTGAGAGATTGGTCAAATCAAGGACTAAGTCAAGCGAGGGACCAACACCCAAAATATGATTTTTGGAAAACAAGTGCTTTACACCCTTTACCGCTGAATTTTCCCCGGCATTCTGGATGAAATGGGTTAAAAGAATCAGCGCCCCAAAAATAAAGGCAATTTTAAGAAAAGGTTTTAGCCTGGAGGGGGAAGAGACGGTTTCCGCGGCTGCCGGGGACGGTTCCCTGACGGGACGGGTTTTCTTTGGCGGCGGTTCCACCGGTTTGGGCGCGGGCGGCGGCGTGGCGGCTGCCTTGGGGGTCTTGACCATCCAATTAAGAATCTTCGTGTCCCAATGTTCCTTGGGGGGGTCGGTGGGGTTGGCGGGAGTCTTTAAGGATCCTCCCCGAAGACGGTCCAATTCCTTACGCGCGGAGGCGCAAAGATTCAAGTGGCGCGCCACCAGCCGGCGCTCGCGGGCCGAAAGGGTTTCCCCCAAATAACCTCTCAACAGGGGATGTATTTGTTCACATTCGTTCATTGATAAACCTTGCTCGAGTTTAAGCGAAAGACCAATCTTGTTTTCTTCGGTCATAATAACAAAAAACGGCCATCACTTCACTTCTAACTGTTCCCGGGAGTATTCCCAAAAACGATCCAAGGACCAACCCGGCCCGTCTTGACTTTTAATCCCCGCCCGAATACCGTAAACCCCGTCGATAGTTAAAATTTGATGGATGGAGGCAATATGGGCGACGTAAATTTGACTGAATTGTTCAATATCCTGTTTCGCTGGTTCCACGTGGTTTTCGGGATTATGTGGATCGGATTGCTTTATTTCTTTAATTTCGTTAACGCCAATTTCGCCAAAACCATGGATGCCGAAACCAAAAAGAAGGTCGTTCCGGAGCTGATGCCCCGGGCGCTTTACTTCTTCCGGTGGGCCGCCATGATTACCTTTATTTTGGGCCTGGCCCTGCTTTACATCAATTACCTTGGACCGACCGCTTCATCCTCCCTGGTGGGCAATTCCCGGGGCCACTGGATATCCTTTGGCGCCCTTTTGGGAACCATCATGTGGTTCAACGTCTGGTTCGTCATTTGGCCCAGCCAGCGCAAGATCATCAACGGGGTCAAGACCGGCACCCCGGCCGCACCCGAGATCATCACCCGCGCGGCCAATTTTTCAAAATATAACGTTTATCTTTCCGTTCCCATGACTTTCGGCATGTTGGCGGCCGGGGGACATTTTCTTCATGATGAATGGTATTGGTATGTCGGAGTTCTGGCCTTAGGTTATTTCACGGCTTCCGGCCTCTACAAACACGGGGCGAAGGTTGCCACCGAGGTCTAAGCTTCCATCCAAATCCGTTTAAAATAAAAAGGCCCTGGAAATTCCAGGGCCTTTTTATTTATCCCGCCTTGCCGGAATCAATTAACCCCCGGCCGAAGCTTTCCGGGATCCCCCAAGGGATCCGGCGTGAACTCAATTTTGTTTTCAAGAAATTGTTTCAGGTAGGTCCGGCGGATATTTTTGAAGAATTTTTGCAGTTCCGGATCCGCGACGTTCGATTCAAGCGCCAGCAGGTTCAAGGCGATGGTGAAGGCCGTTTCAACATAATCGTGGCGGAAGTCGATGCTCTTGGAAACATAGTCGTTGTACCGCTTGATCCCCTTGCGGTAAATTTCGGTGGCCTTGTTGTTGTCCTGCCCCTGGTAATACTTCCCCATCAGGTAAAAAACCTCCAGATCAAGAACATCCGCGTGGACGATATTCTCAAACTGGTTAACAGCCTCCACCACATGAACCTTGGAGGAGGAACCCTGGAAATAGGTCTTGAGGCAATACTTGGCGAAGCGGGCCCGAAGGTGGTGATCCTGGGGGTTACGTTGAACCGCGTCCTTGAACCTGCGAAACTCAAGCCCGTTGACCAGCTTTTTCAGCAAATTCAGGAATGGAGAAGCGATGTTGAATAGTAAGGCCATGGTGATTAAATAATATCACCACCCTTAAAAACCTGTCAAAGTTTAAGACGGAAAAATGGACGCCGACAAATGAATTCGTTGTCAAAATTTTCGTTTGTCGCGAAATTAAGTGCGAGTACACCTTTTAGGATAAATCAGGGCTTAGGGAAATAAAAAACCGCACAAAAAAGGGACTTCGTTTTGGCATGAAAAGTGGCGGTATAAAAGCACAGCCGGTTTACCTTTTTGGTCAAGGAAACTCTTGGATCGCCGAGCTTTCTTTTCCCTGAAGCGTCCTCAACAACTCGCATTGTTGCGGGGTCAGGATTTTCTTTTCAACGGTTAATTCAGCCTTGATTTTTTCACTGACCTTCAAACCCTGGACATCGCCGATTTTTTCCGCGATCTGATCCAGCTTCGCCTCATCCGGGGCGGGTTTTTCCATCTCGTTCTCAAGTTCCACCTGCAGAACCTTTAGTTTACCTTCAAGTTCCGCGATCATTTTACGGTAAGCCGCCCTGTTATTTCGCAGCAGCTGGTGCTGTTCCTTGGACAATTCCAGTTTCTTGTAAATTTCCTTTTTCGTTAAATGGGGGGGGGGGACTTCCGTCGGTTTGGCTTTTGGGGTGGGCTCAGGTGTCGCCAGGGTTTGGGCGGGGCAAACCCCAGCCGCCCCCAGAAAAATAACCGCGGTCATTAAAAATTTAATCTTTTTCATCAATCCTCTCCTAAATCCAGTTATTACAAAAAGATTTCGTCGTCCGCCAACGGATCAACATGATTTTCAACCGTCATATCCGGCGCCGCGGCGGAAGGCTCGCTCAAAAGCACCGAAACCCTCACCCATCCAGGATCGCTCGTGACGCTTTCAGCCGTATTGGAAACGGTCACCAGATAAGAACCCAATTCACGATCTTCCCTGTCGCCGATTTGGTATAAGACCCCGCTAAAGACCATCAACAAGCAGGCAGCCGCGCCCACCCAGCGGATGGGGTGGCTCCAGGGCCTCCAGATAATAGAGCCTAGAACCGGTTTCCGGCGCTGGGCCAGTTTTTCCTCGATTTTGAACCAAACATGGTTATAAGCCGATGAATCCGGGGAATTTTTCCCCAGCGTTTTCAAAGCTTTCGTAATATCCTCGTCCCGCCATTGCTGTCCCATAAATTTCCTCTTTAAACTTCCTCGCTAAACATCTTCCGGGGTAAGACCTTCCTTTTCAAGGTACTCCTTTAAAAACTCCTTCGCGCGGTGAATGTTTGATTTCACCGACCCCAGCGAAAGATTTAACGCCGCCGCGATTTCCTCGTAACTCAATTCTTCCATTTCCCGAAGCAAAAGGCAGGCCTTTTGTTTTTCGGGCAGTTTCCCCAGGGCCTTCTCCACCACCGGACTTAAACCCAGGTTGATTGCCTTCGCGCTGTCTTTTTTCTCCACCGCCTCCGGGGCGTTTTCAAAACCCAGAAAAGCGATTATTTTTCTCCGCCTTAAAACATCCAGGCAATGATTGGTCGTCATCCGGTAAAGCCAGGTGCTAAAGGCCGAATCACCCCTGTAGTTCTTAATCCGGTCATAAACCTTCAGGTAAATTTCCTGAAGAACATCTTCCGCGTCCTGGGGCGAACCCAGCATCCGCCAGGACAACCGGTAGACTTTTTCACGGTGCGTTTCAAATAATTCCGAAAGACCGGAAATGTCTCCCCGCCGGCAACGATCGATGGCTTCGGTTTCAGTCATGCGTCACCTGGGTTTACCCACCTTTTGGACGTCTTGGAACGTCCTACGGTTGCAAAATCATTAAAAAATATAGGACCGGGAGGATAAATACCCCCTTTTCAGGGAAATTAAGTGAAAAGTCATGTTATTTACCAGGGTTTTATTCGTTCCGGAGCAGGGTTAGGAGACTCCGAACCATCAATCCCGTTCCTCCATGGGTCAAATAAGGAACAGCGGGGTATTCCCTTTCAAGGTAGGCCGGTCCCGCGATATCGAGATGAACCCAGGGAGTGTCGCCCACGAATTCCTGGAGGAAAAGCCCGCCGATGATGGTACCGGCTTCCCGTCCTCCCCCGATATTTTTTATGTCCGCGACTTTGCTTTTAATGTCATCCCGGTATTCCTTGACCAGGGGCAATTCCCAAACCGTTTCCCCTTCCGCGTCAGTGGCTTCCTTCACTTTTTCCATAAGTGACGCGTTATTGGAAAGAGCTCCTGAGACCAGGGACCCCAAGGCCACAACACAAGCGCCGGTTAAGGTCGCCATATCCACGATTCCATCCACCTCTTGCTGAACCGCGTAGGAAAGGGCGTCGGATAAAACAAGGCGTCCCTCGGCATCGGTGTTCAGAACTTCCATGGTTTTTCCATTGATGGCCTTTAAAACATCCCCGGGTTTATAAGCCCTGCCCCCCGGCATATTTTCGGTGGTGGCGATAATTCCGTGAACCTCCACATGGGGCTTGAACTGGGCCAATTGGCTGAAAACCCCCAGGACCGCAGCGGCCCCGGACATATCCATTTTCATGGTTTCCATGGAACCCGCCGGCTTCAGGGACAAACCGCCGGAATCAAAGGTAATGCCCTTTCCGACAATCGCGAGGGATTTTTTTGATTTCCCCTTCGGTTTGTAATGAAGGTGGATCAGATAGGGCTCCAAAGCGCTTCCGATATTGACCCCCAAAATGCCCCCCGCCCCCATTTTCTTTAATTCCCTGGTGGAATAAAGTTTCAACCGAATCGGCCCCTTGGCGATTTTGCGGGCCGTGTCGGCCAAAACACGGGGGGTAATGTCGCTGGGAGCCCCGTTGATGAGGTCCCTGGCCATCAAAGCGCCCGAACAATAGGCCTCGGCGGTTTTAAGAGCGGACTTGGCGGAAGCCAAAACCTCCGGGGAGGTTTTAAGAATCAATTTTTGAATCCCCTTGGGTGAGTCTTTTAACTGGGTTTTATAACGGGTGTATTGATAGGATCCCAAAAGGAGGCCCTCCGCGAAGGCCTTGATTTGGTCCCCCTTAAATTGGCGGGGCCACTCGATCAAAACTTCCTCAACCCGAATTTCCCGGGCCTTGCGGGCTAAACGGCCGCCGGCCCTGCGAAAGGTCTCCGTGGTTATTTCCTGTTTATTCCCCAGCCCGAGAGCGATCACTTTTACCGCAGGTAAAGCATTCGAAGGATGGGCAACGGCGCCCTGGCTCTCTTTTCCCGTGAACCCTTCCTCCAAAAGAACTTTTCGTACCGCCTCTCCCGCGTTCCCGGGGGCGTTCAAAAAAACGCCCTCCTGGTCGCAACCCAAAAGAACCAGGGTTTTGGGCGAAACGGATCGGGTAATGTTTGAAACTGCGGAAAATTGAATCACGGTTTCCTCCGAAAAAGATTTAGAGAGCGGTCTATTTTAGCCAAGCCATAAGAAAAGATACAACAAACACCGAAAACCTTTCACTTTGGACAGGTTAATACTGTTTAAGCGGCCTAGGATTCGGCCCTGGATAACTGGTTATAAATTTTTTGTTTTTGAAGGCGTTTTTTAATCAAACGAAAAGCCCTCTCAAGTTTCGCCTTGTTTCCCGGAAGGTAGGGCCATGGACTCGCTCCCGAGGGATGGGGAATCGGAATCACGAAACAGGGACCCCCGGGTAGGTCCTTCTTGAATTCCTTACCAATAACCTCTGAAAAGGGCAGGGGGCCGAGAATCCGTTCAATGGCGAGACTCCCGATCAAAACCAATACCGAGGGGCTCAAAAGCTCCAGGGCTCTTTGAAGATAAGGTTCACAATTGGCGATTTCTTCCGGATTCGGTTTTCGGTCCCCCTTCCCCCCCTTGGCCTTGCCGGGATAGCATTTAGTGACCGCGGTGATGTAGGCAAACCTTCGGATGTTTTCCTCGGGAATTCCGATGGTCAGGAACCATTGAAATAACCGCTTGCCGGCTGTCCAAGCGAAATTTTTCTGTGCCGCGGGTTCCTTGATTCCCGGCGCCTGACCAATTAAAAAGAGACCGCCCTTTTTGGCCTGTCCCGTCCCGGCCACGGGACAATTCCCGCCCTTGGTAAAACATTTGGAGCATTGTCTGATGGTTTGATGAAGTTGATCGAGGTCTTTCGAAAGGGTCATCCGTCGTTCCAATTAAATGAGGTCATAAAAAAACCGCCGGTTACCCCCGATGAGGCTTGGCCTATCAGGTTTAACCGGCGGTTAAATTAGTTTAAATCTTCACTTCCCACAAGCCGAAACTTTTATTTTGAGTCTTCCTTCTCATCGGAGTCTTTGGCGGCCCCGTCCTTGTCCTCCGCCTCATCCTTAACGGTATAGGCCTTGGCGGCTTCCGGGTCCACTTCCTTCAATTCATCAAGGGCCATTTTGAGGTTTTCGGCGTGAAACGAGGCGTCGATCGCGTTGGCCTTGTAAAAAGCGTCCACCGCCTTTTTCAAATCCTCGTCTTTCCCCTTGCCGGAATCGTACAGGACCCAGTAGCTGAAAGCCAGGTTGTTCAGGTAAACCTTCTCAGAGGACTGATACTTGACCGCTTGCTCAAAAAAAACGATGGACTCATTGGGGCGGCGGGAATCCAACATTACTTTTCCCTGACGGTTGGCGGCGGCGGCTTTTGAATTGTCGGAGTGGGCCGCGGCTTCCGCCTGTTTGAAAACCTTGGAAGCCTGGGAAAATTTCCCTTCAGATTGGTACTTGTCCCCCAAGGCCAACAAGGCCTTGTAATTCATCCCCGTGGTGCTGACTTCGGTTGACGGTGTGGCGGTGGCCTTGGCATAAGCCTCTTCCCTGTTTAAGGCTCCTTTGGCCCTTTCCAAAAGCTCCTGGTTCTCCCCGCTGGCTTCCAGATTTTTAACAGCCGATTTAAGTTCGTCCGAACCGGCGAACCCATAATCATAGAGGCGGAACGAAGCGACCCCGAGGTTCTTCAAAGCCACCTT
>JAHFCG010000222.1 GCA_023249615.1 candidate division FCPU426 bacterium | reverse complement strand
TCAACCGCCCCCGGGGGACCAGCTGCGCGGAATAAAACCTTTATTACCGGAGACCTATATGCTCTTTAAGCTTTTGTTTTGGCTGACCCTGCTCTGCGCTCTCGGCTGGTTTCTATGGCGGCTTCTTCGAAAGCCGCCCCAAGGAAAGGTAGTTCCCCAGGTTCCCAAACCAGCCCAGTTAAAGGATGCCTGGAAAAAACTGGGGAACGAGGAATTATCCGGAAAGGAATTTTGCGCCGGTTTGTCGCGCCTTGTCTGCGAATGCCTTGAATACCGTTATGGTTTTCCAGCGGTGAATTACACCACGGACCAGATTTTAAACATTTTGCCGGAGCACAAGCTTTCGGCTGACGAGGCGGCGGCGGTTGAGAAATGCCTGAGAACCTGCGACAGGGTTTTGTACGCCGACGCCAACCTGACCGGGCGGGATAATCTGAGAAGCCTTTGTTCCGGCCTGCTGCCAAAGGTTCAAAAGAACTAGACTTTTTACCGCAGAGACGCAGAGGTCGCAGAGAAAGAATTAGAGAAGAACTTATTTAATTTTTTTGGAACAAAAAAGTATATCAAAAACGTCTTACCTAGGATTCCTTTGATGATCATAGGAAGAAACTAGGAGGGCGAATATGGAATTGAAGAGAATTCAAAGGCTGGAAAAGGAACTGCCGGCGGAAACAAATCTAATTACCGGGGTTGTTGTGGATGCGGCTTATACGGTTCATAAAAAAATGGGCCCAGGTTTGTTGGAAGGTATTTATGAATCCTGTATGGCGCGAGAATTGAAAAAGCGAAAAGTTGCATTTGAACGGCAAAAAGCTGTTTCGGTATTTTACGACGGGGAACCTTTGGACGAGAAGCTGAGAATTGACTTAATGATTGAGGAAAAAGTTGTTGTGGAACTTAAGGCAGTTGAGTCGGTATTGCCGATTCATGAGGCGCAATTGTTGACATATTTGAAAATCACAGGACGTGAGATCGGGCTTCTTTTAAATTTTAATGTTCGATGGATAAAAAATGGAATCCGAAGGGTAGCTTTGCCGCGGAGTTAATATTTTCTCTGCGATCTCTGCGTCTCTGCGGTGAAATCTAAGGAGTTTTTATGGCAACGCAAAACGAGGAATTAACGGCCGAGGGGCAGCGGCTCAGCGAACAGTTTCACAAGGTCCGCGAAGAAGTCCAAAAGGTCATCGTGGGTCAGGATGACCTGATCGAAAGACTTCTTCTTGGGCTCCTGGCCCGCGGGCACCTCCTGCTGGAAGGCCTTCCCGGCCTGGCGAAGACGCTGGCCATTAAGACCCTGGCCGAGGCTTTGGGGGTCAGTTTCAGCCGGATCCAGTTTACCCCCGATCTTTTGCCTTCCGACCTTTTGGGAACCCGGATTTACATGCCGGCCAAGGGCGATTTCAAGACCCAGAAAGGTCCCGTGTTCGCGAACCTGGTTCTGACGGATGAAATCAACCGCGCCCCCGCTAAAGTCCAGTCCGCCCTGCTGGAAGCCATGCAGGAACACCAGGTAACCATCGGTCCTGACACCTTCAAACTGGAAGAGCCCTTCTTCGTCATGGCCACCCAAAACCCCATCGAACATGAGGGAACCTATCCCTTGCCGGAAGCCCAGGTTGACAGATTTTTCATGCGGATTCAGGTTTCCTATCCCAATTTTGAGGATGAGAAGGAAATTATCACCCGTATGACCGGCGGGGCGGTGATCAAGACCAGGGAAATTCTTTCCTCGGAATCCATCCTAAAGGCGCAGAGGGCGGTGGACGGTATATACGTAAGCGAGCATTTGAAGGATTACATCGTTCATTTGGTCTCGGCCACCCGCAAACCCAAGGACTACCAACTGGACAAGTTGACTCCCTTAATCGAGTACGGAGCAAGTCCGCGTGCCTCCATCGGGTTGACCATCGCGGCCAAGGCCCGGGCCTTCCTGAACGGAAGGGGTTACGCTTCCCCCGAGGACGTCAAGGCACTGGCGGGGGATGTGATGCGCCACAGGATGATTTTGACCTATGAGGCCGAGGCGCAGAACATGACCACGGATGACGTGATCAATCAAATCCTGAACAAGGTCCCGGTTCCCTGAAAAATCTGATTTACCGCGAAGACGCGAAGTTCGCGAAGAAGGCCAAAGTAATGAGTGGTTTGAAAATTAAGAGTCGGAAACGGGGTAGGGCTTTGGATTTATTTCAAAAATCCTTTCTTCGCGGACTTTGCGTCTTCGCGGTAATAGTCTTGATGTGTGTCTCTTGTAAATCCAAACCCAAATTCTCCGAAAGCAAACTGCCCCTTCCCCCAGGCGTGGACAGCGGAATTTACGAAGGCCAATTTATCCAGGTGGATTACGGTTTCAGCTTTCCGGAACCCTCCAAATGGTTTTATTTGCGCCTCTCGGCCGACCAGGAAGTGGATGAGGTGGCCCGTTTTACCGACGCGGGCCGGCAGCTGATCGCGAGGGTTTCGGTCCAAATCCGCGACAGCTCCGGGAAATTTTCCCCGAAAACATGGGGTGACACGGCGGAACAGGATCTGAAAAACCACCAGTTTAAAATCGCGAAAAGGGAATCCAACCGGGAGAAAAAAACAGCGGATTCGGGATCCTGGGTTATTGTTCCGTTTCGGATAACCGATACCCGGGCCGTGGAATGGGCCGATGAGGAATGGGCTCTTCCCAAGGACGACCTGTTAATCGCCGTTCACGCCACGCTTCCCTCAAGGATCGCGGATACTGAAAAGGGGAGGAAGCTTTTCAAGGTTTTGGAGGAAAGTCTGGGGAAAATCACCTGGTATACCCCGATCGGCCCAAGAGGTATTTCGGTGGAGCGGT
>JAHFCG010000119.1:1774-8732 GCA_023249615.1 candidate division FCPU426 bacterium | reverse complement strand
ATTGGGAAATCAGGATGGTTTCATAAATAACCCAGAGGGCGCCCACCCCCCCATTGTGGAAACTCGCGCCCAAAACCATGAATAAAATCGCGTCAATGAAGGCCGCGATGAGTCTTTTAAAGAACCCCGATTTTTTCATTTTTGTCCTCGCTTTTGCGTTTGAACTTGCCTTAAACCCTCATACAAAACAATACCAACCGCGGTGGAAAGATTCAGGCTTCGAATCCCCTCTTCCTGCTGGGGAATACGATACATCTTTTCTTTATAGTCCTCGTAGAATTTTTTGGGGAAACCCGCGGTTTCCTTACCAAAAACAAGATAGGCGTTTTTGGCGAAGGCCGCGTCCCACAAACCCTTTTTTCCCCTGGTGGAAAAGTAAAACAACTCAGGATTAGTGGGCAGCGACTCCAGGAATTTTTCCCAGCTTTCGTGCCGGTGAAGCCTCACTTTTTCCCAGTAATCAAGGCCGGCCCTTTCCACCTGCTTGTTATCCAGGTGAAACCCCAGCCGCCCCACCAGGTGAAGTTCCGCCCCGGCCCCCAGGCAGGTCCGGCCGATATTACCGGTATTCCACGGTATTTCCGGTTCTATCAATACGACATTAAACATTTAAAACCCCTTTTACCCCGAAGACGCAAAGATCGCGAAGTGAGAAAAAGATAATAAAAATAATATTCCTGGTTTAATCAAATACTTAATATTGTGGTTTCCTTCGCGAACTTCGCGTCTTGGCGGTAAATTTTGGCTTAGGGGGCCGCGTAGGCCGCGTAAAAGGTTTCCCGGTGCCGGATTTTCCTCCCCGTCGCCGGATCCACCGCCACTCTTTCGTTGTTTTTCTCGCCGAAAAAACTGAAGGACCTCCGGTGGACACGGGGAGGTTTGCGTCCCTCGGAGGCGTCGATATAGGTCACCACCCAATCCCGGAAGCTTTCCACGATCCCCGCGTGAGTGAATACATCCTTTTCATCGATTCGGCCGTCATGGTTGATATCGTAGGTCTTGCTGAAAATGAGGATGTCCCCCGGCTGGATATCGGCGGCCTTCTTCCTCCGGGTTTTCTTCTGGGTGAGAAAATAATTCAGGTCATAAACCAGGTTATGGTTGTATTTCCTCCGGTTGAGAAAATGGTTCATCTCCTTCGAGTGGTAGCAGGCAAGAACGAAGTGGGAACAATCAATGTGCCAGTTGGGATTGTGGCTCAGGTAATCCCCGGCGTTATGAATGGCTTCTTCCGGAGAGGCCTGCGGGCCCTCTTCCGTCAGCGAATACCGGCCGGGGGCGCAGCCCGTGGAAAGAAACATGAATCCCAACAAAATGAACCCTGATATTTTTATTCGGGGACTCATGATGGTCTCCAAAATTATTTGGGGATGCCCAAATGGGGAACCTTCGACACGAGGGACCGGATGTTGTTAAAAGCGACCGCCAGCGGAATATTTCCCGACGCGGCCAGGTATTTGGGCGACCACTCGGGGTTAAACCGTTCCTTGGCCTTTCGTATTTCGTGGAGGTGGGGCACGGTTTCATAGGGCGAGAGGATATCCTTGAGCTGGTCCTTGAACGGCGCCAACGGGCTTTCATCAGCGTCCAACAACGGGGCCGTCCCCAAATTGAACCACTTGAATCCCCTTTCCTTGGACCAAAACATGACCTCCAAAATTAAATAATCCTCCAGGTGCTGGGGCGCCTCGCTTGAGGATCTTAGCAGGTCCACCGAAACCTCTTCCTTTCCGTGGGAAAGTTGAAGGTTCGCGAAAGCGATGACCTTCCCCTCTTTCCAGACCATGGCCATGGGAAAATAGTTCAAATATCTTTCGTTATAAAAACCAGCGGAAAAACCTTTTTCCCTGGTTTTGTTCTTGCTCAACCAGTCCTCGGATGTTTTTTTCAGTTCGGGCGAAAGAAGCGGCCATTCCCCCGCCGGAAGGACGCCGAAGGTGTAGTCCTCGGTTTCCTTGAACCGTTGGTAGGTATTTTTGAGATCGGCCGAGGCCAGCGCTTCCGGGGTGAGGCTTTTTAAAGGCACCCGGGCCTCCTCGCCGATTTTCATGACCGTTAATCCCATGTCGAGATAGAACTGGAAGTGATCCTGATCCACCTCGAAGAAAAGAGGCCAGGCCTTGTTCCGCCGGCACATATCCTTGAATTTAACGGCCAGTTCCTGCTGTTCCTTCTGGCTTCCCACGGGGTCGCCCAGGGTGACCCAGCTTTTTCCCTCAATGGCGTACATTAAAAAAGCGTCGGCCTTTTTGTTGAAAAGAAGGGCTTTGTCCCCCAACAGGGCGAAATAAGCATAGGCGCGCCGGAATTTTTCGGCCACCCCCATGGCCTTGGCCAGTTCCGCCGGGTTGGGCGCTTCCGTCTCGGGCTGTGCCGGCGTGAACAAACTGATGATGGAAAAAAGCATCAGGGTGAAAGAGGCTCCGAGGGTGGCCCTTAGGAAGCGGGAAGCGTCCTCCGAAATATCAAAACTCGTCCAGAGAGCGGGGGAATAGTCCTCATAACGGTAGTTAAATACCCCGATCCAGATGGAACCCAGAAGAACGAACAAAACCGCCGTGACCCACAGGGGCGGATAGGTCTGTTGAAACAAGGAGGATTTCCGGGGAAAGTAACGCCGGCTCGGCAAAAGCAGACCCCACATGACCAAAAGGGTCAGGGCTTCCTGGTAATCAAACCCCTTGAACAGGCAGCCTAAAACGCCGATCCCCAAAAAAATCAGGGCAAGGACATAGGCGCTTTCCAGCCTTTGCTGGAGCCCCCTGGCCAAAACCAGAAGACCCGCTCCCGCCAGGGCGGTCAGGAAATGGGAGCCCTCCAGAATGGAAATCGGCATCAACTCGCTCAGGCGGTTGATCCGGGATGGAATTTCAGGCGAAACGTTCGAAAAAAATACGATACCCCCGCCGATAAAAATCAGGACCGCGAAAACATGGGGGGCGAATTCGGGAGCCCACCGGTTGAGTATTTGTAACGCGCGCTTGAACCCGGCTTTGTTGCGGACAATTTCATAAACCGCGAAGGAAGTCAGGCCCAAAATAAAGGGGATGAGGTAATAGACGATTCGGAAGGCCAACAGGGCCCCCGCCACGTGCGGGGCCGGCATGAGGGGGGATAAAAGAAGAAGCATGGTGCCCTCCAAGACGCCCAACCCTCCCGGAACCTGGCTGATAAACCCGGCCAGCTGGGCCATCAGGTAGATCGCGAGAAAGGACGGGAAGGGGATACTCGAATGCGGCAGCAGCAAATACAAGGCCGCGCCCGAGCAGGTCCAGTCCAGGGAACCGGCCGCCATCTGCCCCACGGCGATTCCCACCGAGGGAGTCGGGAATTTCCAGCGGATGATCTTGATGGTTTTCTTAAAAAAGACCGCGACCAGCAGATAAGCCGTCAGGACGACCAGGCAGACAAGGCCCGCGGTAAAAACGGAATTGAAAATAATCTGGGCGGAAGCCGGAATTTCCGTCGTGGGGGGAATATCGGGAGTTTCCAGGAAGAAAAAAATAGATCCCATGGTGAGAAACCCGATCCAGAAGGTCATCCCGCAAATGACGAGGACATTCGCGGCCTCTCCCACCGTGAGGCCCCACGCGGAATAAAACCGGTAGCGGATGCCTCCCCCGGTAATGACCGCCGCGCCGACGTTGTGGCTGAAGGTGTAGGCGATAAAGGATGTCAGGGCGGTCCGCCCGTAGGACATAGATTTTTGGATATGGCGCAGGCCTAGGACATCATAAAAGGTGAGGGCAAAATAACTTCCCAGCGAGGCGCAGAGGGCGACGAGGTATTGTTTGAGGGGTATTTGACGGAAGTAATTGAGGACTTCCTCCTCGCTGCTATTGCTGTTGCGGATTTCCTTGCGCAAAACCCACAGGGCGGCGAAAAACAACAGCATCACCGCCAGGATGCTGGCGGTCTGGATGATCTTGTTTTTTGCCTGGGACTGTTCCATTACCTGTTCCTAAAAACCATTTTCACCGCCAAGACGCGAAGTTAGCCAAGAAAGACAAAGATACAATCTTTTGGTTTCAATCAAAATCTTTATCTTCTGTTTAACTTCGCGATCTTCGCGTCTTCGCGGTAAATTATTTTTGCTTATCTAAAAAAACCCGGTCCTTGCCGTCAAAAGCCGGAGCGAAAACCGAAAGCACCTGGCAGTCGCCTCCCTCGGGCGTGAAGCTGTGGAGGGTTTTGCGGGGAATAAAAATTATATCCCCTTCCTTGACGTCCTGGGTCTTGTCCCCCAGCGTCATTTTCCCGTATCCCTTGATGACATAAACCACTTCCTCGTGGGTGGCGTGGTAATGGGCTTTCAAGGGTTCTTTGGGCGTGATCACATTGACGGTCATCTTCCGACCCTGGGCGAAAAGCCGGATGGGAAGGTTTGGATTTTGTAATTTCACATGGTCAATGACCGATTGGACGCTTTGGATTTTGGGGTTGTCCTGAGGTTTAATTGTTTGGGCTTTTAAAAAAGCTGGAAACCCAACCAGAGCCAGAAAACCCATCCCAGCAATAATTCTTTTCATATTTCCCCGTTTTTTCTTTTTTGCCGTTTCTTTTGAATCACGGTTTTCGATTTAATTTTGCTTTCGTAGGGGCAAGGCATGCCTTGCCCCTACCACGGCTGCCTCCAGCAGAATAATTCCCTCAAGGCGACAACCTCTTCCTTGTCCATCCTCCACCGCCCTTCCTATATACCAACCGATCATGGAGCCGGTTCCTTCTTCCACTCCAGAACTCAATTAAAACAGGGATTACACGATATCCGCCCCAATGAGGTGGCCGGGGAATTTCCCTATTGTGATATTGCTTTTCGAGTTCCCTCATTCGTTTTTCCAGCACTTCACGGTTCGGCACCACCTGGCTCTGGTGGGATGCCCAGGCCGAAAGCTGGCTTCCCCTTGGCCGGGACTTGAAGTACTCTTCCGACTCAGCGGAACTAATTCTTAAAGCTTTACCCTCCACCCTTACCTGACGGCCCAATTCAGGCCAAAAGAAAAGAAGGGAGGTTTGTGGGTGTTTTTTCAGTTCTTTCCCCTTCTGGCTCAGGTAGTTGGTGAAAAACACGAATCCTTTTTTATCAAGACCCTTTAAAAGAACCATTCTCGAGGAAGGCCTGCCGGAAGGGTTGATGGTGGAAAGGGCCATCGCGTTAGGATCGAGCGAGGAGCTTCCTAAGGCTTGACGAAACCAGTGGTGGAATAAACGGAAGGGATCACGCGGCGCTATTTTTTCCAGAAGCTGTTTGTCGGGATATTCCCGCTGGTTTTTAACAAGAGGCTTTTTCATGCCATTAATTTCTCATAAATGGCCTTTAAAATATACTCCGTCTTGCCTTGTCCAAGTCTCTTTTCCTCACATACAATAACCATCCTTTCACCAACCGGCGGGTTTGGATGATTTTGAAGGGTTAAAACTCAAAACTAAAAATCCAAAACTCAAAATTGTCTTTTCGGAGAGATGGCAGAGTGGTCGAATGCGTCTGACTCGAAATCAGATTTACGAGCAATCGTAACGGGGGTTCGAATCCCTCTCTCTCCGCCATATGAGGATGCATCCAAAGGATGCGTCATCCTATGGCGAAAATACGGGGGATTTGAACCCAAGGGTTCGGCGACCCGAAGGGGCGGGACGAAAACATCCATTAAAAATTATTCAAATACGGTTTTTTTCG
The DNA here is from genome assembly GCA_023249615.1 of candidate division FCPU426 bacterium. Lineage (GTDB taxonomy): Bacteria > Oederibacteriota > Muellerivitia > Muellerivitales > Muellerivitaceae > PALSA-1180. The sequence goes on along the minus strand of JAHFCG010000119.1, from coordinate 3,055 downwards.
TCCTGAGCGATCTCTCCGCCAACTTTCGCTTCCTTAAACAACATTTAAGTAAGCGAAAGTTGTCCGCCAGAGCCTTGGCGCAGGCGGACCAGTACGCTATTTTACAGCTTCAGTTGGCAGGCCGTTTTTTAACCTTCAGCCAGTGGAGAATTAAATGTGGTATGTCTATTTTCTTCCGCTTAATAATGGCGATATCTATGTTGGTTCCACGGACGATTTAAAAAGGCGGATTCATTCCCATCAAAATGGGGAGGTTGTTTCAACAAAACATTTCCAACCAATAAAACTAAAATCCTATATCGCGGTAGAAACCCAAACTCAGGCAAGGAAATTGGAACGTTATTTCAAAACTGGTTCTGGTAGGGCTTTTTCCAAAAAAAGAATTTTATAAACAAACAATAAAGTATTTTTTACCCCCACCTGACCATTCGCATCGATAAGGTCCCATACTCAAATCCTTCATAAGGGTAGGACAGTTTGTCCTTCTCGGTGGAAGCACCCAGCGCGTACAGGAGCGGTAGGTAATGGTCCGCCGTGGGATGGGCCTTACGAAATAACCCCTTCCCCCAACTCGCTGGCTCCGTTAATAAATTTTCGTCTCTTTTTTCCAACGCCTCTTTCGCTTTGGTGTCAAACTCCACCGCCCAATCCACCGGTTTTGCTTCTTGGTCCCAAATAATTTGACCCAGGTTATGGGTCAAATTACCGCTTCCAATAATTAAAAGCCCCTTTGCCCTCAGAGGTTCCAGCCTTTTCCCCAATTCCAGGTTTTCCTTAAAAGTCTTCGACTGATCCAGGCTCAATTGAAAAATGGGAACATCGACCTTGGGATACATGTGTTTCAAGACCGTCCAAGTCCCATGATCTAATCCCCAGGTTTCATCGGTTGGTAATAGAAGTGCTTTGGAAACTTCGCGGGCAATCTCCGGCGCGCCGTTAGCTGGATATTGAATTTGGTACATCTCCGGTGGGAACCCAGAGAAGTCGTGGATGGTTTTGGGATGATCAACAACCGATATCCGGGACCCGGGTGTAATCCAATGGGCGGAAACACAAAGAATGGCCTCGGGGCGGGGCAGATCCCGTCCGAGCTTGGCTAAAGCTTTGGTGTAAGCGTTATCGGCAAGGGCGTTGGTCGGCGCGCCGTGGCCGATAAAAAGAACCGGTAATCTCATGGAAACAATCCTAAAAAAATTTAAAAAACAGGTATGGGCGAACCTTGCGTTCGCCCTCGGCTGAAAGCTGACAAGTTAGTTCGCCCAATCTGCCAACCCCTGAAAT
>JAHFCG010000119.1:0-1764 GCA_023249615.1 candidate division FCPU426 bacterium | reverse complement strand
TCATGGAAATACACCTCGAAAGAAAGTCTTAACTTTACCCTCATCCCAACCTTCTCCCCTCGAGGGAGAAGGGGAAACAAAGAATACTTATTAATTACCCTCTCCCCCCGCGGAAAAGGGTACCTTCATTATTCTTTTAACTTTCGGGCAAAGGTATGTCAAAAAAACCTCGAGGTATTTATCGGGTTGAAGGACAATTTTTTCCAGGGGTTACCAGCGGGTCACCGCAATTCCCCTGAGGCCAAAAAGCTATTGATGCTGAAGCCCATTTAAACTAGTATTACTAAGTAATACATAGTAATAACAAAAAAGGAGCCCGCCATTGCGAACCAGTAAAGTCATCGCCATATCCGTTCCCCCAAAATTTGAACACGAGATTCAAAAACACGCCCAATACGAACACAGGACCGTAAGCGAGTACGTCCGTGAGGCTGTCCGTAAATATATGTCCTTTCAGGAATTTGAAATGACCCAAAAAGCTGTTTCAAAACGCATGAAGAAACAGGGACTCAAACCTTCTGACGTTGAAGCCATCATCGAAGAAATCCGTAAAAAAGGTTGATTCGAGCTGTTGTTGATACGAATGTTACCATCTCAGGTCTTCTCTTCGGCGGCCTTCCACTACGGGTTATTGAGGAAGCCCTGACCCGGAAGTTTACCTGGGTTACCTCCCCTTTACTAATGGAGGAAACCCGAAGAGTTTTAAAAACAACATTTGAATTGTCGAATCATGAAGTTCAGATTTTAACGGGCGCTATCTTTGAAAAAGCGGATATTATTCATCCTATTCAAACCATTGATCTTATTAAACGATGTCCGCAGGATAACCGCGTCTTGGAATGCGCGGTGGAAGGAAACTGTTCAATTATTGTTACTGGTGACCGAAGAGACCTTTTAATTTTGGACCGGTATCAGCAAATAGAAATTATTACCGTTCGTCATTTTCTAAACCGCGTTTAAAAAACTTTTCAGTTTCCTGGCCCTGCCCGACAACAGGTAAAAAGGCGCTATTAAGCGCTTTCGGATGAACCCGACTTCCCCATAGCCGCAAAAACCCTTTTGGCAGGCCGATTCAAAATTTTCGTACTCCATAAGTGTGATGGGTCCGTTGAAATATAAATGGGTTGTCTTGGACCGGCCCGGCATGGGGGCTTCCACGTCCAGGTTCTTTTTCCGTCTCAGGTCAAACAAGATTTTCGCGACCTTCCCGTTTTCACAGGCGCAAAAAATCCCAACCGTCTTTTCCGACTTCCGGATGACATGAATCTGGTTCGCTTCCCCGGCGGTCCAGCAAAACAAGGTATGAAAATCGATGATGTTCTCAAAAGGGAAGGAACAAATAATTTGTTCCCGAAGAGGACTGGGAGTTTCCAGATAACCCCGGCTGGCGACCCGGTTAATCTCGCTGATGGCTTTCTGAGGATTATGCGTGTGTTCCAGCACATGGCTGGCGTAAAGGAAATCAAACTTGGGCTCGTCAGGGAATGGAATGGCCTCCAAATCCCCTTCCTTGAATTCAACCCCCTTGACCCGAACCATATCCCCCGCTCGCTGGGTATTGTCCTCGGGGAATTTGTCCACCGCGTGGGTCACGCCGGCGAATGGGTCATGGCCTCCCCCGATTTCAATGATCCGTTTCGCGAAGAAAGGCCGGCGAAATAAGGATAATTTTTTCATGAATAAACCTCACAAAAATCAAAAGATATTTGGCCACAGATGAATGGGATTCATGGGAAGGATTTTAAGATTAAATATTCTTTTTTA
>JAHFCG010000118.1 GCA_023249615.1 candidate division FCPU426 bacterium | reverse complement strand
GAGTCGGGAAACGGGACGCCGGATATTTTGAACGAATGCCGGTGGAACATCGAGTGGATGTTAACGATGCAGGATGCAGATGGGGGAGTGTGGCATAAATTAACCACCGCGGCCTTCGACCCCTTCGAGATGCCGGAATTTGATTCGGCGGGTACCAGGTACATTATTGGAAAGGGCGCCGCTCCTTATAAGACCACGGCTTCCACGGCGGATTTCGCCTCCGTCATGGCCATCGCGGCCCGGCTCTACAAGCCTTTCGACGCCCCTTTTGCCGCGGCCTGTTCCCAGGCGGCGGTCACGGCCTGGGGCTGGGTTCAGCTAAACCCCAATGTGACCTTTACCGCCAACCCGGCCGGAATTTCAACGGGAACCTACGGCGATGCCACCCTCACCGACGAGAGGCTGTGGGCCTCGGCGGAATTATTCAGGACCACGGGAGGGGCGGCCTACAACACCTATTTCACCGGCAATGTGGGGATCTCGCCGCTTATTTCAACCTCCGGGTATCCTCAGGACTGGGCGTCGGTCAAAAACATGGCTCTCTGGAGCTACTATTATTCCTATCAATCGGGGCAAACCCCCGCGGCGGCCGTTTCAACCCAAATCAGAACCGATACCCTCGCGGCCGCGAACGCGGTTACCGCAAGGCAGACGACGGATGGCTACAAGGTCAGTCTCGCGACCGCGCATTACATTTGGGGTTCCAACGCCGGAGCCGCCAATTTCGGGGTGATGTTATGGATGGCCAATGGAATGAGCCCCAGTGCCAATTACACCCAGGCGGTTTTGGACGACATCCATTATCTTTTGGGACGAAACGGCAACAAAATTTCCTTTGTTACCCAGCTGGGTACCACCTATCCCCTTCACCCCCATCACCGGCCCAGTGGTTCGGATGGTATTACCCCGCCATGGCCCGGAATGTTGGTAGGCGGTCCCAACCAAAGCACGTCGGGGGACGGCATTACCCCCACTTCACCCGGAACCAAACAGGCTCTTTGTTACGCTGATATCCAGGGAGCCTATGGTTCCAATGAGGAGGCGATCAACTGGAACGCTCCGCTGGTCTTTATTTTGGCCGCGAATGTTCCGGTTCCAGGGACCCCGACGCCGACTCCCACCTTTTTTTTTACCCCAACGAAGGCCATCGTCATAACCGCAACCTTCACCCCCACCCAAAGCGCGACCCTGACCCTCACCAGGACTCCGACTCCAAGTCCCACCCGAACTCCCACCCAGACTCCCACGAATAGCCCAACCGCTACCCCGACGAATTCTCCGAGTCGAACCGCAACTTTGACACCAAGTTTTACCCCCACCAATACAGTTATGAACACCGCCACACGGACGCCGACTTTGACGCCCACGCGAACCCCCACGGTTACCCCAACCAACTCGCCGACCAGCACCGCAACCTTGAGTCCGACCCTGACCTTTACCAACACCTTCACCCGCACCCCAACTCCGACGCCGACAAATACCCCAACTTCTGTAAACACCAATACCGCTACCAATACCCCGACACCCACCTATACTCCCACCGCGACCAATTCCCCCACCAGGACACCGACAAATACCTTCACGAACACCCCCACCTACACCTCCACCCGAACACCGACCATGACTCCGACCGTTACTCCCACCAATAGCCCGGCCAACACCCCCACCAAAACCCCGACTCCCACCATTTCAAACACACCCACCAATACCCCGCTTATTACCAATACCCCCAGCCATACTCCCACCATAACTCCGAGCAATACGCCCACGAATACTTTTACCAGAACTCCAACCCTTACCCCGACGCAAACCCCAACAAGGACCGCCTCGAATACTCCAACGGCCACACCCACCCTCACCTTGACCCAAACGGCGACGCCCACAGTTACCAATACATCCACGGGCACACCCACCAACACCCCAAACATTACCAGCACCGCGACGAATACCACGACTCGAACCCCCTCAAATTCCCCGAGCGCGACGGCCACCCCATCCCCAACACGGACTCCAACGCAGACGGGGACAAGTTCTCCCACGGAAACCCCGACTCAAACGTTTTCAAAAACTTTCACGTCCTCACCTACCAACACCCCCAGCCTGACACCTTCCCCTTCACCGACGAATACCATTTCCGACACACCCACTAATACCCCCTTGATTACCAATACACCCTCTCATACCCCCACGATCACGCCGACCTCAACCGCGACGAGAACTCCCTCAAATTCCCCCACACCAAGTCCCACGAACTCCGCGACCAATACCCCGGTGATCACCAACACAGCCTCCTCAACGCCCTCGAATTCACCTTCGGCAACGCCCACCACAACCCCGACCTTAAGCCCCACGCGAACCGCGACCTTTTCCCCAACCCCATCTCCAACTGCCTCCATGACCAAAACAGCGACTCTGACCTTCACCCTCACACCCACTCCCACATCCGTGACGGCGGTTCTCTCCCCGGGAGGATCCACCCCATCCAATTCAACCCAACTTCCGGGTGCCGCCAATCAGCCCCTGCTTCAGTTTCAAGTGGGCAACCCGGGAAATAATCCCATGACCCTGACCAGCACCACCCTGACGGCTTCCGGAACTGGGAATGACGTCCTAGGGATCTCTTCCGTGAAGCTTTATTTTGACGCGAACGCGAACGGGGTGGCTGACGCGGGGGAAACTTTACTTGGTTCAGGGGTTTACGCCTCGGACAACGGCACGGCGGTGATTAATTTTTCGTCGGTGATTCCGGCTGGCGCCACGGCAACCTTTTTGGTGGTTTATGACTTTTCCCCCGCCGCGGGAACGGGGGCCTATTCAACCTCCGTCGTCAACGCTTCCTCCCTGACGGGTTCCAACGCGACCGGGCCGGTTCTTTTCTCAGGCACCCCGCTGAATGGGGCCGTGGTAACGATCGCCAACGCGACCGCCACACCTTCCCCGACGCCCTCGGACACATCCACGACAGCCGTGTCGGGCGGGGTGACGATTTTGCCGCCCTACCCCAACCCCTCCATGGATGGGGTTCCTGTTACCGTGGAAATGAAATTCCCCGGCACGGCTACCCTGAATTGGGCGGTCTTTACCACGGCCTTCCGGAAAATCAGTTCGGGGTCCCAAGTCCTTGCGGGGAACGGCGCCTTTCAATGGGATTTAAGGGACAAAACAAGCGTACCCGTCGCGAAGGGGATTTATTACATCCGACTGGAGTTGGTCGGGGATTTTGGTACGGTCCGCAAAATCGTGAAGGTGATAGTGCTTTAATTTGTATTAATGAGAATGGTAGGGGCGGGTCTTAGACCCGCCCCACGAAGGTCTCGTTTTCAACCGCTGTAGGGGCAAGGCATGCCTTGCCCCTGCGGAAACCTTGATAAATCCCGCCTCTGTTTTCATTTTCCCTAAAACCCTTTGTCGAGTTATGATAATTGTCTCGCGTTCGTAAAACCCAATTGGAGGGCTCCATGACGATCCGTAAAGAATCAAAAGGTACCGGTTTTTTGAAAGAGGTAAGTCTTTTTGACGGTTTGGATAACAAGGTAATTAATCAAATTTATGGTCTTGGACTTATTCAGAACTTTAAGGCTGGTGATCTGATCATACGCGAGGGCCAGCATGGCGGTAATCTTCATATCCTTATTAATGGAAAAGCCGAAGTGGGCAAGTCAACCAAGGGTGGAAAATCAAAGAGCAAGGAATTATCCCAGCTTGTCAGGGGTTCGGTTTTCGGAGAAATGAGCGTGTTTGACGGCGCCCCTTACTCGGCTACCGTTAAGGCGGTTAGCGATTGCGACATCCATATCATCCGTGGCTCCGATTTTGAGAATTTCCTTCAGAATCATCCGGCCATAGCCTATGGGATTTTCAAAACCCTCATCAGCTCCATTTCAAACCGCCTGCGCCGGACGAATCTGGCCCTTTCGGTCAAGGAAAAAAGGTAACGCTCCTATAACATGGCCAAAAAAGACAGCGATGTTTTTTATGGCAGTTTTTTTGGAGTTTCGGTTTTAGTCTTTTGCGGGATACTAATAGAGTTTTTTCCCCACATGAACCATTGGCTGAAGGCCTTTCTTTGCCTGACGGCCATCATTGCCCTGGTTTTAGGCGAGAAAATTTGGATGTGGGGAAAAAGTTTTGCGGGACAAAAAAGGCGTTGAACCCAAGGCCTCAAGGGTTAAAAGGCCCCGAATTAAATAACGCTACGTTGGACTGAAATTTACCTTCCTGGTTGAGACGAGTTTTTTCGCGGGTTTCTAGGTTGGGTTGCGCGGAACGAAATAGCTGGCCCTTTCTTTCTTTGCTCCGGTTGGGTGAAAAAACGGGAATGATTTTGTGTTGATGAGTTTAACGCTCAAAAACAGGAGGGGTTCTTGGCAAAAAAGAATAATTCTTTCCGCGGAAAAGATTACACCCCTTTTTCCGGTTCACCCACGGACGTGGCCCGGTTGGGGAGGGGACCCAAACCCGGCCATGAACAAACAGCATTTGAAGATAAAGACCCTGTGGATTGGAGCCGGCTTGCCCAGACATCGGCTTACAAAGACCTGATCCATCGGAAAATCCGCTTCATTGTTCCCGCCTGTGTTTTTTTCATTATTTATTATTTCGCTTTGCCAATTCTTGTTGGCTTTGCCCCGCAATTAATGGCTACTCCCGTTTGGGGGAAAGTCAACTTGGCCTATCTTTTCGCTCTTTCCCAATTTTTTATGGCCTGGATTCTGGCCGGTCTTTACGTGGCCGTGGCGAACAGGCTGGATAAAAGGGCCCGCGAGGTGCTGGATAGTCATCAAAACCGGAAGGGGGGGAAGTAATGGCAAACTCCCTTCTGATGTTCCTGGTTTTTGTGGTTATTACCCTTTGCATTACCTATTGGGCCGCCAGAAGATCACAAGGCACAGCGGGGTTCTTCGCGGCAGGGCGCCGCATCACCGGCTGGCAAAACGGGATCGCCGTGGCGGGGGATTACATGAGCGCCGCGTCCTTTTTGGGTATCGCGGGGCTGATTGCTTTTAACGGCTACGATGGTTTCATGTATTCCGTGGGTTGGCTGGTGGCTTATTTGACGGTTTTGTTTGTCGTGGCGGAGCCCCTTCGTAACGCGGGCAAATACACCATGGCGGATGTTCTGGCTTACCGCTTGAAACCCCGCCCGGTCCGGGCCATGGCCTCCTTAAGCACCCTGACTGTTTCTACCTTCTATATGATCGCCCAAATGGTCGGGGCGGGAACCCTTGTGGCACTGCTTCTAAAGGATTCCGGCATCAGTTTTCAAACCGCGGTAATCGGAGTTGGCGCCCTCATGATTGTTTACGTGGTTTTCGGGGGGATGTTGGCGACCACTTGGGTTCAAATCATCAAAGCCATCCTGCTGATGGGTGGAACCTTTGCCTTGAGCCTGATGGTCATGGGACATTTTGGTTTTAGCCTGAGCGCTTTCTTTGACGCGGTTACCCAGGTTCATTTTCACGACAAAACCGGGGCCGAAGTGGTTCAAAACTTTCTACAACCCGGCTTGAAATATAAACCTCCCTACGGACCCTGGGACCTTATATCCCTCGGTATGGCCCTCATCCTGGGGACAGCGGGGTTGCCTCATATCCTGGTGCGTTTTTACACCGTACCGGACGCCAAGACGGCCCGTGTCAGCGTGGTTTGGGCCATGGCCCTCATTGGCAGTTTTTATATTATGACTACCTTCCTGGGCTTCGGCGCCGCCACCATTGTGGGGAAGGATTTTATCGGAGCCAACGGCGGAACCAACATGAGCGCCCCCCTTTTAGCAAAGGCTCTTGGCGGGGATATTTTCTTTGCCTTTATTTCAGCGGTAGCCTTCGCCACCATTCTTGCGGTTGTGGCTGGCTTAACCATCAGCGCTTCCACCTCCTTCGCCCATGATTTTTGGACCAATGTGGTGCATCACGGAAAGGAAAGGAAGCCAGGAGAAGAAGTTTTCGTTGCACGGGTAACGGCTTTCGTCGTTGGGGGAATCGCCATTACCATCGCCATCGCCCTTGGCCAAACAACCAACGTGGCCTTTCTGGTGGCCCTGGCTTTCGCGGTGGCGGCTTCGGCCAACCTTCCGGTTATTTTGCTTTCCCTTTTCTGGAGGCGGTTCACCACCCGTGGCGCGGTTTGGGGCTTGGGTAGCGGACTGCTCTCCTCGATGGTGCTTATCGCCTTGAGCCCTTCCATCATGACGGTCGACGCTGACACGGTGGTAGGAGCGGCCCGGCATATGATTCAACACGCGCCGATTTTTCCATTGGAAAATCCAGGGATTTTGAGTATTCCGCTTGGGTTTCTGGGGGCGGTTTTGGGGACCTTGTCGGGCAGGGAACCGGAGGCCGAGAGGATGTTCACCGAGTTAACCGTGAGGGCCAATACGGGCCTGGGCGCTGAAAAACCCTCCAATCATTAAGGCTTTTTACCGCAGAGGCGCAGAGATCGCAGAGAAAACAACAAATTGAAACAAGTGTTCTTTTTGAACCGTCTTAATTTGGACGAAACAATGAAAAGGGGGAGGATTTATGGTTAAAAATGCAAAGATGGGGTTTGGTTTTAAATCATTTATTTCTCCGCGTTCTCTGCGTCTCTGCGGTGAAATGGTTTGTCTTTGTCTTTTCTTTTTGACAGTTCTGCCGGCCTCGGCGAGGCCTAACAGGGCCGTCGTCGGCTACTCCGCCTCCTGGTTTGACGGCATCTACCCCGCCGAAAGCTACAACTACGACGCCTTCACCCACATCTGCCGTGCCTTCCTGGTTCCCAAGCCCAATGGCGACATAACCGCTTCGGGCGACTTCTGGAACGCTGATCTTGAAAGGATGGCCCATGCCCACAAGGTTAAACTTCTTGCTTCCCTCGGCGGAGCGGCACCCGACGCGAATCATTGGCTGGCCATGGCCAGGGATACCAAAGCCCAAACCCACTTCTTCGATGAACTGGAAAAAATGATAACCGCCCACAACTATGACGGGGTGGATATCGATTGGGAACCTTCCGCCCTGACGGATGCCGACCAGGTTACCTATACCAAGTTCATGCAGGATCTCCGCAAGCGTTTTCCGAAGTGGATTATTACCACCGCCCTGGGGGGCGGGGACTGGTGGGCCAAACATGTTTCCTGGTTGGACATTTGCAAGGAAGTGGATTTCATCAACCTTATGACCTATGACTTTTCAGGTGTCTGGACCGAACATTCCGGGCACAACGCCAATCTTTACAACCCCTCCGACTCCAGGGTGGATTCGGGTTTAAGCATTGATGAGATGGTTAAAAGACTGGAACATAAATATAACGTGCCCTCGGGCAAGATTGTCCTGGGTCTTCCTTTTTATGGGGTGCAATTTTTTACCAAGGACATGGGCACCCGTTTTACCGACGAGGCCAGCAAGGTCACCTCCCAGATCCAGTATTACGAGGTCGCGGGTTTGCTGGCGGGGAAGGATTTCAACCAGAAATGGGATGATGGAGCCCAGGTGCCCTATCTGGAGAAAAAGGGCGGAAACCATGTCATCAGTTATGACGACGCCAGGTCCATCGGGTTGAAATGCCAATACGCGGTCAAGGAAGACTTGTTGGGGGTAATGGTCTGGAACCTGGGGGCCGATGTGGTGGCGAACCGAACCCCCCTTTTGGATTCCATTTGCAAGGAAATGGCCGCTGGCGCGAGATCCATGCCGGCCGAGGGATTGTTTAAGACGGTTCAAACCTTCACTTCCATGGTGAAGGAATCGTTCAACAAACTCAATGCCGCCAAGGACAAGCTTTCCGCCGCGGGTAAGGCGGAGGACGCCAAGGCCGCTGATCCGGGAACTTTACCGGATTTCAACACACCTGATGGTGCCAAGGCGAACATTTTGGGGGAGAAGCTTTTTGAACTTCAAAGGGCGTTAAGTTCCCTAAACGTCAAATTGGCGGGTGTTCAAACGGCTCTGGATTCCATTCCGGTTCCCAATGTGGAGGGAAAAAAACTACCGGCCAAAGGAAATAGCCTTTTGATTGATGATTTTGAAAGCGGCGGGACTTCCAATCCTTTAGGTGGGAACTGGATGACCGATACCGATCACAATAACCTGGGGACAGTCATGTATCCCATTCCTTTCAAACCCGGCGCGGGCGGAAGCAAGGATTCCCCAAAATTCGGGGCTCATATTTTCGGGCATTACGGAAAGAGCATCGCTCCCTGGCCCTATGCCATGTTGACGGGAACACTTGGACCTACACAGGGACAGGCGGTTGATTTAAGCGACTTTAAAACCATTCAATTCTGGGCGAAGGGCGACGGGAAGGATTATTCGGTGGTTTTAGCCCGCGCCGCGATACAGGATTACGCCAATCCCCGAAATGATTTCAAGGCTCAGGCCGGATGGACCAAGGTGATCTTGAATTTGGCGGACTTCAAACAACCCACCTGGGGAAGACAGGTTCCCCCCAAAGTGAGCGACATTCTTTATTTTTCCTTCACCCCCGCCGCCACCTTCAGTGATGAGGATTTTAACTTGTGGGTGGATGACGTGACGCTGGTGAAGTGAACAAAATGTTGAAAAGGCCGTTAATCCTACAAGGGTTAACGGCCTTTTTGTTTGGGTAAAGGTCTGCGGGATAACCTGGTTGACGAAACCCGTTTAATCAATGTATATTCATTGTAGATACAACTCCTTGGAGGTGGTTTCCATGAAAACAGTGGTTCAGAAGTGGGGGAATAGCCTTGCCCTCCGAATCCCAAAATCGATGGCTGAGCATATCAAAGTAAAAGAAGGGGCTTCCGTGGATAT
>JAHFCG010000117.1 GCA_023249615.1 candidate division FCPU426 bacterium | reverse complement strand
AGCTTTGTGCATGGGGTCGGGAATTCCCTTCAGGGTCATGTTCTTCATTTTAGCCTCCGGTTTCGAATTGACACCGTAATGGTACCATAATGGTTCCAACGCGGGCAAGTCTTGAAAGAAACGAGTTTGTTGCGGGTGTTATGGGGTTTTGGACTCGATCTTGACGGATTGAATAACCCGCTTTGCAATTTCATCGTATTTTGTTAAATCATCCCAACTTTTGGTATCAACGATCCAATATTGGTTTCCCTTCACGACAAGCAAGGTGGAAAAATGATTAATTTTTGAGGGCGGATTTTCAAAACTTCCGGTTGTTAATGTAGCCGGGATTCCCGAACAGGTAACAGGAATACTTTCAAATTTTTTATTTATTTCTTCCGGTAGAGCCTTAATGTGGGCGTCCAGCATTTTTTCTGAAACGATTTCATAATTTTTGTCCTTATCTTCGGAGCGAATGGAATAAACGCTCGACACAAAGGGGACGGCAGTTATTTTTGGAAAAGTAGAAATTGAATTTTGATCTTCATTAATCGTCAAGGGATAAGGAATTTCGATTGATATACCTAAATTTTCGGATTTAAAGGTTTGCCAATCCGGCTCACCGGAAATGCTGGTGGATTTTGAACATCCCAGCAATAACATTAATGACATCATCAACCAAAAATATTTTTGGAGTCTCATTGGGCAATCTCCTTTTTTAATAAGTTTTGGAATATTTTCTCCGCCGCGTTTTGGCCCGCCGCGATGCAATCCGGTATACCCACGCCTCTCAAGCCGTTGCCGGCCAGGTAAAGGCCCTTGATCTCCGAGGCCTTTTGTTCCAGCCGGAGAGCCTGGCTCAGGTGGCCGGGTCTGAAGTAGGACATTGAAGAAGCGTAAGACGCCAGATGGTGAACGAGCGGCCTATCCCGAAGATTCAGGATGGGTTTGAGCTCCTCAAGAACCTTTTCCACCAACGATGATTCCCCCTGGGCCTTGAAAAGATCCACGCCTTCCTGACCCAGGAAAGCCCTTAACAACACGTTGCCTTCCGGTGCCCGCCCCTCAAACTTCTGGCTGGCGAAGGTACAGCCAACCACCAGTTTTTTCTCCTTGGAGGGAACCACGAAACCAAAACCATCCAGCGGGTGATTCACATCCACCCTGCGAAAGCCCAGGTTCAGGGTGGCCGAATCGTGGGCGGGAATTCCCAACAGCAATTTGCTCCATTCCGGGTCCAGGTGGCCGATGAGGGAATGGATCTTCACGGGTTGGATGGCCAGGATGACGGCGTCCGTTTCCTGGGTCCGTCCATTGGCCGAAACTTCCCAGGTTCCCTTGTCGGTGGGGTTCAGGGAGTCCACATGACTTTGAAGCCACATGGATTCCATGGGGATCTGGGAGGCGAGTTTTTCCCCCAAGGTTTGCATTCCCTTTTTGAAACTCACGAAGAGCGAGTAGCGGGCGCCGGAAACCTGGGCCTGGCTTTTGAGTTTGCGGGCCGCCATGGCTTTTAAAAGGGAACCGTATTTCATTTCCATTTCCTTGAAGCGGGGCATGCAGGCGGAAAGGCTCAGGTCGTCGGGATCGGCGTTGAACACCCCGCCGATTAGGGGTTGGGCCAGCCCATCCAGCACTTCTTTGCCCATACGCCGTCTCACGAAGGCCCCGACGCTTTCATCCTGGGGGTCACGGCGCCTCCTGATGAAGGGTTCAAAGGCGGCGCGGAGTTTTCCGAGGGGGGATAAAAGGGAGGTGGTCATCAAGGGCCAAACGCGGGAGGGGGCCAAAAGGTAAAAGCCCTCGGGGATGGGGTGAAGCCGGTTGTTTTTTAATATGAAGGACTGCTTGAGTGTCTGGTTGGTTTTGATGAGCTGGTCGTCCAGCCCCAGCTTTTTGCAAAGCTCCAGCCCCGCCGGTTTCTCGGTGATGAAGCAATCGGGGCCTTCTTCCATGACGAACCCGTTTTTCTCGACCGTGCTGAGGGTGCCGCCGGGTTTGGAGCCGGCGTCGAGGATGTTGAGCTCGAGGTGGATGTCTTTTTCTTTTGAAAGTTCCAAAAGACGGTGCGCGGCGGCAAGTCCGCTGACGCCCGCGCCGATAACCGTTACTCGAAGGGGATTCATTAATGTTCCAAAATTTCAGAAATTATTTGCAAGCAACCGCCGATCACACCCGATTCACGCCGATAAGTCCTTGATTGATTCAAAACAAATCTCCGTTATCGGCCTTTATCGGCGGCTAAAAAAGCCTGTCTTTTAAGGTTAAGGATTTGAGGATTCTTCCACAAGCGAAGCCAGCATAGCAATAAAAGAAGGATGGGTTCCGACCGTTTTGGCACGAACCATATGCAGAGCCTTCCACTTGGCTTTTTCCTGGGCCAGGATATCAATGTCATAAAGCACTTCCACGTGATCCACCAAAAACCCGATGGGAGCGACCACGCAGGCCGCGAGGGTTTCGTAGGTGCGGCGGACGATAAAATCCCCCAGGTCGGGTTCCAGCCAGGCGTCCTCGGGGCGGCCGCTTCTGCTGGTGAAGGCGGTTTGGTAATAGGGAACCTCGGACCTTTGCGTGACGAGTTGGGCCGTCTCCTCAAATTGTTTGGAGTAGGGGGAAGATAAGGACATGGCGCGGGGAATACTATGGGTGGTGAAGATGAGCTCCGCCCGATGGCGGGCTTTTTCTTCAGGGGCCAGCAGGGCAAACGCGTCCTTAACTCTTTGTTCGATGGCGTGGATAAAGCCGGTGTGCGTGTGCCACTCGGGGGCGTAGGTGATTTTGGGAGCGGGATTCAGGGTCTTGAGAGCCTCGTCCACCTTTTGCACATACTTGTCATAGGAAGCGGGGCTTCGGTGAGGGGCCATGACGATCGCGAAGACATTCGTCTTTCCTTTTTTTACTAATTCGGCCAGGGTTTCCATGATCGTAGGATGGAAGTGGGCGAAACCCATTACTACTGGAATATCCAGACCCCGGGCCTTCAGGAGCTTTTCAAGAGCCTGGGCCTGCTCCCCGGTGAGGCCGTTATAAGGAGAGGACCCGCCGATTTTTTCGTACTGGGTGGCGACCAGTTTCAAGCGCTCAGCCGGGATGTTCCGGCCCCGGGTAACGTCCTCGAGGAAAGGAATAACGTCCTCGGGTTTTTCCGGTCCGCCGAAGCCGATGAGTAGTACCGCGTCAAAAGAGTTCAAAGCAAGGCCCTTTTACCGCAGAGACGCAGAGGTCGCGGAGGAAGGCTTTGGAATAAAAAGTAAGAAATGATTTTATCTGCGCTCTCTGCGGCTCTGCGGTGCATTCTTAGGTTTTCCAGTTTTTAACAGTTTCGACTAAAGCCAAAGCGTTCTCCACCGGCGTCTGGGGAAGGATGCCGTGGCCCAGGTTAAAGATATGCCCTGGCCGTCCCCCCGCCATCCTCAAAATCTTCTCGGCTTCCACCCGGATTTTATCGGGGTCGGTCAAAAGAATCTGGGGGTCCAGGTTGCCCTGAATTGCCACGTTTCCCAACTGTTTCCAGGCCTTGTCCAAATCCACATGCCAGTCCACCCCAATTACCGTGGCCCCGGTGTCCTTGAGCCAGGGAAAGAAAGGTTCGGTCTGGGTGCCAAAGTAAATGATGGGAACCCCTGGTTTTATGCCGCCGATTAGCATTTTTAAATAGGGAAGGACCAAGCGCTGGAACTCATCCGGCGCGAGGATTCCCACCCAGGAATCAAAGAGTTGGACTGCCTGGACACCCGCGTCGATCTGGGCGTTCAGGTAGGAGGCGGTCGCGGAGACCAATTTTCTCATCAGTTCATCCCAGACTTTGATGTCGCCCAAAACGGAACGGGTGTGAAAGTAATCCTTGGTGCCGCCGCCTTCCAACAGATAGGAAGCCAAGGTAAATGGCGCGCCGGCGAAACCAATGAGGGGAATATCCGACTGGAGGTTGGAGCGGATTTTTTTGACGGCCTGCATGACATAACCCAAATCGCTTGCCCCATCGACCGGGTTCAATCGTTTCAAATCATCAGGTTTCCGGAAGGGGTTGCGGATGACCGGCCCGCCGTTTTCCACGAATTCCAACTGGAACCCCAGGGGTTCGGTAATGAGGAGGATGTCGGCGAAAAGAATGGCGGCGTCCACCCCCAAAACTTCCTGCGCGCTGACGGTAACTTCCGCGGCGAGGTCGGGGTTTTTACAAAGATCCAGAAAAGAAACCATTTCCCTGATCTGGCGGTAACCCGGCAGATAGCGTCCGGCTTGCCGCATGATCCAAATGGGTGTTCCCTCAGTTGCTTCTTTCCGGCAGGCCTTCAGGAAAAGGCTGTCTTTCAGGACTGGCGGCGCTTTTTTCATGGAGGGAGCGGCGGCGGCCTTCATGGTGGGTGTGGATTGTTTTTTGGTCTTGAAAATTTCAGGGGCCTGTTCGCCCGCTTCCTTCACGAGAAAACCCATTTTGGGATGTTCCGGCTCGAAATCGGGAACGATCTGGTAATTCTTTAACGCCTCCGATGCCACGGGCCCGATGGACCCTACGACCATCCGGCTCAGGGCGTCCTTGATTTGGTCTTCCTGTCCCATTTCAGCGGCCAACTGGATCACATGGTGAATCTGCGTGGCGCTGGTGAAAAGGGCGACCTGAACCTCGTTGTGCAAAATGGAGTCAATCAGGTCCCTCAAGGGACGGGTGTCCTCGGGCAGCGCCCAGCGGTAAACAGGGACGGCCGTGACATCCTGGGCGCCCCGGTCCTGGAGGCCCTGGATAAATTCCGCGTTCGGCGCGCCGTATTCCTGGACGGCGACCCGCAATTTTTTGATGGGTTTGTAATTATCCAAGACGAGAAGGATTTGCTTCCAGGTGTTGGGTTCGGGCACCACGATGGAGGCCTTGAGACCGAAATCCTGCAGGGCCTTGGCGGGCTTGGGACCGCGCGCCACCATGTAGGCTTTTCGAAAGGCCCGTTCCACGCGGCTCTTGGCGTATTTGGTTTCCAGGGTTTTGAAAAGGGTTTTGGCCCCGACTCCCGTCATGAAGATGACGACATCCACGTATCCCTGCTGAAGGGTTTCAAAGAAATCGAAGGCGGCTTTGTTTTGGGTGAGGGGAACTTCACGCATGGAAGGGGCCACGACGGCTTTTCCGCCATGGCGGACAATGAGGGCTTCCATCTCCTGCGCCATGCGGCTTTCAAAGGCCGCGACGGTCAGGCCTTCGAGGCCGTGGGATTCGGTTTCATTATTAGTGGGGGACATGCCACTTTTCCTTAACAAAAAAATTTAATGGTGGGTGGTATAGTCCCACATTTCATTGAAAGTTCTCAAATCCGGGTTGCGGGACATAGGGAAGTCAGTATAAAAGTGAAGGCGGGGGAAATCCAGCGAACTTCCCCCCGCCTGAAAATTCAGATGACTTTGCGTAACATATTTTCAAGAATAGGTCATGCGTTCAACCGCCCCTTTCCATCCGTTTCTTCGAAATCCCCTTTTTTACTTTTTCCTGTTCCTTCCGGCGAACCTTTTTTTGTCCTGGCCTGGTTTATCGTTAACGGCCTACCTTTGGGTTTTGCTTTGGGGGATCATTCTTCCCCTGACATTGGCCTTTTTCGTCCCCGAAAAGGATCCACAAATGGAAAATTTTTCCTTCCTCCGGGAAGAAACCGTCAAGGTTCCGGCTGGGGTCTGGTTACTGGCGGGTTTTCTGGCCTTGGCGGAGAGGTTTTACCATTTAACCAGTCTGAGCCTCTGGCCGACAAGGGACGACGGTTATTACGCCTTCTCTCCCATGGAATTCAATCAGGGCGGTGACTTTCCCTTTTTTTACGGAATCGGGGAAATTCTCCCTCCTTTTCGGTTTCTTCTGGCCCTATGTTTCAAGGTCTTGGGTACCTCGCTTTTTTCGCTCTGGTTTTTTCCCGCCCTGGTTTCCCTCGCTACGGTCGGCCTGGGGTGGTGGGTTTTACGCCCGCGAACCTCCCGAACCTTTTCCTTTATTTTCGTTTTTCTTTTGGCGGCCGGTTTTTGGCCGCTTTGCCTGGGGCGGTTCTGTAATATCTGGGTCCTTTTGTTTTTTTGGGAGATTTTATCCCTGGGTTTATTGACGGCATTTTTTCAATCGGGTTCCGGCCAAATCAACGGGCGCGCAATCGGGCTGGGGCTTTGCGCGGGAGCCGGATTTTATGTTTCTCCCAATCACTGGTCCTTCATGGCCTTGGCCCTCACCTTCATCATCCTCAAATGGACAACCGGAAATCCGAAGCGGAAATGGAAACACTTTTTCCTTTACCTCGCGTCGGCCTCCGCGGCCGGCCTGCTTTTCGCGGTTGAAGGGGTGGTTCATTCCTATGGAAGGCATGTTCAGGAAGTTTGGCCGGGTGTGGGTTCGTTTTTTTCCCTCGCCAATTTAAGCAAAACAGGACTCTACCTTTCGGGTCTTTTTTGGGGTTTTGCCTCCGGGGACTATAACTACGGTCCCGCGGGAGGCGGTTTTTTAAACCCCCTGATCGGGGCGTTTTTCTTCACGGGCTTGGCGTGTTTTCTCAGGCGGGGGCGCCTTTTTGAATTGAAATGGGTTGGCGCAATATTTTTTATTTTAATGCTTCCCGGTTTTCTGACCCGCGATCTGGAAATGCAAAGGGTGGTTTTGGTCATGCCCCTTTTGTTTTTAGCCGCCGGGGCCGGAATGATTTGCTGCCTCTCCGGAATTCCGAAACGCCTCAGAGTGGCGGTTCTTTTGGGAGTGCTGGTTTTGTCGGCGGGAATTGATTTTTACCGGCTGGCCGGTCCCCTTTCCCGGGCCTTGAACCCCGATTGGGAATTTCACCCGTCGAATCAATCGGAGGAATCCTTTAAGGCCTTCAGGGTTTTGAAACAAAAAGCCGGTAGGGAGGGGCCTGGGCTGCTTTTCCTGGATTATGTTTCGGTGCCCATGGATCAGTCCCTGTCATTGGCGGCCTTTCCCTTTGACGCGGTCCGCAACCCGGAACTAAAAGGGACGAAGGCAAACTGGATGGCGTTCCTAACCAACGTGAATTACCGGCCCTTTCTGGAAAAAAGATTTCCCGAAGCCGAGTGGGTGGTATTGGGGTCCCGATTGCTGCCCTGGGATGGTGAATTGATGTTGGGCATCTTGCCGGTTAATTCAAGAAATCAAACGGCGGCTGATTTGTGGTTGAAGGCCCAGCCGGTATTCCACGGGATGACGGTTGGAATCTTCAGCCAGCCGGAGGGAAGATCGCGGAAGGGAATTTTGGATAAAGCCCTGATGGATTATTCCCTGGTGCGGGATGATCCCTTCCTTGAATCGGCTTTTTGGGAAATCTTTTATTTTAACCACAGCTCGGACAAGAATTTTCAGGCGTCCGAATCGGATTTGGAAATGGTCATGAAAAAAGGTTATCCCGCCGCGCATATTTACAATGAACTCGGCGGTTTGTTGTATTTTAAAAAGGATTTAAAAGGGGCTGGACAAGCCTTCGCGAGGGCTTTCCAAATGGGGCAGGGACATACCCTGGCGGGGGAAAATTTGCGTTTGTTGGAAGACGGTAAAAAATGAAAAAATACATCGGCCTTTTGGCCCGGGGAATGGGTTTGGGGTTGGCGCTGGGGTTGTGCCTGGCCGGCGCGGCGGGACTTTTATACCGCGCGGTGCATAGCGCCGAACCGATACCCCGTTATGGCCATGTGAATCTCTATTTTTTCGTGGTGGGGGGCCTGATGGGTCTTGTGGGAGGGTGGTGCCTGTCCCTCCAGATGATTCTTTCGGGCTTGTTGTCCACGCTCTTTTTGAAAATATCCGAGCTGGTGCCCCTCTCCGCCTCCACGGTAACCGAGGAATGGGCCAGCAAGATGGAGATTTTTTTTGTGGAGGTCCTTAAGCCCCTGCCGTCTTTTTTCAGCCGGATCGTGGAAACATTTCTGGTGGTGAGATTCCGGGATTACGGGCGGGTCAACCGGGCTATCGACAAGGCGAAGCGGAAGGAACCTTTAAAGACCTACTCGCCCGAGTGGATGTCCCAGGTGGCTTTGCATTTTTTCCTGGAGCCTTTGTGGGTCGTCTTTTACGCCGCTTATGTTATTCTTTTTATGATCACCTGTGTTTTCTGGGGTTTGGCGTTTTTAACATAAAGGAATATTTACCACCAAGGGCACCAAGTTCACCAAGAAGGCCAAAGAGAAAGAACTTTAATCTTTCTTGGTGAACTTGGTGCCCTTGGTGGTGAAAAAGAGGTTTTTGTGGAAGACGTGAATTATAAAAAATGGAAAAGCCTTCAGTCCCACTGGGATGACGACGACTTTCTCAAAACCCTCACCCCCTTGATGAAACTCCGCTACCGCCGGTTGGATGAAAAGGTTGCGGAAATATTTGAGGATTCCTTCAAGAAGTTAAGCGGCAAACCCTTTCTGCTGGATTTTGGTTGCGGCCGCGCGGAGTTCGCGGCCTTTTTAAGCGAGAAGTGGAAGGGGAATTCCAACAACCAGCGGGATGTTTGGAACTATCTCGGCATTGAACCTTCGGCTGAACAGTTGAAGCAACGGGATATTCCTCAAATGGGAATGGGATTCCTCCAGGCCACGGCGGAACAAATTCCATTGCAGGATATGGTGGCTCACGGCGTTCTGATGAAGGAAGCCATTGACCATTGTTACGATCCGGCGAAGGTTTTTTCAGAGGCGAAGCGGTTGTTGAAGTCGGGCGGAAATTTTGTCGTAACCGTCACGAACGACAAGTCTTACTTCAAGCGTCTCTTTCCCTTCGTCAACAACGCCCGCAAGGCTCATCAAAACGATCATTTGAATTTTTTCGGGCC
>JAHFCG010000116.1 GCA_023249615.1 candidate division FCPU426 bacterium | reverse complement strand
GATAGCTCCGGTTCGAAGATAGTCGCCGTAGGAAAAACCGCCCGGAACGATCACACAATCAGGGTTTTTAAGGTCGGTATCCTTGTGCCAGATCATTTCAACCGGCTGTCCCATCACATTTTTGACCACATATTCGCAATCATGGTCGCAGTTGGAGCCGGGGAAAACAGTGACTGAAAACCTCATAAAGACAACCCCCAAAACCTAAATCCAGCGCCAAGACTCCAAGACGCCAAGAACGGCAAGATGTTTTTCAAAAAAAAACTTTTCTTGGAGTCTTGGTGTCTTGGCCCTTGCTTTGATTTCATTTCTTTTCCACGGTAAAGCGGTAGGATTCAATATTAGGGTTCGCCAAAAGTTTGTCGCAAATTTCATCGGCTTGTTTCTTAACCTCGGCCTCGGAAAGACCGCCGTCGAAGTCCAATTCGGTGAACTTCCCCATCCGGACCCCCTGAACGGCCTTATAACCCATGGAATTGAGGGCCCTTTGGACGGTCGCCCCCTGGGGGTCCATAACGGAGGGTTTTAAAGTTACGTAAACGCTAACATGCCAATTCATGTCGCTTCGCTCCAATTCTTAATTTTTAGTTGTTAATTTTTAATTAAGAATTCAAAATTCAAAATTAAAAATTGTCGCTTAAAGTATCCCGGCGCGTTTTAAAACATAATCCACATTTTTCAAATGATAAGAAAGATTAAAACAATCCTCGATATCAGCTGGCGACAACAACTGGGTAACTTCGGGATCGCTTTCCACCAAACGACGGAAATTGGATTCGCTTTTCCAGGCCTTTAGGGCGTTCCGCTGGACAATCGCGTAGGCCTTTTCCCTGGAGTAGCCTCTCTTGACCAGGGCCAAAAGAACCTGTTGGGAGGAAACCAGTCCTTTCGTCAATTGAATGTTCCGCTTCATGCGCTCAGGGTAAACATTCAACTTATCCATGACCCCGATGAACTTTTCAAGCATGTAATTAAGAAGAATCGTGGAATCCGGAAGAATGATTCTCTCGGCGGAGGAGTGGGTAATGTCCCTTTCGTGCCAGAGCGCCACGTTTTCCTGGGCCGAGATGGCGTAGCCCCTCATGACTCTGGCCAACCCCGCGACCCTTTCCGCCGTCAGGGGATTTCTTTTGTGGGGCATGGCGGAAGACCCTTTTTGTCCCTCGGCGAAATACTCCTCCGCTTCCAGTATTTCAGTCCGCTGAAGATTACGGATTTCGGTGGCAAATTTTTCGAGAGACGAGGCGATGACGGCAAGAACGGATAAAAAGAAGGCGTGCCGGTCTCTTTGAAGGGTTTGGGTGGAAACAGGAGCGGCTATTAACTTCAGCTGCCTGCATATGTGGGCCTCGACCCTTGGGTCAATGTTCGCGAAGGTTCCCACCGCGCCTGATATTTTTCCCACGGCTATTTGCCGCCGGGCCAGGGCAAGTCGTTCCAAATTCCGGCCGACCTCATCATACCAAAGGGCCATTTTGAGGCCAAAGGTGACAGGTTCCGCGTGAACCCCGTGGGTTCGGCCGATCATCATGGAATAGCGGTGTTCCCTGGCCTGGCGTTTTAAAACAATCCTGAGTTTCGTTAATTGGTTTTGTAACAGGTCGGTCGCGGCGGTCAATTGGATAGCCTGAGCCGTATCCACCACATCGGTGGAGGTAAGACCCAAATGAATGTAACGCGACGAAGGACCGACATTTTCAGCGACGGAGGTGGTGAAGGCGATTAAATCGTGGTTTGTTTTTTTCTCGATCGCTTCAATGCGTTTGAGGGAAAACCTGGCTTTTTTCTTGATAACAGCCAGGTCTTTTTTAGGAATCCTGCCCAGCTTTGCCCATGCCTCGCAGGCGGCCACTTCCACCTTGAGCCAGGATTCATACTTGGCCTGTTCAGACCAGATGGAGCCCATTTCCGGCAAGGTGTAACGCGGTATCAAGTGAAATCCCTTAATTTGGATTAATCAGTGGCAATTAAAACGACGTCTTGGGTGGGCGAAGAAAGGAAAACAACTGGAAAAGAGGCTTTAGTATAAAAGAATTTCATCGTTCCACCAACAAAAAAACCCGAGCCTTTTTGGAAAATGGTTCGGGTTGTTACGGTACAAAACTAAACGGCAATGACTTCTTTCACCTCAGGCACCTGTTCCTTGATCAAACGTTCTATCCCCTCCCTCAAGGGCATCATCGAGTTGGGGCAGGTTGGGCAAAATCCCAGGACCTTAATTTTTAAAGTCCCTTCGGGGGTGATTTCAACCAGATCAATACCGCCTCCGTCGGCCTGTAGCATGGGGCCTATTTCAGCCAAAACAGCCTCCACTTTTTCCCGCAAATTCACCTCCTCTTGAAGGATTTTTCCGTTTTCAGGATCCGGAAAAATCATCGAAGACTTATGTTGGCACGCCAAAGTGATACGAGCGTCCCCAGGCATCGCGCGGATTCCTCAACCAGACTGATCGAACTGTTGCCTAGGCCGCAAGCTGTTGAAAAATAAGTCTGGCTTATCAACGTCTCCCGGTCCAATCCCCTTTTTTGAAGAACCAGGAGCGAGTCTTCCCACATTTGAAATAGCTCGGCTGGATCAGGGAACACCCCCTTGTTCATGGCGGTGGGAACCATCCCAAAGGAAACCATTCCGCCCTGGCGGATGAATTGATTAAACCCGGTGGAATTTTGTGTCAAAGTGTGTAAATGCTGATACGCGTCAAAATGAAAAAACTCAATCGGCATTCCAAAAGCCCAGTCCCAGGGCCCCTCCCCGCAGGAATGGAGGCCCGTCAAAACTCCCTCGTCCTGAAGGGGTTCCAATAAGGTTGATAACCAACCCTCGATGTCCTTCCAGGTGATTCCGTATTGTTCCGGTTGAAACCGGCCGTTTAAAAAGGGCTCGTCCAGAAAAAAGACAACCTGTTTTTCGAGGGCGGACAGTTTCTCAATCTGCCAACGGCAATGAAGCAATAAATATTCCGTTAAAACCTTCATGGAATCCGGGGAGGTCAGGAGGGGTTTCCCGCCCTCGTCCCGAAGGGTCAATCCCAACGTCACGGGCCCCGCGCATTGTCCTTTGACGGCAAGCGTTTCCCTTGTCATAAAACGGCGGGCTTCATTTAAAAATGCGAAAAAACCGGAAGCCTCGTCCGTTTTAAATGCCGCTCGGGAAAAATTGTTTTTTTTGTTTTCCGACCTGAGGATTTCAAGCGCTTCCGCCAAATCGCCGGGAGAAAGTGTAAAGACTGCCTGTTCGTTCGTGGGCCAGCTGAGTCCCGGGAGGCCTGAAAGTCCTTGAAAGGTAATTAGTTCCTTAAAAGACCTTTTTGGCAATTGCGGCCAGGCGGGTATTTCGGGGAAAACACGAAACTGGGTTTGAACGGCGGCCACCGGATCCAATCCGGGCAGGGAACCCATGGCAATCCGCGCGCCTTCCCTCAATCCATCCATGAGGAACCTTCCCCGGCCCAATCCGAAAAATGATCAAAGTGATGGCGCGCGGTCAAATCCAAATGGAGAGGCGTCACCGAAATATAGCCTTCCTTGACTTTTGAAACGTCGGAATCCGGATGTTCCATTAAGGGCTCGCTGGGACTGTTTAAAACATAATTAAAATGATCCTCCAATTGGGTATGTGCTTCCAGATCGTCCACGTGGCGGAATTGTCCCTGGTGTGTCAACGCTGTCCCTTTGATGGAACGAGCCTCCAATGGCGGAACATTCACGTTTAAAACAACCCCCTGGGCCATTCCTTTTTGGCCGATCCATCCGGTTAATTTTCCGGCGAATTTGGCGCTGGCGGTAAAATCCTTATAGGTATGGCTCGTTAGGGATATAGCCATGGCGGGAATGCCCAACAAGGCTGCCTCGGCTGCCGCCGCGACGGTCCCGGAATAAAGAATCAGGCTCCCAAAATTCGCGCCCTGGTTTATGCCGGAAATAACCAGGTCGGGTTTCCAAGGCAAAAGCCGGAGGACCGCTGTTCGGACGCAGTCCGCCGGGGTGCTGGAAACTCGAAAAGCCATCACGGACCCGGGCCAATCGACAGAAACCGCTTTAAAGGGGTTGTTGAGGGAAATGGAATGCCCGGTCGCGCTGGCCTGCTGGTCGGGGGCTGATATGGCGATTTCACCCAGGGACGCGACGGCTTCAAAAAGCGCCTTGAGGCCCGGGGCATCGATTCCATCGTCATTGGTCAGGAGAATTCTCATAGGGAGCTTTCATCCACGGGTGGCCATAAAAAAATTCAAAACGGCGGATTATCCAGCCGAAAAACCCACCATTTAGAAAATATCGCCGAGGTTAAAGTGAAGCGTGCCGCCGCGCGGAGCGGCGCTGAAGGAAAGACTTGTATCAATGGGAAAACCATAATCCAAACGAATGGCGATGACGGTACCCGGAATCGTAAGGCGGATTCCAGCGCCAACCCCCATTTGAGGTCCCGCCTCGTTTATGGAGGGGTTGTATTCACCCAGGTTGTAAAGATTTGACCATGAATTTCCGATATCAAAGAAAAGTACCCCGCGAAGCGGTCCGGCGATCGCGTGTTTAATTTCGGAATTCAGGACAAAAAGGGCGTTTCCCCCCGTCACAGGGCCCACGCTTCTTTCGGTGTATCCGCGGATGGTATCGGTCCCTCCGGCGTAGAATTTCTCGAAAACAGGAACATCGGTAAAGCCGTGGCCCATAAACCAATAACCCTGCGCGGCGCCGAAGCGGACATGTTCGCCAAGCACAAAATCAGCGGGAAGATTGATGAAATGGCTGGTGTCCTCAATAATCTTGATGAAATTGTAGTTGGCCTGCAGTGGCCCGCCCGCGAACTCAATGGACAACTGGTGGCGCCAGCCGCTGGTGGGGTCGAAATAATTATCACGACTGTCATAAACCACCCGTGGGGTAAAACTGCTGGTCCAGTTGTTGCTGGCCTGGATGTAATTTGGAAGGACCGGGTTGGTTTCACCCGCGCCCACGTTATCGATCTGGACGTTTTGAAGTGAATAGGCCCCGAAAATGCTCCAATAGCGGTCGAGCCGCCGGCCCAGGCTGATCGATCCGCCGATTTGCGTCTCGTCATAAAGCTGTGTAGATCCGGTGCTATCAGGAACCGAACTGGTGAACTTTCTTTTCGTGTCAAAAAAATTGATCCCGAAGGAGGTCCGGGTGTTGAAAAGCCAGGGTTCGGTAAACCCGATATTAAAGCTCGTCCTGGTTCCCCCGAATTCAACATCTAGATTAACGTGCTGGGCCTTCCCGAATAAATTAGCTTCCTCTAATTTTACATTTCCCACAAAGCCATCCACCGAGCTGAACCCCCCTCCAACGCTGATGGAACCTGTGTGGCGCTCTTTGATCCGGTAAATCAACACTTCTTTTCCGGGGGTGTCGCCGGCCTCTACTTCGGGATTTACCTCATCAAAAAAACCTAGGTTTAAAAGGTTTTGTGCGGAAAGACGGATTTTTAAGGCCTCAAACTTGTCACCAGCCTTGATGGCCAATTCACGAAAAATAACGTAATCCTTGGTTTTATAGTTGCCGACGATTTTCACTTCCTGGACAAAAGCCACCTGCCCCTCCACAAACTCAAAGGCAATGCTAACTTTCTTTAACTCATCGTCATATTCCATTACCGGATTAACGTTTGAATAAATATAACCTTTGTCGGCGTAAAGCATCTTCATCTTCCGGGTGCCTTCATCCATTTCCTTCTTTTTCAGAATGGACCCTTTTTTCAGATTCAGAACCTTGGCCAGGTCTTCGTCATCGAAGAGTATATTTCCGTGAAATTTTAATTCGCCAAGGGAATATTGCCCGCCTTCCTTTATGGTAATGGTAATGGTTGTTTTTTTCTTTTCGGGGATCATTTTTTCCGAATGGTCGACCACGGCCGCCTTCAGGTAACCCTCATCGTGGTAAAAATCCTCAATTTTCTTGATGTCGTCGTTAATTTGATCCGGTTTGTACTTATCCCCTTCCTTGTTTTCCTTCATTTGTTCCGCTATTTTCTTCCCGCTAAATGCCTCAGATCCCACAATGTTGATGCTTCCAATTTTTATCTGAAACCCCTCGGCAATCTCAAAGGTGATATCAACCGTATTTTGATCGGGGTTCATTTTGACCCTTGAGGAAACCTGGGCGGTGGAAAAACCCTCCTCCGTGTATAGTTTTTTAATTTTTTCCTGATCCTCGTTCAACTTGCCCTGGGAAAAGGCTCCCCTTACCGAGGTTTTGATCTCCTCCTTGAATTTATTCGCGTCCCACTTTTTATTTCCGTGATAAATGATTTTATTAACCAAAGGCCGCTCGACCACCTTGAAAGTCAGGATCATTTGACCGGATTTTTTTCCCTGTTCTACATCGGCTTTAACGTCGCTGAAATCCCCCATCGCGAAAAGGTTATGGATATCCATGCGGACTTTTCGTACCGAAAAAAAATCCCCTTCTTTTTCCAAAAGATGCCCGTAAATCAAAAGCGACGACACGTTTTTGTTTCCCTCGATTTTCAAAGCGGTAATTTTAACCGTTTCCTCCTCGCCGTTCGCCCAAAGCGGGCAAAAGGTTAAAAAGGCGGAAACAAGGAAAACCAAGGGCAAAGGGTTTAAGGGGATTGATTTAAATAATCTTGAAAACAATTTTGGCTCCTAAAAAAGTCCATTGTAAATTTCGAACGGCCACTGGTAAATGGCGCGTATTCTAGCACGGTCAAAGTTAAATCCACAATTGAAACCGCTATTTTTCATCCCTCTTTGGACGTCAACAGCCGGAAAAAAGTACCAGACTGGCGAAAAAATCAGTTAATTGGAGTTGGAGGAAACTTTTTGGGTTTTAACAGTCTCGTTTTGATTCAAGTCTTTGACCGAAACCTGAATTTGGTATTCCATTTCCGGATCCAGCGAGTCAACAATGATTTCATGACGGTAATCATGCTGCTTTTTTTCGACAACCACTTTCACGATTTTCCCATCAGGGTCGATAACCCGAACCTCGCTTTGGGTTACCTTGTCCGTAACCCAAATGAGCTGGTATTTTCCAGGCCCAACGGAGAAAACGTCGCACCTCTCAAAACGGGGCCGTTCCTTGTCCCCTAATTTGGGGGCCATGATGTCCGGTAAACTTTCGCTGAAGGACAATCCCACTCTTGTTTCCGCCTGGCCGGAAAGATTCGTTCCCTGGGTCACTCCTCCAGAAAGATTTTTGTTGAAGCTGTAACCAAGTCCAATTTCAGGCTGAACCCCGGGTGAGGAATTTTGAAGATTTCGGTTGATGTCAAAGGTGGTGGATACGGACAACTTCTGGCTGAGGTGCTTGGTCAAAGAAACCTTCGCCAGGGAAACCGTTCCCGTTCCGCTCACCGTGTTTCCGCCCGCCTCCGCGATCTGGGAAACTCCAACCGCGGAGACCGGGCTACCCCCCGAGGCGTTCTTTCCAGCGAAATTTGTTTCCATTTTGAATTCCAGATTTCCAAGCTTGTTGAACAGGGGCCTCGCGAGAACTGTCGCGCGGTACGAAACAAACCGGTCCAAATAATCAAGGGCGGCGTCGGTGGCGGCCCTTCCGACCTTGGATTCGTAGGCCGCCTGCAGCTGTTCCTTGGAATAGGTGTAGTTGGTCATGTCCTGGCCAAACATGATGTAGGACAAAAGGATGGTTTTGTGGGCTTCGGGATCGTTGTGAAACCGGGGATTGGAGTCCAGCTTGAAATCGATATGTCCAAAGGGCCCCACAAAATCCACCCACACGTCAACGTCCGTCTTTCGAACCCCTCCCCCGGCGGAAACCACTTCCACATCCCGAAGTTTGTCGACGGCCCTTCCCTTCATGTTGGGTGACTTTCCCTTTGGAATATAAAGAGTCGCGTGTTCCATTTTGAATTCGTGCCCCAAATAACGAAGGTATCCCATATTGGAGCCGGCCGTCCCATGACATTTAATTCCCGCCTCCAGGGGCGTTCGATCGGCGTCTTTTCCCTCAATCATGAACTCGTCGCCCGGGTCCACCTTCAACTCAATATAGTTGCTGTTAAATTCATTTGAATACCATGTGTTTTTTCCCGCCGCCAGTTTCAGCTCAAAAAACACCCCGGCCAATTGCCGATACTCAATTTTTTCCCCCTTGTCATCCACGGCTTCCTCCGGCGGAAAGGTGAAATGACCGCTGTCCAGAAAAGCCGTCCCTATAACGTGGGGTTCGGATAATTTTCCCCGAATCAGCATGGGATCCTTCGGGGTGGTTCCATAGAAAAATATTTCACCCCACTCGCCCTTTTTCATGATCGTTGGAATACTCAACCAAACCCCGTGATCCCCCACGGTTTGAACCCTGAAATCCAGGTAGTTCGGAATAAAGTTTTCAAGAACCATTTTACTTTCCTCAATGGGCGGGGAAGAAATGAAAACCCTGCCTTGGCCAATTCGGCCGTTGAGATCCTCAACCGCAAGACGGTTGTTCCGGACCTTAATTCGTCCGTTAATATCATCGATCGACTGGGCTACAAGATTAGGAACCATCTGGCATTGGTTCAAATCAAGATCAAGTGTCAAGACCGGGGTATCCACCGTTCCGCCGACATGGGCGGAAAAATCCATGTTGCCGGAGGCTTTTTTTCCTAAACCCGCCGAAAGAATGATTCCAAAGTCGCCCTTTTCCATTTGGGCGTTGATATCCATTTCACGGTTGTGAACCTTAACCCAGCCGGTTTTGGTAAAAGCCAAGGGCGTCTTGCCCCAGACATTAAAACTGTACAAACCCTTTCGGCTCAGGGTAATCGGGACTTCCTTGGTTCCTAGGGCAAGGACACTTTCCTTTGATTTCAATTC
>JAHFCG010000023.1 GCA_023249615.1 candidate division FCPU426 bacterium | reverse complement strand
CAGTTTCCACCGGTAAATGGCCTGGATGGATTGCTCCATATAATCCTCGCGGGTCACGATAATGACATAAGCCAGGCCCGGCACCTGCCCGAATGATTCCAGGCACATATCCAGCATGGTGCGGCGGTGGTCGATGTAAATGAAGGGTTTTGGGACGCGGCTTTTCAGGCGTTTGGATTGGCCCGCGGCCACAATTATGGCGGCCCAGGGCAAGGGGGTTTTAAGTTTGGGCTTTTTCATAGGGGGGTCAGTCTAACAAATAAGACGGCAACTTTCACCACCAAGACTCCAAGACACCAAGAAAACCAAACAATATCAATTTGGTTTTATTTATCTAAAAGAATTTGCCTTACTTGGAGCCTTGGAGTCTTGGTGGTAAAAATTTCAAATTCATCTCGGGACAAGAATACCAATCGCTTCTGAAAGGGTTTTAACGCCGAGAATTTCCAGCGGCGCGTCGGGAAGGAGGGAAACAGCTTTTAAATTCCCGTGGGGAATCACCGCTTGTTTGAAACCAAGTCTGGCGGCTTCCGCCAATCGCGGACCGATTTGGGAAACGGCCCTTACCTCTCCTGACAAACCCAATTCCCCCAGAACAAGCGTGTCAGCGCCAACAGGAACCTCCCGGAATGAGGAGGCCACCGCGACCGCCACGCTCAAATCAATCGAGGGCTCCACAACCTTGATACCGCCGGCGATATTCAAAAAAACATCCTGGGAGGAAATAGCCATCCCCAACCTTTTTTCGAGAATAGCCAGTATGAGCGCGAGGCGGTTGGGATCAATACCCGAGGCTCTTCGCTGGGGCATTCCGAAATTCGTGGGACTCACCAGCGATTGCACTTCCAAAAGGAGGGGCCTGCTCCCTTCCAGGCTCGCGGTAATAACCGAACCCGAGCTGTGAACAAAGTGATCGTCCAAAAAAGCCTTTGAGGCGTCGGCCACCTCGCTTAACCCATCCTCCCTCATCTCAAAAATCCCAATCTCCTGGGTGCTTCCGAAGCGGTTCTTGACCGCCCTCAAAAGGCGGTAATGGCGCTGAATGTCGCCCTCAAAATACAAAACCGCGTCCACCATGTGTTCCAGGGTCATGGGTCCGGCGATATTGCCTTCCTTGGTGACATGGCCGATGAAAAACATGGGGAGTTTTTCCCGTTTTGCCAGGTAGGTCAAGCGGGCGGCTGATTCCCTTACCTGCGAAACACTTCCCGGCGCTGAGGAAATATCGGCAAGAAAAAGGGTCTGGATGGAATCAATGACCGTTAGGATCGGCCGGGTTTTCTCGATCTGCTCGAGGATCGCGAAAACATCGGTTTCGGGAAAGATATAAAGATTGTTGGATCGGGCGCCCAGGCGTTCGGCGCGGAGCTTGATTTGCTGGGCCGATTCCTCGCCGGTGACATATAGGCATTTACCCTGTCCGTCTTTTTGAAGGCGGGACAATTTGTCCACCACCTGGAGCAGAAGGGTGGATTTACCGATTCCCGGATCCCCCCCAATCATGACGGTTTCGCCCGGCACGATTCCCCCGCCTAGGACCCTGTCAAATTCGTTGATGCCGGACTTTAAACGAAAGCCCTCATCCACCTCAATTTCGTTGATGGAAAGAGGTAAAATCGTTTCAGAGGGTTTGGAAAGCTTCCGGCCGCGCTCCTCCGACTTCCCGCTGTCCATGACCTCCTCGACGTAGGTATTCCACTGGTTGCAGGCGTTGCACTTCCCCTGCCATTTGACGGATTTTGCCCCGCATTCCTGACAAACAAATTGGGTTTTTGTCTTCGCCATAAAAAACCTTTAACCGCGATGGATGTAGGGGCGGGCCCCGTGCCCGCCTAATTTTTTAAACAATTAAAAATATTGGCGGCCACAGGGGGCCGCCCCTGAAAAAAATCTCAATTAAATCTAAGCACGTACCCGATTTGAACGGGAATAAAAAACAGATTCGGGTCGAAGGGAGTAACCAAATCCGCCTCAAAAAGAAACCCATGAAAAATCAATTCGAGCCCCAAACCGCCGTAGGTCCAATGGGAATGATTCAAAATAAGGTTGCTGACTCCCCCTAACAGGGAAAGACTGCCGCAGAATTCCTTGGTCTCATTGAGCTTAAGCGAAAGGTTCGCTTGAATTCCCGACGAACGGGTGTCCCAATAACCGCCTGTTACTTTTACGCCGAAGCTGTTCCAGTAATAACCACCCACAAAATTCAACCCAGCCGGGGAGGATAGCGTGGCGCCGAAGACCGGATACTCGCGGCTAAAGTCTTCCTTTTCCTCGACATATTGGATGTGGGCGATTTGGTCCCTGCCAATCTTCACCTGAACCTGGTCCTCATCCAATTGCATCACAATAAAATCCGTCTGTTCCTCCAGAATGGTTCCCTTGAAGGTTTTTCCGTCATTGGTGAGAACCTGAGCCCCTTGTGCCAAAAGGGGAAAAACAAGGAACAAGACCATAAGAACAAAACCAGCGGGTAAAAGCAGGGGTAACTTTCGAAACATTGAAAACCTTTCTAAACAGTTCTGTAGCGGCGCGATTTATCGCGCCCGTGGGCGTCATGAATGTCGCCCCTACAAAGTAGTGTCAATAAAAGAGCCGGAGGAAACGATATCGGAATTATACACTTGTATACCATCCAAAACCAAACAAAAAAGGCCCCCGGAAACGGGAGCCTTTTTGGAAAACGGGTTTCAACAATATCAGAACGGCAGTTTCGGCTTCATCCCCTTCAACATATCCTCGCCGCTGGGCCCCTTATATTTTTTCATCATTTCGCTGTAGTCGGGCATTTTCTTGTAGCCAGCGGGAATCTCAAAAAGATCAGCGGAAAGGGAAGTTTCCTCAACCTTGGTGGCCAGCATGGTCATGGTTTTTCCGTCAGCGGAGGTGTGGTCCATTTCCAGGGGAAACATTCCCTTGCCCTTGAGGGCCTTGACCCATTCCTCAACCTTGTTGGATCCCGGCGCGCCGCCGGACATTCCCAAAAAGGTCCCGATGCCCGTCGCTCCCCAGATGTCGGATTTTCCTGATTTTCCCTCGTAAACATAATGGTCGCAGGAGTAACCCAGGATCGTTTTGGTTCCGGAGGCCTTGTAAAATTTTCCGTTAATTTTGGCGTCGACCTTTTTCGCGACCAAACCGGGATCAAGTTTGGTGACGGAATACATTTTTTGTTTTTCCATCAGCATGATCATTTTTTTCTCGCCCATGTCCATGATCATGGCCATGTGATGGTCATTTTCGTTCATGTCCACCCGGGCCTTTTTTCCCTTAAGTTTATATTCCATCGTCCGGGATTTTCCGTCGCTGAAATCGTAACGATAGTCCACGATTCCCTCAAAGGTTCCCGCGAAAAGGTGATTCATTCCCAAACCGGCCAAAAACAACAACCCCAAAATAATCTTTTTCATAAACTCTCCTTGTTGGGTAGATCCACAGCCCGTGTAATTTATATGAACAGGGATATTTTTTAAACAAAAAAGCCCCGCCAAAGGCGGGGCTTTTCGCTTTTACTTTCTGTCATTCTGAGCCGGACTTTGGCGAAGAATCTATGTTAAAACAAAGATCCTTCGCTCCTGGCTTCGTTAAGACCCCGCCGGGCAAGTCGCTCTGGATGACAACAACCCGGCTTACTTCTTGTCCTTATCATCCATCATCATCCCTGGTCCGCCCATCATCGACCCGCCCTTTTTCATGGGGCAATCCGACATGGAAGCGCACTTGGAAGGATCCGAATAACATTTCATTCGGGAACCGGCAATACAAAGGGGCCCCATCACGGAAACCGCGATGATAACCCAGGCGATTATTTTTCCAATTTGCTTGGTGAGGTTTTTCTGGCTTTCGGCAAGGGTCAAGACCCAATAACCGACCGCCAAAGTAGCCAAATACATAGCGACATGAGACATAAACTTCCTCCTAAACCCCTAACGGTATTTTCTAAATTTAATCCTTAAATGTTCACCGCAAAGACGCAAAGTCGCGGAGAAATGCTTTTTAAATAAACCAAAATCAAAAACATTAAAATCAAAATGGTTTACCTTCGCGTCTCTGCGCCTCCGCGTTAAAAGCCTAAACAGTTAAAAGAATTCTAGGAATAACCGGTGAAAAAAGATATGCCCCCAGTCACTCTATTCGGGTTTTTCCTGCAAAACCAGCGGATGTTTCTTCAATTCAACCCCCAGTTTGAGGGCGGCATCAACGGCGGTTTCCTTGCCCATCCAAACCTTGTCCAGGGCGGGGAAAATGATTCCCTGCTGGACTTCCCTCCAATTGGTGGCGATCGGCATGTCCACCCCATATTCCACGGCCTTCAGAAGCATTTTTTTATTCAGGGGATCCTTTCCATCCAGAAAGGCGAAGGATTCCGCCACCTTTTTCAACGCCGGCTGGACCAACCCCGTATCGGCGAATTTTTGTTGACCCTCGGGGCTGGAAAGGAAAGCGATCAATTGCCAGGCTTCCCTTTTGTGCTTTGAGGTGCTGACAATTCCGTAGCCGGAACTTCCCCCGATCACCGCCCTCTTCACACCCTTGACCCGGGGCGACATCACCACGTCCCATTTGAAATTCTTGATCCCGCGGAACATCGGGGTTTTCCAGATGCCCGAAAGAAACATGGCCGCGGTGGCGTTCACGAACATGTCCGAAGTTCCAACGCCGCCCTGTTGTGAAAGGCTGGCGGGACCTGGCATGACCTTGAACTTGTTCATCAAATCCCCCCGGAATTGGATGCCCTTTACGGCTTCCGGTTCCGTGATGAGATACTTTTGAGGATTATGGGGATCATCCACAAACCCGCCTCCGAAAGCGTAAATCCACGCTTCCGGCATTCCCCAATCGTCCACAAACCCCCATTGGGTGACATTGCCCTTCGCGTCCCTTTTGGTCAACTTGACCGCGGCGGCGAGGAATTCCTCCGTCGTCCAATCATCCTTCGGGTAGGAAAGTCCCGCCTCATCAAAAGCTTTTTGGTTGTAATAAACCACGCAAACCGGGGCGATATCCCGGGGCAGGACATAAAGATCCCCCTTGACGGTGTACCAGTTGATCAAGGTTGAATAAAAATCCCCGAGTTTGATGGAGGTATCGGTTTTTAAATAGGGAGTCAGGGGCTCCAGGAGGTTTCGGGGATAAAAATCCGCGAGGTTCTCGGCGGAAACAAAAATGACATCCGGGGCCATCCCGCCCGCGAACTGTGTCAAAAGCTTGTCCACATAATCGCCGTAGGGAACCCGATCCAATTGAACGGGAATCTCGGGGTGAACCTTCTTAAAATCCTTTATGAGCCCTTCCAGAATGGAATTTTCCTGAACATCTCCCCAGGAGGACAAATGCACAACGTTGGATTGGTTCTTGCCGCAGGAGGTCGAAAGAACCAGCGCGATAAAAACCCCAGCGAAAGCCAGGGTGAGAACTGGGCCTCTACATTTTTTATTCATTTGCGGCTCCTGTTTTCGTTTAGGTTCACCTGGAAACTGTTAACTGTGGGCTGTCAACTGCCGTTAGATCCAATCACTTCTCCACCAGTACCAATCCAAAGGAAAAAGAACATCCAAAAGTTCAGCGCCCTTGGCCTTGTCACCCAAAAAATCACTGGGTCTTCCCGCGCCCCACAACAAACGGGAACATTCCGTTTGAGTCAATATCACAAGAGGTCCCTTCCCTTTTCCGGCTGCCACCCGCAACACGGACCCAAACACCAGGGTTACGTCTTGGCCTTCCTCCATTTGAATCGTCAGGCTTCCCTGTCCCTTTAATCCAAGGGCCTTGGCCCGCTGTTGAATCTGTGGTTCAAAGGCCTTTAATACCCCCAACAGGTTCAGGGGTTTCACCATGAAGGATTGGGTCACCCGGGCCTGATTCGAGCAATTTTCCAAAGCCCAAAGATGGAGTCCACAACCAGGATAAACCGTTGCCGTCAAATAATCAGTTGATTCATTTTGAAGCACCGTCGCGATCAGGCAGGCGACATCCTCGGCGCCGCCCCCCCACTCGGCAAGATCCAAGGGACCAGGGGCCGGTTTCCAAAAAGAGGCCGGCCTCCAAAACAAGGCATAGGCCGCCACTTTCCCCTTTTCCTCCAAAACCCAAAGTGGTTTTTCATTTTTTCGTTCAAAGCGCTTGAAAGCCGATGAGGTCTGGTCCGTTTTTCTCAGAAGGCGGGAGGGGTGGTTGGAGTAAAGTTTTTGAATGGCGGGTAAATCCTTATCGCGGGCGGGCCGAACTTTCTCAGGGGCGGCGAAATATTCCAGAGGCTTTTTTTGAAAGGAAAACTGGTCCATAAAAAGGGCTCTCTCATAACCATAGGGGAGGTAAAGGCCTCTTTCGCCCCACAAAATGGATAGGTCATAACCCCCTCGGATTATTTCCTCATCAATTTTTTCCATCAGACTCTTCATGAGGCCCTGTCCCCGGAAATCGGGATGGGTAGCCACGGCGCCAATGCCAGCAACCTTCAGCTTTCGTCCTTCGACCAGGGCGGTGAATGGAAATATTCCCACGTGGGAAACAATTTTTCCCCCAACTTTCAAAATCCACTTAGTTTTTAACTGGTCAGGGTTTTTTCCAAAAAAATGGGGAGCGTCCTTTTCAAACCAGCGGGGGTCGGCAAAACCATAGCTATGACTTAGAAACTTAAGCAGGGCGGGATATTCCCCGGCAGTCGGGTTCCGGGGGCCTTTGTTGGTTGTAGAGGTGGAATTCATTTAAAACTTTCTTTTAGCCTTGAAGTTGGATGACCTTATAACAGACGGCATCGGATGAATTTAGCTATTTTATCAAAAGGGTGTTCTTTTTCCGTCAGAAAATCCGGTTCAAAAAAAAAGCCCCGCTGTGCGGAGCTTTGGAATAACACGTTAATGAATTCGACAGATTAAGGCGTCGGAGTCGGTGTGGGAGTACTGCAGTTAAGTACAATAAAGGTAGCCATCGGAGTCAAAACCGGAGTCAAATTCCAGGTATAAGTCGGGGGATTCGTAATGTTGTTTCCATTCACGATCCATTCAACAGGAAGATTGGAGGGGGAAACAGCCGCGCCGGCCGCGATGCCATGAAAAGCCTGAGCGCAATAATAAATTGGAAAAACCGGGAAGCAAGGATTGAAGGTCACGGGTTGGCAGGCGGATGGCATAGCCGGACCGGAAGTCAGCACCTGGACGGTGATTTTATTCCCATCGTTGCAAACACTCGTAACAGCTTCCGACATGGGATCGCAGGGGCAAATTTCAGAAAAAGTTTCCGCTGTTGCCAAAAGCATTTGCTGAGTCAAGTCCACCGGAGGGGTAGGGCAACCGGAAACACATCCCAAAAAGTTCTGCCAATCGGTTTGATTATGGATAACAAAGTTGCCTGATTTTAGCGGCGCGGAAATGCTGACAGGAACAAATGAGCAATCGGGAATGGGGGTTGAAGGGAGAGCAGGACTGCTGGGGACAGGTACAAAACGATCGCAACCAGAAGTCATAAGAACGCCGAGAAATATAAGAACAACTAAGGAAACAGCGGCCAATCTTTCCTTCATCCATATCCTCCGATTAAATATCCCCTTAAATATACCACTCTTTGCCATAACTAACGGCTGCCCTCTTTTCACTTAATATGTTTAGAATAATATTTTTTATTCCAACGCTAAATCTGGTTATTTGTTTGGAATTTCACAAGCTGTGCATCTGCATGCCGCCCAATTGAAAGAAAAACTTGTAGGTCAGGGGATTGCCCGCGTAGGCGGCGGAAAATTCGGGAGGCGACTGGTCGTTGGTCGCCATGGCGCCGCAGTTCAATTCCCAGCCATCCCAAGCCGCGAGTTGATGACTGTAGCCAAGCGAAATGGCCGTCACCCAACGACCCGTATCCGGGTCCGGAAGGCTCGCGATCCCCAACTGGTTCGGGGTCCTTTGCAGCACCTCGACCCGGCCAAAGAGATGGGTTTTGGAATCCCCCAATAAAAATTCCTCAAGGATGGAGGAAAGAAAAACCGCCTGGTCGATATGGGTTATCCCGCCATAAATAAGGGTGTTTCGAAATGACCAGCCATCATTAAAGGGAAGGGTCGCGTAAAGCGAGGCCGAATAGCGTTCCGCGTCGGCAATCCCAGGTTCCGGGTTGTTCACGTAAGCGTAGGAAACCATGGCCGTCAGGTTGGGTGTAAATTCCTGAATCAAACGGAATCCGAAGGAATCAAGCGTGCCGAGGGGCAGATCCACCTGGGTGGGGCTTGGTTCCATGCCGTGAAACAGGGAGGCCTCCAGGTGAAGCCCTCCCAACTTGAGGGATTCCCCGATCACGGAACTGGTGACATGCCCCACATCCTGGCCAATATGGTGTCCCAGGGGAGCATCCGGGTTAAACAATCCCGTCGAGCGGTGAATGAAAGCGATAGGACCGTCGGTGGTTTCACCCCGGGGCGCGACAAAAAGCTTCAGGCTGCTCTTGTCCTCATCATTCAAGGCAAGGGTGTCGCTGAAAGTGAGTCCCATCAAGGGCGAGCTGTGGGGATGCTGGGCGTCAATGAAGGGAGTGCCGTCGGCCTGGTTTTCCCCAATCTGATAAAGTTCGGGATACCCGTTCTTGCACAAGGTCCAAAGTTCCGCGGTCACCATCACATCCAAATTGAAATAATGTCCGCCTCCGGAAGTGGTTCCAAAGTCGGCCATAAACATGCTGGTTGAGGCGATAGCCTCCCTTCCCCTGTCCAAACCTTCCTCGGCGATCAGGTCCAGAAACCCGTTTCCGTGAAGCATCAGCATGTCCATGGGCATACGCGCCATGGGGTAGGGCATGGGCATTCCGGACGCCACGTCCCAGACCTCCATGGCCCCGCAATCAGCCGAGGTAAGGAGATAATCGGCCTTGTCGTGGGTCATGCTCATGGAATTTTTTTTCGTTACAGGGGACTCATCTTCATTCCCTTGCATGGCCAAACTCCAGGAGGGCTGGCCGAAAAGGAAAAGGGAGAGAAGAAAACCAAGGGTGGGAGCGGGCTTGCAACCTTTTAACATTTTCACTTTCACGCCTTTAAACGAGGAGGTATACCACTACTTCTTCCAGAGCAATTTCCAGGGGTGGGCTTTCAATTCCTCGATCAGGCTCTTCAAATCGTCGGCGGCCTTTTCATCATGAAGCATGACCCCCGCGATGCCCTTCCCGTCATGAATGTCGTTGGTCAATTGTTTCATGTTTTTCATGGTGGTGTTCATGTCCTTCATGGCGGTTGAAATATCCTTTTTATTGAGGGCGCCGGTTAACTCTTCCAGGCTTTTCGAGACCTTCTGGGCGCTGGCCACGATCTTGGTCACATCCCCGCTGGATTTCGAGAGATCCTCGATCATTTTTTCAACCTTGGCCCTGCTGGAAACAGTCATGGACAGGAGCTGGTCGGTGGCCTTGTTCATGTTTTCAAAGGACCGCAGAAAGCTTTCCTTCGCCTTGGGGTCCCCCATCATTTTCTCAAAGGATTCCATCACATCTCCCAGCTGGCTGAAAGTCCTATCCAGGTTGTTGGAATCACGGCCTTCAATGACCTCCCCGGGTTTTAACTCGTCACCCTTTCCAAGGTCGGCTTCAATCTGAACGTATTTGGTTCCCAGCATGCTGGTGGAGTAGATGGCCACCTGGGAATCCTTCCGGAGTTTGAGGTTCTTTTGGGTAATAACCATGTCGATAGCGGCTTTATCCTGGTAAAAATGGATATTTTTAACCTGGCCCACATCGATCCCGCCGGCGTATTTCACGGGCGCGTCGGATTTAAGGTCCCCCAAAAAATTAAAGGATACCGTGTAAACCCGTCCGCCCGATCCAAAGCGGAAGTTGTTCACAAAGAGAATGGAAACCATCAGGACGAGGAGGGCGATGATGGTCATCAAACCTACTTTAAATTCGAGAGAAGACTTCATAAAAACCCCTCAGCAGCAATTTTCAATTCTTGGTTTTGAATTTTTAATTAAAAATCAAGAATTCAAATTAAGAACCACGTTTTTCCTCATCTGACAGGCATCGGCCCCTCAACACTACCTGTGACAAATTGACGGATATAAGGATCCTGGCTGTTTTTAATCTCGTCGGGCGTCCCTATTCCGATGATTTTTCCATCATATATCATGGCGATTCGGTTCGCCACCTTGTAGGCGCTGTGCATGTCATGGGTCACGACAACTGACGTGACACGTAATTTTTTTTGCATGTCCACAATCAAATCATTGATGGCTTCCGAGGAAACCGGGTCCAACCCCGAAGTGGGTTCGTCATAAAGAATAATTTCCGGATCCACCGCGATGGCCCGGGCCAGCCCCACCCTTTTTCTCATTCCGCCGGAAAGCTGGGCCGGCTTTAGGTCCAACAGGTCGCCTCGAAGCCCCACCAGTTCCAGCTTTTCCTTCACCCAGGCCCTGGCTTTGTCCTCCACCATTTTAAAATCCCTCAGGAGCCGGAAGGCCACGTTCTCAAAAACGGTCAGCGAATCAAAAAGGGCAGCGTATTGGAAAACCACCCCCATTTTTTTCCGGAGCTCGTTCATTTCCCGTTCCTTCAAACGTCCCACCTCCAACCCCTCCACCCAGATCTCTCCCTGATCGGCCGGCAAAAGCCCCGCGATGTGTTTCAGGATCGTGCTTTTTCCCACCCCGGACCTGCCGATAATGACCAGCGTTTCCCCGGAATAAACGTCCAGGTCAAGCGAATCCAAAACCCGGCGGTCCCCGAAGCTTTTGGAAACACCCTTCAACTGGATAATTTTCACAATCTGGCCCATGACGTTCCCCTAGAAATGCATCGCGATTAAAACCGCGTTCAAAAAATAATCCGAGATAAGGATCAACATGAAGGAAAAAACCACGGCGTTGGTGGTGGCTTTCCCCACGCCCTCGGCGCCGTTGGTAGTGGCGAAACCCTGCCGGCAGGCAACGATGGCCATAATAGCCCCGAAAAACATGCCCTTAATGATGCCTCCCATGATGTCCCCCGTTTCCAGGGAGTTTCTTGTGCTGTCGATATAAACGGAAGAGGATGTGAATTTCATGGAACTGACCAAAAGACCGCCGAACCAGCCGATGATATCCGCGAAGATGGTCAAAAGCGGGAGCATGAGGGTAAAGGCAAGAAACCTGGGAACAGCGAGGTACTTGATGGGATTCGCGGCAAGGGTAAAAAGGGCGTCGATCTGTTCAGTCACCTGCATGGTGCCGATTTCCGCCGCGACCGCCGAACCGTTACGACCCGCGATGACCATG
Organism: candidate division FCPU426 bacterium; assembly: GCA_023249615.1. GTDB lineage: Bacteria > Oederibacteriota > Muellerivitia > Muellerivitales > Muellerivitaceae > PALSA-1180. The sequence goes on along the minus strand of JAHFCG010000023.1, from coordinate 15,874 downwards.
GCGGTCAGGACCGGCCCCAATTCGCGGACCATCGAAATGGAAACCACCGACCCGATGAACTGGGAAACACCCTTGATTTTGGTTTCGAGGGTGTAGCCCGCCTGGAGGGCCAAAACCATTCCCGTAAAAAGCGCCGTGGTGATGGCGACCGGAATGGATTCCACCCCTATGCGCACCATCTGTTGGAGAATGAGCTTTCCATCAAAGGGTTTTACGAACATCTGCTGGTTGATTCGGAGGGTCAAAAAAACCATCTCACCCATGTCATGGATGAAGTAGGAGAGGACCTTTCCAAATCGTTCGATGTAGGATTTCATTTCAACCCTCAAAAGGATTTCTTTTTACCGCCGATCAACCCCGATTCACGCCGATAAAATAAATTTGAATTTCTTTCAGCCTCAACCCATCGGCGTCCATCGGTCGTTATCGGCGGTTAAATGTTTATCGATTTATTCAGTGTAAACCCTCGGCACACGGTCGCCCACCGCGCAAAGCAACTCGTAGGAAATTGTCCCGGCATGGGCGGCCTGTTCCTCGACCGAAAGGAAAGATTTCCCATCCCTGCCGAAAATCGTGGCGATGTCGCCTGCCTTAACTCCTGGAACCTTTGAAACGTCGGCCATGGTCATGTCCATGCAAACCGTTCCGATCAATGGAACTTTTTTTCCCTTGATCAGGCAAAAACCTTGGTTGGACAAACTCCGGAGCAACCCATCGGCGTAGCCCATCCCCAGAGTAGCAACCTTGATTTTCCCCTTGGCGGTGTAGGTCCTTCCGTAACTGACCGACTCGCCCTTTTCCAAAGTTTTAGTATGGAGGACCCGTGTTTTGACCTGCATGACGGGCGTCAGATTCACCCGGTTTTTCATTTTGGGACTGGGATAAACCCCGTAAAGAGAAATTCCGGGGCGCACCCAGGTTCCCCTGGCTTGGGGATAGTAAGTAATCAATGCCGCGCTGTTGGCGATATGGGTAAAAGGAACCAACCCGGTGCCCTTCAACTTTTCCAGGGCCTGGCGGAAAATCGTGATTTGTTTCCACGCGAATTTGGGATCGCTCCAGTCGGCTGTGGCCAGATGGGTATAGACCCCCTCGATTTGAATGCCGGGAACTTTTTGAATCGCCGAGATTTCCTTAATGACTTGGGAGGCCTGTACCCCCACGCGGGCCATCCCCGTATCGATTTTCACATGAACCACCAAATTTCTAGCCCTTAACTTTTTAGCCGCTTTGGAAAGCTCCCTTGCCCCTTCCACTGAACTTACCTGGGGCGTCAAACGGTTATTCAGGAGAAGGGGAATTTCGGCGGGAAGGGTCGGGGTTAAAACAAGGATGGGGCAATTGATGCCAGCCGCCCGAAGAACAGCGCCCTCCTGAACAAAGGCAACCGCCAATAACCGGGCGCCCGCCTGAAGAAGGGCCTTGGAAACGGGTACCAACCCGTGACCGTAGCCGTTGGCTTTCACGACGGGAAGAACTTCGGAACCCTTGGCGAGACGGGAGAGTTCCCTGAAATTTTGTTTAAGCGCGCCGAGGGAGACTTCGGCCCATGTGGGGGTGTTGGGGTGTGTTTTCATGAGGATTTTATTGTAGCAAAATCGCAGGCAGAAACCACGGCGTAAGAAAATTTGAACCACAGAGTTCACGGAGTGACACAGAGTAAGGCCGGGGTATTAGCCACTGACGAACGCAGATAAAGCCGTGAAGAAAACCCGTCATCGTGGCCCGGAGCGGGACTCTACGGGCACGGAAAAATAATTCTTTTTCCGGTGCCGTGAAGCCCGCTTCGGCGCCAAAGACGAAGGCCCGGAGGGGCCTTCCACGATGACGAATTATCCTAAGATAAATTCCGAGTAACTCTGTGCGTTGCCGAAGGCAACCTGTGGTGAAAAGCCTTTGAATTTAATTGGTTGCCTCAGGAATTGTTTATCTTTCCGAAACTTTGGAAGCGGACTCGAAGGAAGTATATTCCCTTCGGAAGATAACCTTGACGTTATCAGTTGGTCCGTTACGTTGTTTGGCAACTACCAGCTCGTAATCATAGGTGGGTTTCTCATCGTTGGCGTTGCCGGCGTCTTCCCGGTGGATGAACATAACAACGTCGGCGTCCTGTTCAATGGCGCCGGATTCGCGAAGGTCGGACAATACGGGACGTTTGGCTTCCGCTCCCTTTTGCGGGCGCGACAACTGGGACAAGACCACAACGGGAATATCCAGATCCTTGGCAAGGGCCTTCAACTGGCGCGAAATGTAGGCGATTTCCTGTTCGCGGTTATTAACTGAAATACCAGGCTGGATGAGCTGGAGATAATCGATGATCAGGAGCCCGATGCCGTGTTCCCTTTTCAACCGGCGGGCCTTGGCCTTCAGGTCCAAAACGGACATGGAAGAAGTGTCATCAATAAAAAGTTTGGCCTCGTAAAACTGGCCCGTGATATTAACCAACCGCCCGCGGTCGTGGTCGCTGAGGTATCCGGAACGGGCCTTCTGTAAATCAATTCGGGCCACCGAGCAAAGCAAACGAAGGGCCAATTGCTTGGCGGTCATTTCAATGGAGAAGAACCCGACAGGAATTCGTTTCTTCAACTGGTTCGTTCCCATGCAGGCGTGCTGGGCGATGTTCAAGGCCAGGCTGGTTTTACCCATCGATGGGCGGGCCCCTATTACGATCATTTCAGACGGTTGAAGCCCGGCGGTCAGATCATCCAGGTCATAGAAACCCGTGGGCACTCCCGTGATATGCATCTTCTGGTCGGAAAGATTGTTGACGTACTCGTAGGAATTTCCAATGAGGTCCTTGATGCTGGCGAAGTCCTTGGTCTCGCGAAGCTCGGTGGCTTCAAAGATGCGGTGCTCGGCGTCATCCAAAAGTTCCTTGATGGGCATGGCGTCGGAATAGGCGTCCGCCACAACCTGGGTGGCGGCGGTAATGAGTTTGCGGGCCGAGGCCTTTTCCTTGACGATCTGGGCGTAATACTCGGCGTTGGCCGCCGTGGGAACGCGTTCGATGAGGGTGGTCAGTGCCGAAACCCCGCCGATGGTCTCAAACTCGCCCATCCGCTTTAATTCATTGGTCAGGGTGATGATGTCGACCGGTTCCTTGCGGTCGTCCAAGGCGATGATAGCCTTGTACAGTTTCCGGTGGGCCTCGCGGTAAAAGTCATCTTCCTTGCAGATTGGAATGACCAGGCGGGTGGCTTCGGAGGAGAGCATCATGGCCCCGAGAACGGACTGTTCGGCCTCCAGATCCTGGGGTGGCACGCGGAATTCGGAATTGTTGGGAAACGGCGACGGCGGATTGCTTTTACGGGCGACTTCCATAGACAACTCCAAATTGAATTTGAACCACCAAGGGCACCAAGTTCGCCCCGCCATGCGTGATTCAAATGCGAATCACGCGGGGTAGTACCGCCCTCATTATTCATTATTAAAAGAGGGGCGGCACACCAAGAAAACAGGGGCGAACCCTGTCCTAATAATTTTTTTGCATCTTAACCTTTCACGGAAAAAAAAGAGAAAAATGTTTAAGATTTTTTTAAAACTGTCCACAAGTGGATAAACTTATCCACATTGTCCACATGGAAACAAATCATTTTTCGTAAATCCTCGCGATCCGTTTGCGGTCCTCATTTTCCTGATCGGCCTTGAAATACATCTCCACAAACTCCACCTTGTCCAAATCGGGAAAATAGGCGTAAATCACCCGCATCCCGCTTTTGGCTCCCCTGCCCTTCAAAGACTTGCAGGTAAATTTCGTAACCTTGTAGATTTTGGGATACTCAATCCCAAGACCGGCCATAAGTTCGATGCCGTCTTGATTTTGATTTTGTTTATGAAAAAGATTTAAGGAAAAAGTTATGAGTGTTTTCATATCTTCCGGCAAGGACCTGTATTTTTTGGTCAGTTGCTTGAGATCGCGCTCAAATTCCGGAAGTCGGATTTCCTCTTTAAATATCGTCCCCACCGTAACTCCTCACGCTATAAGGTGCTTGGCGATAAAAAACGCCTTCATAATCAATGGGCTTTCCATCGGGCGTGGCCAACCAAGGAACGTCCTGGTGGGAATAAGCGCTGATATCGGTTGCGTTCATGTGCCCCAGACGGGCAATGACGGTGTCAATGTGTTGAACTTCCCTTCCCGTCAAAAGGTTTAAATCCGCCTCTTTTAATGGCAGATATTTCTTCTGGGGGTGTCCAAAATACTCCACAGTTTCTTTTTTTATTTCACCCTTTTGTTCCATCGAACTAACGATCTTGGCGAACTCAACAGGTGTAGGTCCGTGGTGGTTCTTGATATAGGTACACCCCGTTAACTGCTCTTCAAATTTCTCGTAATAATCGAAGTCGACAAAATAAAGCAGTTTATAAAGAACGGTTTCTCCCACATTGGGTTGATAACCAACTTTACCCAGGACATAGAGAAGCACTTGCCTGAATTTCTCAACGTTCTCTTGCGGCACGCTTATCCGCATTTCGGTTTCTTTTTTCTTTTGTTTAGGCTTCTCTTCCAGATTCACCTCAATTTCCTTGCGGACTCCTAAAAGCACATCGGGAGTGGTGTTAAAAACCTTGGCAATTTCCACCAACTCATCTGCCATAACCTTGCGATTGCCCTGCTCAAGCTGGGTGTACGACACCCTGTTGAGCCCCAACTTCTTGGCTACTTGCTCCTGCGATAAACCCGCTCTTTCCCGAAATTGCCGTATCTTCTGTCCAATTGCACCTTCGGCAGACCGACTCATAAAACCCCCTTGGTTTATCGACTCAATGAATGATATGTCACTTTTTACAACATGTCAATGTTTGTTTTAATAACATTCTTGGTTGGATTAAAAATTTCGAGGACTAGAAAACCAGGAGGGAGAAATGAAAAACCCCAGACTTAAAGCAATCTTCTTCACAACTTCAGAACATTCACCGGAAGCTCACCCGCGACATCATGGTGGAGCTTGATCTTCACCGTGTATTCCCCCACCAGGCGGATGGGTTCATCCAACACGATTTTCTTCTTGTCGATGTTAAAACCCTGTTTCTTGAGGCCTTCCGCTATCTCCGCGGAGGTAATGGAGCCGAACAAACGCCCTTCTTCCCCCGCCTTATGGCGCAGGGTGACGGTCGTTCCCTTTATTTTGGCGGCCAAAACTTCCGCTTCTTCTTTTTCCTTCGCCTTTTTCCGGTCCTGGGCCTTCTTTTCTTCCTCGAATTGCTTCATGGTTCCGCCGGTGGCCTCAATGGCCAGGCCGTTGGGAAAAAGGAAATTTCGGGCGTAGCCTTCTTTCACCTCAAGGATCTCGCCTTTTTTGCCGATCTTCGATACGTCACTTTTGAGCATGACTTTCATTTAAAACCCCAATCAAACTTAATTTTCACCACCAAGACTCCAAGTCTCCAGGGACACCCACAACCAAACCAAAAATCTTTATATTTCTTCCCAAAAGACTTACTTGGCGTCTTGGAGTCTTGGTGGTGAACCTATGGTTACGCCGTGGGTTCGGGTGTTGGCGGCGCGGCCTTTAGCTTCCGGAAATCAAACCAGACATCCAGAACCCCGAAGCAGCAAACCGTCTCGAACACCAGGTTTAAAAGAACGATATAGCTAAACAGCCGCATGAAACCAGGAAGCCGCCATTTGTGAAAGAAAAAGGAGATGATGCTTAGGCCCCCCAAGGTGTAAAGCCCAACGAAAAAAACCAAAAAGTTGTTTCCAAGAATATCAAGGGCGCTGTTTTCCCTGAAAAACAACTTCAGAATTCCCCCAATGATCAAACCAAAAACGAGAGGTTCCGGGATAACCCATTCCCGAAAGGCGATGGCTTTGGAAACCCTGGTTGTCACACGGGAAAGAATGGCGGTGGCAAGATAATAGGCCAAAAGTCCCAGAATCAGGCAATTTACCGCGATCCAGGAGGGAAAGGCCTGAAAAAAATACTTTTCAATAATTTCCCTCAACATGGCGATTTTGTCGGCCGCGACTCCGGAGGAAGTCATCCATTGAGCCTGATTTTTCCAGGCCTCCGCAAAGTACTGCTGAAACATGGGCAGGGTGTCTTGTTTGAGGGCGGATTGCATGAAGAGAAAAAGGGCGCCGAGAAAAACAGCGAGGGTAGCGGCCCCCATGAGGACCACCACCCGGGGCTTGAAGCCCCGCAGAAGCGACCAAGAAGCGGTTAAGGTGGTCAGGCCAATAAAGACCAGAGCCACCAGCATCTTGAGAAAGAAATCCACCACAGCGTCCAAAGGAATACTCCTTAAAGACTAGAACCTGTTTCAAAACCTAAAAAGTAAAGATTTTCCACCGCATGCCACCGATTCATAAGAACTTATTGAGGGTGGTATCGGCCCACGTCTTCTTAATAAATTTTCAAGATGAAGCGTGGGGCAGAGGCGCGAAGACGCGGAGAAAAACATGTTCATTTCCTGGTTTTTTCAACAGGCTTTCCCTTTGCGTCTCTGCGTCTCTGCGGTAAAAGAGGTTTAGAAACGTTTTAGGCGTTGGCGAAAGGAAGCAAAGCGATATTACGGGCCCGTTTGATGGCCTTGGTCAGCTCGCGCTGATGGCTGGCGCAGGTTCCCGTCATGCGGCTCGGCACGATCTTGCCGCGTTCGCTGACGAAGGAACGGATCCGGTTGAAATCCTTATAATCGATTGCGACGATTTTCTCGGCGCAAAAACGGCAGGACTTCCGGCGCGGACGGCGGAACCTTCCGCCACCGCCGCCCTCACGGCCTTCGCCGCGCGGTCCTCCTTCGCCCCTGGGTCCGCCGCTGCGTGGTTTGAATTCTCTTTTCTCTTCCATTTTGATTCTCCTTAATTTACCTAATTTTGTTTTTCACCACCAAGGCTCCAAGACTCCAAGAAATATCTTTTCTTTTCGCTTTAGCCCCATCCGCGTAAATTTGCGTCAATTTGCGGCTATGCTGTTTTAAAAAGGAATATCCTCTTCACTCCCGGCGGCGGCAGGCCCTTGCGGGGCGCCCTCATCTTCCACGGCCTCGTGGGGTGTTTCGGCTCCCCCGCCCTTGCCGCGGTTGAGGAACTGAATGCGTTCCGCCACCACTTCCATGATGCTCCGCTTCTGCTTGTCGTCGGTTTCCCAGGACCGGCTTTGGAGCCGTCCCTCGACAAATAGCGGGTCGCCTTTTTTCAGGTATTCGCCCACGGCTTCCGCCTGTTTGCGCCAAACCACGACAGTGACGAAACAAACATCCTCCTTCTTTTCGCCCGACTGAAGCTGGTAAACGCGGTTAATGGCCATCCGAAGATTGGCCACCGGGGCCCCGCCCGCGGTGTAGCGCAGTTCGGGATCCTTTGTGAGATTTCCCATCAACATTACTTTGTTGAAATTTGGCATGGTGCCTCCCTCTTAAAGTCTTAAGCGTTAGTTGCTGGGGTTGAGGGAGCTTCCGTCGCGGCTGGGGCGGCGGCCGGAGCCGAGGGAGCTGTCGGGGCGGAGCTGGACGAACTCGAATGGCTCGAGCCGGAACCGGAACGGTTGGAGCTCATATGGCGGTTCGGGCCGGAACGCGGGGAAGAATGGGCTCCGGAAGTATCGGGGCTTTTTCCAACGCGGGGAGCCTTAACCTTGGCCTTCAAGTGGCTGATGGTGTCCTTGACCACGGAAAACTTGATGACCTTTTCCATGAGCCGGAGATTACGCATGATTTCGGCGATCGTCTCGGTGGTGATATGAAGATGGAAGAAGATGTATTGGCCGTCGCGGTGTTTGTTCACCATGTAGGCCAGGCGGCGCTTGCCCCAGTCGTCTTTCTTGAGGACCGTGCCTTTGGCGTCCGCGACAATCTGCTCAACCTTGGTGGAAACAGCGGTTGCTTCCTCCGCGGTCGCGCCGGGATCCAAAATATAAATTACATCGTATTTCAAAAGATTAGACATGAACTACCTCCCTTTGGTTTCCTCATCGTGGATGAGGGGAGTTCCTCCAGTCTTTCTCGAAGGAACAAGGCTTGTCAGAGATCCAATTAGGACGTCCTCAAAGCAGGCGGACGATCTTAGTCGTCCCACCCCACCTATGCTTTTAAACAGTTGGTGGGAGGTGGAGTATAGGGCGGGGGCCGGAATGAATGCAACCGCAAAAAGGTGGGGATATGACCGCAAATGGGGAAAATATTCACAATTAAGGCTTAAGTTTATTTGGAGGCTTTGTAAATTGGATGGAAAAATCAGGCTTCGTTGTATTCACAAATGCTGGTGGGTTGAGGAGCCGGGAGCCCGTCTTGTTTTAGACCTTTTAAATGGAACACAATCGCGTCATGAATTTCTTTTTCACATTCCACGGATGTCCTACCGGTAGCGACGCATCCAGGTAAATCGGGGACATAAGCCGAATAGTTTTCTTTAGCTTTTTCAATAATGACCGCGTACTTCATGGGTCAACCCTGTCCGACGGCGGGTTTCACGCGGTGGCTTTTGGCCTTCCAAGGATAAGACCGGACCTTTCCCTCCTCAACAGGCTTGGCTCTTTTCTCGATCCGGTCGATGATTTCAGGCGTGAGCTTCATCATCTTCCAACCGTTGTGTTCATACACGACCTCGGTCAATTTCCGAAGCAATTTCCCCATTTCCGATTGTTCGGTTCCAGCCAATTCCCGCGTGATCTTTTCCCGGACGGCTTCATCGATGAATCGATTAAGGGCTTTATAACGGAGTTTCTTCGTAACGACCTTTTCCAATTCCGATCTTTCCATCGAGGGGCGGTAAGAAATAGGGGCTCTTGAATTCATCTTGTAACCTCCTGGTAATACCAAGTGTACTACCAATTCATAATTCCTTCAACGATGGAACACGAAGTGGGTAACGAGTGCCAAATGCCGGGCCCGATAAACCTTTCCGGCCAAATCGAGTTGTTGGTTGCGGGTTACAAAATATCCAAAATCCCCGTCCACGAGATGGGCGGATTGCCACATTAAATCCGGATAATTCAGCAGGTCGTCGACGCGCTCGTCCACCATTTTCCCATAAGTCGGGTTCTTAGCCAAAAAATCATTCAACAAGAGTCGCGCCCCGGCCTCAAATTCAATGGTTTTTATTTTCCAATGTTTCATCACCCGCCCAAGGTATTTTGATTTAAAGAATTATTTATCAGACGGATGAAACACCCTAAAGGTTCCAAGAAAATAAAAAATGAGGCCAAAAATGGGAAACTTGAGGTTGGAGTTCGGTTTTTTTATTTTAAAAATTTCTTGATCAAAATTACCGCATCGTAAGGAAAAATACTGGTCAGAAGAGTGGAGCTTTTTCTTAATTCTTCTTTGCCTGCAAAATCCAGAAGACTAACCCTCATTCCTTCTTCAGTTAAAGATAACCTACCAGCTCCATCCCTCATAATTTTTCCGTTTCGGTTTTTAACTTGCAACCAAATATAAAACTTCGGATTTGCTAAACCAGTAATCCTGGGAGGTCCAACAATAGCAACCAAAACTTTCGAATCATTTCGAATTTTAAAATAAGTCAAAACCTCTTTTTTTATTTTATTGTCTGGCATTTTAAGGCCCGGTTTTGGCATTAATTCTAGCCACCTAGAAAAGCTCTCTCGGGTCCAAGTCTGCTTAGGCGGTTCCCCCCACTCATATTGATATTGAGGCGACAGTTCGCCAACTTCTTGTTTTCCATGGCTTGCAGAAAAAAGAAAACCAAAGCTTATGGTGATTAAAATTAAAATTTTTGTCATTTTCTGAAACTTCATACCAACTCTTTTCAATTATCTGCCCCGTTCCAGCCTTAAAGTCTCAGGTACCGCATCCGCCACATTGGAAGGCCCCCAGAATTGGATCGGTCCCGGGCTGGTGAAGTCATCCTCAGCGGCCCAGCTCTTGCGAAGATTGGCGAAGGCCTTGAAGGGTTTTCCCTTCAGGTCTACCAGCGCCTTTTGAATGACGGGCTTGTCTTTTCCGTGGCGTCGTTCCAGGTTCATCATCATGGTCAAGGGCACTCCCCCGGCTTTCCACTGGGAAGCGGGCTTTAAAAGATCACGAACGCTGGAAAGATAACCCGTAAGACCCGCCGCCACTAAATAGGAAGCCGTGAAACCCAGCGAATAACAGTAGTCGGCGTCAAAGTTGGAAGGATCCGCGCAGCGGCCTTCGTAGCCGAAGAAATGACCCTGTCCTGAAAACTTGCCGTTGAACTTCCCTTCTTTTTTCCAATTCTTCAACTTATGATCCACCGCCTCGATTAAAAGCTTTTCCGTCTCAATTTTCGAGACCTGAACATTGCCGTGCGGGTCCCGGTCCGCCAAAAGCTGGACCTGGATGGAATGGGGCAAGGAGTGAAAAGCCCCCCGGGATTCCTCGCTTAGATGGTGCTTCGCGAAGGCCACCTTCTCTTCGGGAGCTTCCAGCTTCTCAAACTCGGGACTGTGGGCCAAATGATCGTTCAATTCGCTGATGAGCTTTTTCATTTCAGGAATGAATTCCAAAAGCCCCTCGGGAACAATCGCGATCCCGTAATTCATTTTTTTCGAAGCCCTTTCCGAAACGACCTGGGCCACCTGGTCGATGATTTGTTCCAGGGTCCACTTGTTTTCCGCGACCTCTTCCGAGATCAGGCAGATATTGGGATGAACCTTCAGGGCCACTTCGAGCCCGATATGGCTGGCGGATCGCCCCATGACCTTGATGAAGTGCCAATACTTCTTGGCGGAAAGACAATCCCGGCCCACGTTCCCCGCCAGTTCCGCGTAAACCTTGGTGGCGGTATCAAACCCGAAACTCACCTCAATCTGCTCGTTCTTTAGGTCGCCGTCGATGGTCTTGGGACAGCCGATGACCCGAATTGGGCTGTTGTGATGCTTGAAGAACTCCGCCAGCACCGCCGCGTTGGTATTGGAATCGTCCCCGCCGACCACCACGAGGGCCGTGATCCCGGCGGCTTCCAGGTTCTTGCGCACCGTCTCGAACTGCTCATGGGTTTCCAGTTTGGTCCGTCCAGAGCCGATGATGTCGAACCCGCCGGTGTTGCGGTAACCCACCAACAACTTTTCGGTAATTTCCATCTTCTTGTTTTCAACCAGACCCGAAGGCCCGCCCAGATAACCCGTCAGGGTATTTTTTTTGTTCAGTTTCTTGAGGCCGTCGTACAACCCGGCCACAACGTTATGACCCCCCGGCGCTTGGCCGCCGGAAAGAACCAAGGCAACCTTGACGGCTTTGTTCATGGAAGCGGAGGCCTTGCCAGGCACAAAGGAAACCTCCGGCTGGCCATAGGTGCTTTCGAACAGTTTCTTGATGGCATCCTGATCGCTGATGGAACGGGTCGCCTTGCCGGTTTTTAGCGCCACCTTGGAAACCTTCCCCGACAGGGCCTTGGGAAGTTTGGGTTCATAAGCGGAACGGGAGGCCTGCAATGGGGAAATGTTGGATTTCATAGGATTCATAAAAACCTCCGAAGGATTTGAACCACAGGGTACACAGAGGACACCGAGTTTAAAACAATATATTTTTTTGTTCTATTCTAAACCGGGCAATCTATTATTTTTTTAAATGGTCTAAAGATTTACTCTGATGACTCTGTGAACTCTGCGGTTAAAGCTTATTTTCCGGGGGTCATTATGTCTTTGAGATCGTGGAGTTTTTCCTTGAGCTGTTTGAGTAAATGGCGGGCCCAGATAAACTCGGTGGCCAGAATCGTGAGGCCTATGGGGATAACAATAATCGCGGGAACGGGTGAAAAAATAAATGCGATTCCCAGCACCACCACGCTTCCGCCGATAACCAGCACCACCAGCTTCCGAACCAACTTGTAAATGGCTGAATGCGGGGTGACTTCCGAAGGTTTCTTCTTATTAATTTTCGATTTCTTTTTCATCATCACCTCGAAAAGGCTTCTTTGACTCCGCCGTCCACCGGAAGCATCGCCCCTGTCGTTTTGGAAGCCCTGTCGGAAGCCAGAAACAACACCGCCTCGGCCACATCCTCGGCCCAAACTTTTGTTTTCAACAAATTCCGCTGGGCGTAAAAATCCTGGAGCTTGTCAAACTTGATTCCGTGGGCCTTGGCCCTTTCCTTGCCCATCTGGTCCCACAACTTGGAGCCCGCGAAAATGGCATCGGGATTCACGATGTTTACCCTTATTCCGTCCCCGCCATGCTCGATGGCCATAATGCGGGCCACCTGGACCGAGGCGGCCTTTGCGGCGCTATAAGCCGCGAAATCCTTGCCGGGAGCCAGAACATTTTTGGTGGCGTTCAAAACGAAGTTCCCGCCCAAACCCTGCTTCTTAAGGATTCGAACTGTTTCACGGGCGACCAAAAAGTGCCCGGTGGCGTTTACCTTTAGGCTGAGTTCCCAATCCGAAAGAGCCAGGTCCTTAATCGGCGCGCTTTTCGCGACGCCGGCGTTGGAAAAAACCACGTCCAACCCGCCGAAGGTCAGGACACACTTTTTAAAAGCTTCCCGCACGCTTTTTTCGTCCCCCACATCCATCGCGCAGCCTACCGCCGCGCGGTCACCGTACTTCTCAAATATCCCCGCCACCGTTTCACCGGCGCCCTTGGCGTTCACATCGGTCACAAAAACCTGGGCCCCTTCCTTGGCAAAGGCAAAAGCCGCCGCGCGGCCAATTCCGCTGGCCCCGCCCGTCACCAGAACTATCCGGCGGGAGAATTCCTTTTCCCTGGGAAGCAGGGTCAACTTGTAATTTTCCATGGGCCAATACTCGAAGCGGTGGATTTCCTTCTCGTTGATGGCCTGAAAACGGCTGATAGCCGAGGCGTTTTGAATCACCCGGAGATTATGGTGATAAAGGTCCTGAACAATCTTTGCGGCCTGATAGTTTTTCCCCGTGGTAACCATACCCAACCCGGGAATCAAAATGATCCGAGGATAGGGATTAAGTTGGTTTAGTTTTCCATTCTTATATCGATTGAAATAGGGGAGGTATTTCTTTTCAAATTGAAAGAGGCCCGCCATGACCTGTTGGGCCAGCCCGGTTGGTGAATCAAAAGGTTTTTCTATAAAGAGTGGCCAGGGTTTGATGTGCATCAGGTGATCGGGTGTCATCGGCCCTAATTGGGAGGCTTTCGCCGCTCCGGGCCTGCCCACAAAATCCAAAACCTCAGGGGAATCATCCCAAAGAAGGATCATTCTTTCCGATAAACCAATCGTCCCTCGAATAACCGGGAGAAGATCCGCCATGCGGCTTTGTCGCTCCGCCGCCGAAAGGGATTTAACTGTTACCCGGCCCAAAGGCGCCGGTCTTTTCCTTTTCGCGGTTTGGATAAACCTCTCGGCCCTTGAACAAAAGTCGATGGTTCGATCGTAGGCTTCTCGTGCGGTTTTGCCCCAGGTAATGAGGCCGTGCTTGTCGAGAATCACGCCCTTTAAATTCAAATCTCCCTTTGCGATTTTCCCTACCCACTTGGAAAGCATAAAACCTGGCCTTGTATAGGGAACAAACCCAAGCTCACCGCCAAACAATTTGCGGATAAGGGCTTCGCTTCTTGGCGTATCAGTGAGAGAGGTAATAGCGTCCGCGTGGCTGTGATAAACATGCTCATGTGGAACGAAAGCGTGTAGCAATGTCTCGATCGATGGGCGCGGCTGGTTTCCGCCCATCATCGCATGGCCAAGATATTCCACCATTTCCTCATCCGTCATGGCCTCGCGATCCTCAAGAAGAAGCAGGTCCTCCAAACGCAGGCGGGTGAAATGTTTACGCTCAATAGTTCGCATGTCGGAACCGGAACCCTTTATATAGAGGATGTTGGTTTCATCGCCCTTGTGGTCCGGTTCCACGCACTTGATGGAGCTATTGCCCCCGCCCCAAACCACCAGTTCGGGGTTAGCGCCGATCAGGCGGCTGGTATAGGCGAGGATATCCACGCCAGCTAATTTGAAAGCGGTTGGGTTGTTCCAAAGGTTCCGCAAAATTTTCTCCGTTATTTTCAAAACTGTAGGGGCGGGCTCCCATGCCCGCCCGAATCAACTGTTGGGCACCCACGGGGGGGGTGCCCCTACAATAACAAAAAAATCAGGGCGCCACGTCCTTTGCTGCCCTCAGCCAAAGGCTGACGGGTAAATGTCACCCCTACAATAACCTCTTTACCTGACCAAAGGATACTATCCCCGCCGTGGCGCCCAACTTCGAAACCGCGCAGGCGCCGGCCGCGTTACCCATTCGCAGGCAATCCCTCAAATTCAACCGAAGAGACAATCCCTTGATAAACCCAGCGCAGAAACAAAACCCCGCGCCCGTCGTATCCACCACCTTGGTTTTAAAGGCCGGCACCAGAAATTCCCTACCATTGCTATGCCTGAGGTAGGACCCCTTTTCCCCCAACTTGAGGATGACGCATCGGGCACCCAATTTCAGAAAAGTCGCCGCCGCTTTTCGGGACTGGGTATGGCCCAACAACTTTTTCACTTCCCTCTCGCTGGGCATGAAGTAATCGAGATAAGGCAGACAGGGTTTCAGGGCCTTCATCCAACGGTTTTTCATGTCCCAGGCGGTATCGAGGGACGTTGTTAAGCCCGCCTTCTGCGCGGTCCTGAGGATACCGGCCATGGGCGCGCCATCAAGACGAGGGAAAAGAAAGTAGCCCCCGATGTGCAAATGTGAAAAAGTGGAAAGGTTAGAAAGGTCAAGATCACGGCGATGAATATGATCGTTGGCGGCGACCGAGTGAAGAAAGGACCGGCGGCCTTTGGAGTCCACCAGAACCACCGTCGCGGAGGTGGAGACCTTTGAATCTACCTGCATGCCGGAAACCTCAACCCCGCCCCGTTTCAGCTCTTTGATGGCGAATTCGCTGAAATGATCCTTGCCGACCTTTCCCCATAGGGAAGTAGGAACCCCAAGCCGGCTTAAAGCCAACGCCGTGTTGGAGGCGCAGCCGCCCAGGGCCATCTCCACCTGTTTAACCGCGAGCAGTCCGCCCTTGGGTGGAAGTTTTTCCACCGGCTTAACGAGAACGTCCACAAGAACGTTCCCAAGACAAACAACCCGAAAGGAATCTTCACCCATTTTTCACCACAGAGTTAAAAGAGTTACACCCCGCTTTTCGTGATTCACTTGTGAATCACGCGGGGTAGTACTACCCTCATTATTTTCACTTCAAAAGACGGGCAGCACACCGATTAAAGCAACCTGAAGGTTTTCGAAAAAAGCCCAAAGAATTTTCCTTACCCTGTTAACTCTGTGTCACTCTGTGGTTAAAGTTCCGCCGTTTAGTTGGTTCTAGAAATGAAACGGGAGGTGCTTGATTAGGTCGTTTCCTTTGTCTCCCAATAACTTCTTAGCGGCCTCCTCCAGCAATCTCTGCTCCAATTTTTTCAGCAGGATGTCCTTCGCCGCGTCCAGTTTATCCTTGGCGTCAAGGAACTGAACAAAATCCGCCACATCCCCCGCGCCCAAAGCCGCCAGGACGGGTGATCCCCCTTTACCCACCACAAAACCCATCCCCTTTTCAACCAGGGTTTCCTTGCCGTTAACGAGGGTGGCTACTGTCCCGTCGTAGGTTTTGGTGGAGGCCTGCTTTTTGTCCTTGTCATAGGAAACCTCAAAGGTGGTTCCCCTCACTCCGGCGACCACACCGCCAGCCTCAACCTCAAAGGAGGAAGTGGAGTTAGTTAATTTATGAATGGCGGTTTTCATTTTGCCAAACGCCACCAGGAACCTTGCCTTAAAGGTTTCCTGGGAAATATTCAATTTACTGACCTTCACGTCGCTTTGGGGTCCGATTTCGATGGTACCGCCCGACTCAAACTGCAAATAGGCCTTTGAGTTTTCCCCCGTGAGAACCCGGTCATCCGCCTCCACCTTTTGCGGAGCATCAGCCTTTTTCTTGTCCCCTTTATGAAAGAGAAAAACCTCCCCATTCACCTCAGCCATGTACAAGGGGGGAAGATTCGCCTTTTT
>JAHFCG010000115.1 GCA_023249615.1 candidate division FCPU426 bacterium | reverse complement strand
GGAAACCCAATTCATAGGAAACAAGGGTTTCCGATTTCAGGTTGGGGTTCGGGATGGAGCCCCCAAAATAAGTGACCGGCCCAGCGGGGACGCCGATTAAATAAATATTCGCCGTCGCGGCCGTTTGGGTGGGGATTCGGACCGACCGGGACACGGCCGCCCATAAACTATCCTTGAGGTTGGGGGTCCATAAAAGCCGGCCGGAGGGCTGAAATTCGGTGCCGGTATAGGGATTGTTTTCCAGCTTGGCGCCCGCGGTTAGGAACAAATGGTCCGTTATCAGCGTCAGCCTGTCCTGAAGAAACCCCCCGTAGATATTGAGGCTTTGGTCCTCGGGAACATAGATCCATTGGATCGGATTGTAAAAAACATCCGCGATGTTCCGAAAACTTCCGCCCCAGGTGATTTCGTTTTGGGGGCCGAAGGTAAAACGGTGCTGAAATTCCAAATCCGCGGTCCCCGTATTGACGATTCGGCTGTCATTCGCCGTGGTGATGTTGATGTAATCGTAATAAGCCAAAACCTGCAGTTCAGAGTTGTCCTCAAAGGTTCTTTTCCACTGGCCCAGAAGATGGGCGTTCTGGTTGATCTGCGTGTTGAAATCCTCGTCCATCACAAGGGTAAAGGGGTTCAGGTGCGGACTGTTGGAGTCGTTGATTCGGGTGTAATTAAAATAGCCCTTTTGCGCTCCCCCCTCAAAGGTAAAATGATCCTGGTCCTGGTCAAGATCCGCCCGGAACCCCGTCCTGAAGTCATACCACCCGTCGTTCCAATTTCCACCGTCCGGATTTTGGTTTGGGCCGTGGTGGGCGGCCTGTCCATATACCCGGTAATAAAGATTATCCCCCAACGCTCCCCCATATCTCGCGGAAGCCAACCCATAAAGGGAATTGCCGGTTAACCCGGAAAGATAAAGACCCTGGGTTTCCCTGGAATCCTTGGAAATGATATTGATGATTCCGTTTACGGCGTTGGAGCCCCAAAGGGTTCCCCCCGGCCCGCGGATAACCTCGATGCGGTCGATATCCTCCAACATCAGGTCCAGCTGGTTCCAGTAAACCCCGCCTAAAATGGGATCGTAGACGCTTCGGCCGTCCACCAGTACCAGCATCTTGTTGTTGTATTGGCTGTTGAAACCCCTCGCGCTGATGGCCCACTCATTGGCGTTTTGACTGGACACCTGGAGGCCCGGCACCATTCGAAGCAGGTCCGCCAAATGTTGGAACCCGCTTCGGTGGATGTCCTCCTGGGAAATGACGAAAATGGCCGAGGTCGCGTCCCTGAGGCTTTCCTTCTTTTTGGAAGATGAAGTGACCATAACATCCATTCCAGCCAGTTTCTCAAGGCTCATTTTGGTTAAATCCCCGGAATTTTCCGAGGCGTTCGGGGATGAATTCCCGTCGGCGCCCTCGGAATTTTCGGCCAGGATGGAATTAACCCCTAAAAAAACAAAACAAAATAAAAAAACAAAAGCTGATGAAATTCCTTTTTTATTTGTCCGGTCATGTAAATGGTAGCGCATGTTTCCCCCTCGTAATCCCAATTCCAATTTTGTTCATTCAGTTATTTTAAGATCCATAGAATTGACAGAAATAGTGCTATTTTGATTTCAATCGTGTTTGTCATATTAAGCAATAGTCGGGCCATTACCATCAGACAAATAATTTTAACAAATATTTGGATATTGAGGCTTTAAAACGTTTGTCCGGTTTTTTCAGTCGTGTTTTTATTTCAATGGGGTAAAAAATACCCAAAGGGTATCCGGGGGAGAAACCCTTTTTCAGGAGGGAGCCAAAACGCGGGAGAAACGGCGGGTCTTCTTACGATTACCCGCTAATCCAGGGGAATCCACAAAAGGTAAAACCCGTTTAAATCTCTTTCATCCGGTCAATCAGGTTCTGAATATTCTTTAGAATGATTTTCCCACGGACACCCGAAACCAAACCCTCATCCTCCAGTTTGGAAAAGGTCCTGATGGAGGATTCAACCGTGGTTCCCGCCATTTCCGCGATTTCACGGCGTGTCAGGGGAATGGTGGAGCCGAATTGTTCCGTCAGGTTTATCAGGATGTGAAGGATTCTTTTTTCAACGGTTTCCTGGTCAAAGGTTTGCATGTCCTTGGATTGCCGAAGCCGGGCGGATAACTGACCGACAATGGCCTGGGATATCACTGAAAACTTTTCCATCAGGTTTAGGAAATCGGCCATGGGAAAGGTCACCACCGTCGTATCGGTTTCCGCCACCGTATGACAGGGATAATTTCCCCCGCCAAAACAACAGCAGGCCCCAAACATGGACTTGGGGCCGACCATGCAAAGGGTCTGGCACCGCCCGCTGGCGGAATTGATCACGGCCTTGACGTGTCCCTCTTTGATGAACCAGACGGATTCCGCGGGATCCCCCTCTAAAAAAATGGATTCATGTTTTTTGAATTTTTTCTCAACCATCTTTTGTTCAATTTCACGAAGCGCGCCATCGGGAACCGACCTGAAAATTTCCATGGTTGAAAGAAAGGTCTTGGGCGGGAGTTTGTATTTTTCCAAACGGGATTGATGATTGATGGTCAGCATGTCGTCCTCCTTAAAAAAAGCCGGCTGTCGGGGACCGGGACGGGTTTGCGTTAATCATCTAACTTGAACCTTGGCCCTGGACCCTTGAACCTGTTGTTCTAATTATTCCCGGAATGGCCGGTTCCCTGTTTCCCGCCCCGCAAAAAATCCGCCACCACCTGGGGAAAGCTTTTCGTGTCGATGGGTTTGTGAATATAGCCGTCGCACCCCGCCGCCATGACCCTTTCCTCATCCCCCCTCTGATCATAGGAAGTCACGATAAGAATAATGATGTCCCTGGTTTGAATTTCCGCCTTGAGTTTCCGCGCCAATTCAAGGCCGTCCATGCCGGGAAGGCCGTAATCCATGAGAATCAGCCGGGGATGGAAACTTTCCAGGGTTTTTAAGGCGTCTTCCGCGCTTTTGGCGATTTGAACCTGGTAACCCTCGACCTCCAACAGGAGTCGTTCCAATTTCAGGTTCAAGGGGTTGTCATCCACGATAAGAATCGGTTCTTTCAACATTTTGGCTTATCCCGCTTTTAAGGGTTGGAAAGTCTTCCGCTTTCTTTTAAAAGCAAACGGGGTGCCAAAAAAGGGGATTAAAAAACAAGGGATTTTTAAATCGGGGAGGTTAAACCCCCCGGGGTTATGGCCGGGACACTATGGCGTTGACGCCATACTACGGTTGCCTTACCGCCGGCTCGGAAAGGTTTCCGTGGCAGGGCCAAGGCATGCCTTGCCCCTCCGAAACCAGAGCCGCATTCCGGGCCGGTTTAATGACGCGAGTCGCCAATAAGTTTTGATTTTATTTTTAAATAAATGAATGCCGGCGCCGGTATTTTTCTACTCTTCTTTGACGGGAAGTCCGTATTTCTTGATTTTGACGTGGAGGGTTTTGTAGTCGGTTTTAAGGATCTTGGCCGCTTTTGCCTTGTTGCCCCCGGTGGAACGCAGGACGTTTCGGATCACCTGTTTTTCAGCCTCTTCCACCGCGTTCAGCCCGATTTCCTTCAGTGACAACCCCGCGGGAACAGGAACCTCCAACGGACCCGCCGATTCCCCCGCGCCTTTTTTCCCCAAAAGGTCCAGGATTTGTTCCCCATGAATGGAGGAATCCGGCGTCAAAAGAACGGCCTGGCGGATGACATTTCGCAGTTCCCTGATATTCCCCGGCCAGGAATGGCCGCCCAGGGACTTCGCGGCGTCTTCCTGGATGCTTCCCACGTTTCGTCGAAGTTCCAGCGAGGCTTCCTCCAGAAATTTTTCAGCCAGGGGAAGAATATCCTCCTTTCGTTTCCGCAGGGGTGAAAGGCTGATGGTAAATTCCGCGAGGCGGTAATAAAGATCCTGCCTGAACTTTCCGGTTTTGGCCTCATTCTCAAGCGGCGCGTTGGTGGCGGCGATAAAACGGATATTAATGGGAAAATCTTTCGCGGCGCCAACCGGGCGCACCTGCCGCTCCTGCAAAACCCTTAAAAGTTTCGCCTGAAGGGCGGCCGGAAGGTTTCCCACCTCATCCAGAAACAAGGTTCCGCCCTGGGCCAGCAGAAGCTGGCCGTCTTTTTTCCGGTCGGCGCCCGTGAAGGCTCCCCTTTCATGTCCGAACAATTCCGATTCCAGGAGATTTTCGGCCAAAGCCCCGCAGTCAATGGCCACAAAAGGTTTGGAGCGCCGCGAGCTTTCCTCATGCAGGGCCCTGGCCACCAGCTCTTTTCCCGTGCCCGTTTCCCCCTGGATCAAAACGGTCAGTGCCGAATCCGCCACCTTTTGAATATGTTTTACGACCTCCTGGGCAGGTTGGCTTTTTCCGGTGATCCTGGATAAAGTCGGCCCTTTACCCGAGTTTTCCCTGAGTTCCCTCATTTCAGCCAAAAGCTGGTTTTTTTCCATGGCATTTTGAAGGGTGATCAGCAACTGTTCCTGATCAAAGGGCTTTGTCAGGTAGTGGTAGGCCCCGAGTTTGATGGCCTCCACGGCGGTCTGGATCTGGGACACGCCGGTCAGCATGATGACGGGAAGCTGGGGAGAGGAGGACTTCAGTTTTTTTAATACTTCCATCCCGCTGATGTCCGGAAGCTGGAGGTCCAAAATGACGGCTTCCGGGGAAACCCGATCCGCCGTTTCCAAGGCGGATTTTCCGTTTTCGGCCGTGAAAACCTCATAACCCCCCACCCTGCCGAGGAGGGTTTTCAGGAGTTTCAACCCGATGGGATCGTCGTCAACCGCGAGAATTTTTTTCACAAACACCTCGTTTGAACCACCAAGGCACCAAGGGCGCCAAGTAAGGAAATATTTTTTATACAAAACCCATCATACATTTTCGCGGGACGATTCTAACGTATTTTAAGTCATTCTTAGTGCCCTTGGTGCCTTGGTGGTTCAAATTATTTTTTAAGGTACCCGGCGATGACGCCGGGAAGAGTCTGCGTATCAATGGGCTTCGTGATATAGCCGTCACAGCCGGCCGCCCTGGCCTTTTCATCGTCCCCCTTCATGGCATAGGCGGTGAGGGCGATAATTTTGATGTTTTCCGTGGCCGGCGAGGCCTTTAAACGCCTGGTCAATTCCAACCCGTCCATGCCGGGGAGCTGAATATCCATCAGGATCAATCGGGGTTTAAAATTCTCTAGGATCTTCAGCGCCTCCTCCGCGTCCGGGGAGGTTTGCACCTGGTACCCTTCCTTCAACAGCAATACCTTCGTCAGTTTCAGGTTGATGGGGTTGTCATCCACGATCAGAATCGGCTCGCCGGCCATCGCAAACCTCCTTCCAAAAAAACAATTGAACCACCAAGGGCACCAAGTTCACCAAGAAATAAAAGTCAAAAGCATCGATGTAAAACCATCTTCATTTTTCATTCTGTTAAAAATGGATATTTTATTCTTTGGCTTCCTTGGTGAACTTGGTGCCCTTGGTGGTAAATGCTTTTAGCTTTTTTTGTATTCTCTCGGCAACACCGCCCAGAAGGTGCTTCCATTTTGATGCTGGCTTTCCACCCCCACCGTCCCCCCCTGGGCCTCCACGATCCGTTTGGTAAGGGCCAGACCCAAACCCGTTCCAGCGTGTTTTTTGGAGGTTCCCGCGTCCAGCTGCTGGAACTCCACAAACAGTTTGGGAAGATCCTCCCGGCGAATTCCCATTCCAGTGTCCTTGACCGACAGCCGGAACTTGTCCTTTCCTTCGGGGGTCAAAAAAATCTCGACAGCCCCTTTTTCGGGGGTGAATTTGATGGCGTTCGATAAAAAATTATAGAGGACCTGCTTGAATTTGAACCCGTCCAAAATCACCCGGCCAATCGAGGGATCCACGCGGGTTTCCACCTTGACGTTTTTGGGGGAGGCCAATCCCCTTAAAATTTCCTTCACCTCATGGACCACCCTTGCCAAATCCAAAACCTCCGGGCGGAATTCCATCTTCCCCGCCTCCACCTTGGTAAGGTCCAGGACATCATTGATGAGTTGAAGAAGGTGGCGGGCGCTGGTAAGGATGTCCCCCAGGTATTCCCTGTGCTCGGCCGAAACAGGACCCACCTTTTCGTTGTACATCAATTCGGAAAAACCAATGATGGCGTTCAGGGGCGTCCTTAACTCATGGGACATGTTGGCCAAAAACTCGCTTTTGAGGCGGTTGGCTTCCTGCATCCGGCGGTTTTGTTCCTCGATAATTCTTTTACGTTCGGTAATATCCCGTATGGCGGCCGTGGCAAAGGTTCCTTCGGGTGTCTCGAGCGGGCTCAGGGAAATTTCGGCGGGGAATTCCGTTCCATCCTTGCGCAGGGCAAAAAGATCGAGGCTCGCGCCCATGGGCCGGGTTTTGGGGGCTGAAAAAAAACCTTCCCTTTGGCCGGGATGACGGCCGCGAAACCGATGGGGTATCAAAATTTCAACCGCTTGCCCTAAAAGTTCATCCCTTTTGTAGCCGAACAGAATTTCGGTTTGGGCGTTCACAAGGAAAATTTTTCCTTCCCGGCCCACAATGATCATGGCGTCCGGAGCGGCCTCCAGGATTCCCCGGAAACGGGTTTCCTGACTTTGAAACTTGGAATCGGATTTAAAACGGGAAGTCTTGTTGGTTTTCGTCCGGGGGAGGGCTTTTGGCTTTTTCACTTTTCGCTTTTTCACCCTGGGAATTCCTTGATATCAAAATGGATAAAAGGCGACGGCAAATTTTACCGTTTTGTTTCATCCAACCCAAGGGGAAGGGGAAGAAAAAAGGGGGGAATCAGGGGGAAAAACCAAAAAATACTGAAAAACAACAGGGCAACCGCCGATCAAACCCGATAACTAAACGCCGATGGAGTATTGAGATTTAAAAACTTTCATGTTTTATCGGCGTCCATCGGTCGTTATCGGCGGCGAAAAAGGAATGTCTTTAAAGTTCCGCCAGGCGGTCCACCAAATCCTGGACATTTTTAACGGTAATTTTACCCCGGGCGCTGGAGACGTAGCCGTCCTTTTCAAGTGTGGAAAAGGTCCGGATGCAGGTTTCAACCGTGGTTCCCGTCATTTCCGCGATTTCCCTCCGGGTCAGGGGAATGGTATTGCCGAACTCCGAAACCAGGTTTACAAGAATATGGAGTATCCGTTTTTCAACGCTCTCCTGGTCGAAGGTTTGCATGTCCTTTGAATTTCTCAAACGTTTGGAAAGCTGGGTGACCACGGCTTTGGATACCTCCGGGTATTTTTCCATCAAATTGAGGAATTCCTGCATCGGAAGGGAAACCACCGTGGTTTCGGTTTCCGCCATGGTGTGGCAGGGATAGGAACCTCCCCCGAAACAACAACAGGTTCCAAACATGTTATTGGCGCCCACCATGCAAAGAGTCAGGTCCCTCCCATTCGCCGTATGGATCACCGCCTTGACGTGGCCTTCCTTGATAAACCAAACATGTTCGGCTGGATCCCCCTCCAGAAAAAAGGATTCGCCTTTGGCGTATTTTTTTTCCACCATTTTCCGTTCAATTTCGGCGAGCTGGGCGGATGGAA
Source organism: candidate division FCPU426 bacterium (assembly GCA_023249615.1). Taxonomy (GTDB): domain Bacteria; phylum Oederibacteriota; class Muellerivitia; order Muellerivitales; family Muellerivitaceae; genus PALSA-1180. Next base: position 1,300 of record JAHFCG010000115.1, on the reverse strand, counting down.
TTTTCCTGAAAATCTCCAGGGTTGAAAGAAAGGATTTCGTCGTCATAAAGGGACTCCTGCCTGTCGACGGTTTTGGGGGGAGCATGGCGGCACTCCATTCTTTCCGGGCCAAAGCGGTTTTTAAAACCAAGGTCCAGGGCCCGTCTTGGGTTATTCAACCTTCTTCAGATTAGGGGTTGGCCACCTTCCACAATATGATTTGGATCATACTTGATTGAACCGGTTTTCTTCTGAAAATTGCGTAAAGGCAGATTTTCCGGGCATCCGAATTGGGTTCAAATGACGAACCAACGATTGAATAAAATGTGACCGGATAATCTCCCGGCTTTCCACCCCCCTATCCGCCTTATGACCCAAGTCATGAATTCCATTCTTAAGTTTGTTAAAATAAAAAACAAAAGAAGGTTAAAAAAAAATGACCGAATCTAAAATTCTTAAAAATTTTTTTGAGGAACATCATCGAAACTTCAAGAAAAAAACCTATACAACCCTTCAATGCCTCTGCGGTCAGCATCCTTTCCACTCGGATCACGGAGAATGGTTGAAAAGACAGGGTGAAAAAAAAATAGTTTCCCCCGAGTCACCCCTTAAACCTCCCTCGCGAAAAATTCACCCAAGGGATTAGCGTGAACCGGTCCTCCCCGATAAATGTCAGTGTCTTTGACGAAAACGCGAAAGAATATGACGCGTGGTTTGACGAGCATCCCTCGGTTTTTGAATCCGAGCTCGCGGCGGTTCGGGAACTAATCCCCTCCGGGGGGAGCGGCATTGAGATTGGGGCCGGAACGGGAAGATTCGCCCAATCCCTGGGGATCAAGACCGGGGTGGAACCGGCCCCCGAAATGGCGGCCATCGCGAGAAGCAGGGGGATCACGATCGAGCGGGCCTTCGCCGAGGAACTTCCCTTTAAATCGGAAGAATTTGATTTCGCGCTCCTGGTAACCGTGCTTTGTTTCGTGAATGATCCGATAAGGGTTCTTTCGGAAATTCGAAGGGTTTTAAAACCCGGCGGGCTGTTATTGATCGGTTTTATCGACAGGGAAAGCCGCACTGGCCGACAGGTTCTTACCTCGGGCTCCAAGTATTACCGAAACGCTTTTCTTTATTCGGCCAGGGATATTCTGGAGATGGTGACCAGGGCGGGGTTCCAATGGAAAGAGGCGCGCCAAACCCTTTTTCACGACCCCAAAACCATGACAGCCCCGGAGAGTCCAAAACCGGGTTTTGGCACGGGGGATTTTGTGGTTTTTTCCGCGCGGAAACCTTTTAACCCCTAAATCTTTTTAAACCACATTGTTCT
>JAHFCG010000221.1:1672-2878 GCA_023249615.1 candidate division FCPU426 bacterium | reverse complement strand
AACACGGCTCCGGCCTCGACGTTACAAAAGAGCGAAATTTTCGAGCGGACATCCTCGGTAAGCGTCTTGGAAGTTCTGCAAAGAATCATGTCGGGCTGGATACCAATACCCCGAAGTTCCGCGACCGTCTTCTGGGTGGGTTTGGTTTTGAGTTCCCCCGCCGCCGTAATGTAGGGAATGAGAGTCAGGTGGATATTGAAGGTATTGTCCTGGCCCACGTCAAAGCGAAATTGGCGGATGGCTTCCAAAAAGGGCAGACTTTCGATGTCACCCACCGTTCCCCCGACTTCCACGATGCAGACATCCACCTTTTGCTCATTGGAAATCTTGAGGATGGCTTCCTTGATCTCGTTGGTGATATGGGGCACCACCTGAACCGTCTTTCCCAGGTAATCGCCGCGGCGTTCCTTGGAAATGACCGCGTTGTAGATTTTTCCGCTGGTCATATTGTTGGACCGCCGAAGCTTGACCGAGAGGAACCTTTCGTAATGGCCGAGGTCCAAATCCGTTTCCGCGCCGTCATCCAGGACGAATACTTCCCCATGCTGGTAGGGACTCATGGTTCCGGGGTCCACGTTGAGATAGGGATCAAACTTGGCGATAGTCACCTTGAGACCGCGGCTTTCCAATAACCTGCCGATGGAAGCCGAGGCGATTCCCTTTCCCAGGGATGAAACCACGCCGCCCGTCACGAATATGTACTTTGTCACAAAACCCTCCAGAATGATTTCACCGCAGAGTCGCAGAGCACGCAGAGAAATAATAAAATCTTTTCTTTTTCCGTCTTCTGCGACCTCTGCGACTCTGCGGTTAATAATGTTTTTTTAAAAATCTTTCAACCTTCTTAATGTCCGCCGGTACATCCACGGCGATGGATTCCACCTTTCGAATCGCAGTCCGGATGGTGACCCCATTTTCCATGGCGCGCAACTGTTCCAACTTCTCCGTCAATTCCAACGGGGTGGGTTTCAAGGTCGCCATCAGCTGAAGCCATCCCGGCCGGTAGCCGTAAAGCCCCATATGTTTATAGGCCTTGGGCATCCCGCCCTCCCTCGGATGGGGAATCGGCGCCCTTGAAAAGTACAGCACATCACCCTTGGGACCCAGAACCGCTTTGACCACGTTGGGATCCAGCCACTCTTTTTTATCCGTTAGCGGGATAACCACGGTGGACATTAAAACCTTCCTATCCTTCTGCAAAACCTC
>JAHFCG010000221.1:0-1662 GCA_023249615.1 candidate division FCPU426 bacterium | reverse complement strand
ATCCCCCTGGATATTCACGACAATATCAACCCGCAGGGACCGGACCGCGTAAGCGATTCGATCGGTTCCCGATTTCAAGGAGGAGGGCGTCATGACGGCTTTTGCTCCCGCTCTTTCAACCGCCGCCACTATGCGATCATCATCCGTGGCCACCCAAACCTCGCTGAGGCGTTTGGCCTTCTGCGCTTGGCGGATAACGCGAACAATCATAGGTACACCGGCGATGAGCGCCATCGGTTTACCCGGAAAACGCTGGGCGCCATACCTGGAAGGGATCACACCAATTACCCTAGAAGCCATAAGGCAAACCTTTCTCACCGCAGAGACGCAGAGGTCGCGGAGAACGGCAAATCATTTTTCTTTTTTGTAAAACAAAGAATATTTCCTTTTCTGCGGCCTCTGCGTCTCTGCGGTCCATATTAATGTTTACCGTATCTCTCTTTTATTATCTGAATCAAATTTGTCGTCGACCTTCCCTCCACAACGGGAATATTCATGACCTTCCCTCCCCGGGATTTAACCAAATCCCCCCCGATGATTTTGTCGATGGCCCAGTCCCCGCCCTTGACCAGGACATCGGGCTTCAGGATTTTGACAACGTTGTAGGGGTCGTCTTCCTCGAAAAAGGTAACGTAATCGACGCAATCAAGAGCCAGAAGCATTTCGGCCCTTTCGGCCAGGGGAAGGAGGGGTTTTTGGGGGCCCTTGAGGCGTTTGACGGAGGCGTCGCTGTTCAAGGCCACGACCAAAAGATCACCCTGCTTGCGGGCTTCCTTGAGGTAGGTCACATGGCCTAAATGCAATAAATCGAAAACACCATTGGTGAAGACGACTTTTTTGCCTTGGTTTTTTAAGGTTTTTAAAACGAGCTCTAGCTTGGTGGGTTCTAAAAAATGATCCAATTCATCTCTATCTCACTTGGGATGCATGATTATAAGGAAAGAGCTTCGGGAAGACAACCTGAACTTTTTGAATTCTAGAGCGTTTAAACCGGCATTGGTGGTATCCGCGGTTGTAGGGGCGAGGCATGCCTCGCCCCTACGAAACCATTCGTTGAATACCCGATCGCCAAATATCAAAGCGGCCCGGCATCTTCAAAAGAAACAAATCGTGGAACAAATTTTCATTTCGGCTGAAAAGCCTTCAAAGACCGGACTTCAACACCAACTTCACAATCTCCGGTTTGCAGTAGGTCCGGATCGGAGGATAGCCCCCGATGCCGCGATGGGCAAAAAGCGTGGTGCCCCCTTCCCGGACAAACCCCTCGACATATTTCCGGCCCTTGGCGGAGGGGATAATCAAGGGGCCGAAAAGGGGAAAGCAAATCTGCCCGCCGTGGCAGTGCCCGGAAATTTGGAGGTGGGCCTTGGCTTTTGTCGCGAGATAAAAGTGGTCGGGATGGTGGGCCAACAGGATTTTGGCGTCGCCTTTAGCTTCCAAAATCGGTTTTTCATTCTTTATACCCTCCCAAAGGTCATCCACGCCCATGATCGCAAGGGTCCTTCCCTTTCGTTTGTGGTAAATGGCCTGGTTTCGAAGAACCTTAATGCCATCCTTTTCCAGGGCTTTCCTCACCCCTTCCCCGTCAGACCAAAAGTCGTGGTTCCCTAGGAGGGCGTAAACCCCCAAAGGAGCCTTCATCCCCTTGAATAGTCCCTGGAG
>JAHFCG010000220.1 GCA_023249615.1 candidate division FCPU426 bacterium | reverse complement strand
AGTTGGTTGGACTGTTCGTGGCGGTGTTGGTAATAAGGGGAGTGTTGGTGGGGGTAGAGGTTGGACTGTTGGTGGGGGTTATGGTAGGGGTATTCGTGGGAGTATTGGTGGCGGTGTTGGTGGCGCAGCCCAGAATGGTGGTATTCACGGTGTTGGAGGAAACAGCGGGGGGCGGGTCAGTGGAGTCGATAAAAGCGGTGTTGCTGACGGCGTTTCCACAGGCCCCGGTAACGGTTCCCCACCAGGTCACCCCGGCCGTGCCGGCGCAGGTTCCCCCGATAAGCCAGCTCACGGCCCCGCCCGAGGAGGTACAACCGCCCGTGCAGCCCGCGTAACCGATACCGGCGGGAATGTTGTCATAAATAAAAGGCGCGGTCGCGTTGGTCAGGCTGAAGGCCTTCAGGTTGTCAAAGGCCACACGGCCCTGGTTGGATTGGAACCCCACCATCCCCGGACCCGTGATACTGCCGTCCACCGCGTTGACGTCCCAACTTCCCGGTTCCGTCCCTCCCTGCGGCCAGACTTTAAGCGAGATGTTGCTTCCGCACACCTGGACCTTCACCGTGTACCAGGCGTTGGCCAGGATAGGCAGGCCGTGGGGCGCGGTGCTGGTCGCCACGCTGGAATAGGCGCCGGCCACCACCTTTTCCAAACCAAGATCGTTCGAGTCCGAGGAAATTCGGGCCTGGTAGGCGTTCGTCACGGCGCCCGCGTCCTGGTAATTGAAGCGGAATACCGCGTCGAAGATCGGATTGGTGCTGTCAACCCTCATGTCGATAATGTAGATGGCGTCGTGTGAAATCGTCACGGAGGTATCCAACAGTCCCGGATAAATTGCCCCGTAATTCATCGTTTCCTCAAGGTAACCGGAAACAGCCGTCCAGGTTCCCCCCGCCACGGGCTGGGTCCATGTACCGGGATAGGTTCCGCTGTTGAAATTCTGGTACTCCGCCAGGGTTGTCCCGATATTGGAATAGCTCAGGGAATAGGTCACGGTATCACCCACCAGGGCGGTGCTGGACGAAACACTTTTCAGGATGCTTAACCCTGGCTGGGCGATGGCGACCTGGGCATTGTTGGATGCCGTGGAGCCGACCTCGTTGCTGGTGCCGTAAGCCGTATTGGGAATGATGGTCCCGGCGGTGCCCGCGTTGATCTGGACCAAAAAGGACACTGATGATTTTTGGGGAACGCTGATGTTTCCAAGGGTCCAAGTGATGGCCTGCCCGGTCTGCACCCCGCCGTTATAAACATTGAGAATGGTGAATCGGGCATCCACCGTATCGGTAATCTTGAAATTCGTGACATTGCCCGTGTCATAATTAATGGTAAATAAAACCTTGTCCCCAATGTTACCGGTCGTTCCCTCGGCGACCTTATTCAGGTTGATATAAGGAGGCGGCAGGGGGATCGTAAAAGACACGCAATTTTGGGCTTCCACTGAAACACTGGGATTCATGTAGATGTTGTAATTCTTCATGCCCACGATGACGTAATAGGTTGTGCCGGGAGTTAAATTGGAGGGAATGGCGACGGTTTTGGAAACCGTGTGGTTGCCGGCCGCTTCATTCGGGGCCATGGGGGCTGTCACACAGCCTGTCCCGTTGACTTGCGCGGTGGGAACACATCCGTCCCCGGCCACGATGGATTGCCCGGCGGTTCCAGCGGCTTGAAGGGCGCAGGTGGGGCCGACGACGATAAGGCCATGGGGATCATTGAAGGCGTCCGGCTGGTTGTAGGTCCATGTAACGGTAACGTTTTGTCCGGGGGAGGGATTGGAAGGATTAATGGAAACCCCGGTAACGGAAGAAATGACACCTGCCTGCGCCGTCGAAACCAAAAGGCCAAAAAACAAACCGGTTACAATTAAATTTCGAATCTTCACGGGAAATCCCTTAATTTAAACGGTAAAAGTAAAATCGATTTTAATCCAAATCAACTGGATGACAAAGACATTTTACCGCAAAGGGAGTTAAACGGTGAAAACCCCGAAAACAAATTAAGGTCTTTTCGAAGGAGGCCCGTTAAGAAAGGGCTTTTCATTTGGATTTTTTAGAATGAGTTAATGAAGAAGAACTAATTTCCCAATGGAATGACTGAACTTGGTTTCAACCAGTAAATAGTAGAAACCGTTGGCCAGAGGCGCTCCCCACCGGTCGGTTAGGGTAACAGGAACGGGCGTTCCGCCCGGAACGAAATTGAAATACTCTTCCTTAACCTTTCGGAAACCCACGGTAAAGATTTTCACGGTCACTTCCCCGATACCGGGATAAGGCGGAGGAAGGACATTGACGGCAGGACCGGGGGCCGGATTCGGGAAAATGATGACGATGGGTTTTCCCGTTCGGGTGGCGGCGGGGGTAAAGGAAGCCGTAAAGGTGGCCGTATCCGTGGAGGTCGCGGTGAAGGTGGGCGTGAAGGTTCGCGAAGCAGTACTCGAGGGCGTAGCCGAAGATGTATTGGTAGGCGTCATGGTGGGGGTATCGGTAAAGGTGCTGGTGGAGGTTCTGGTCGCCGTCGGCGTGAATGTGGGCGTGGGGGTTCTGGAATAAGTCGGCGTAGCTGAAGGCGTAGCGGTGAGGGACGCCGTGGCCGTCATCGAAGGCGTCGAGGTATTGGTAAAAATCGGGGTAAAGGTTTTGGTGGGGGTGGAAGTAAATGTAGGAGTGGAAGTGAAGGTATTGGTTGAGGTAGCCGTGGAGGTAGGGGTCGAAGTGGAAGTATTTGTGGAAGTTCCGGTTGAGGTTGGTGTGGGGGTTGGACTTGCGGTGCCGGTGTTCGTGAACGTTGGGGTCCTGGTATCAGTGGGGCTATTGGTTTTTGTAAAGGTTGAGGTGGCCGAAGGCGTAGGCGTGGGTGACGCGGTGGCCGTCATCGAATCCGTTGGGGTGGCGGTTGAAGA
>JAHFCG010000114.1 GCA_023249615.1 candidate division FCPU426 bacterium | reverse complement strand
TGGGGGCTTCGGCGGCGGTTCCTCGGGCGGCGGCGGCGCGGGCGGGGTTTGGTAACTTAAAGGTTTAAGTTTTGTTAAATCGCCCGGAAACACAGGCCTGGATTTCTATAAAGGCGGGGGAAGTAAATGATGGACACGATCCAACTCTTTCAAGCTTCCATAGTTCAATTAATTCTTATGTTGGGTTTTTTCACCACGGGTAAAAAAACAAAAGAAGGAAATATTCTTTGGCTGATTTTCGGCCTCACGGCCATGATTTCATTGATGATTGGGTCGCGGGGCCATATTGGGGATAACTACAAACTATTGAGTGGAACCGGGGTTTTGTGCTTTTTCCTGGGTTTGACTGGCCGGATCGATATCCGTGGAATCTTTTTTTCCGGAATGGGAAGCATCCTGGGAAGCTTTCTTGGAATTCTATCCGGAAATTATTACGCGGGAGTGGCCGGGTTTGGGCTGGGCGGGGCCCTGGGAAGTGTTTTTAGGGCCGATCATTTTCGCGGCGGTTTTCAAATCACACTTAGGCATGTTTTGGGAATCGGTCTGGGGGGAGTCCTGGGAAGCCTTCTGGGATTCGGGTTGGAACGCGCCTCGAGGGGCCTTTTTGAGCTTGGGAGTGCCCCCCCTTTTAATCGACTCATGGAACAGGCGCCCCTGGGTGGAAAGTATCTGGGGATTGCCGCAAGTCTTATTTTTTGTATTTTTTGGTGGTACAAAAACCGCGGGGAAAATAATTTTATAAACGCCCTTGCCTGTTTGCTCCTGTTTCCCCTTTGCGTCTGTTTTGTTTGGCTTTCCCTTTTTTTAATCTTTTTGATTGGTATTCTGTTTTCGGGGTTTTTAAAAGGTTTTCTGAGCCTTCCTGACGGCGTTTCGGGATATATTTTCGGTTCCTTTATCGGCAGTTATTTGGGAGGTGTTTGGGCGGGTTTCAAACAAAGGAAGTTTTCCTCCGCCAACGGGTTCGCGGGCCCTAAAGGCTGGGGTGGTTTCGGCGGCGGAACCTCCGGCGGAGGGGGTTCAGGCGGGATCTGGTGAAATTAACCAGGGATTTGATTTTTGGGGAAAGGGGATTTTATCAAAAGAATTATTCATTATTTTTTAGCCCTTCTGACCATAAGCGGCATCTCCGCGATTTTTAACGTCCGCCATTTTTTTTCGGGGCATTCCTTTAACCATTTCAACGCCTCATTTCAAAAGGTTTTGGAGGATTTTGGGGGGGTCGCCTGGCATCTTCCTTTTTTGGCCTATATTTTTTATTTTTTTGGCGCCGCGGTCAAAGGAAGGAATCTTTATAACCTGATTTTTTGGTTTATTTTAGGAAGTTCCCTGTTTCCCTATAGGGGGAATTTTGCCGGGCCGGTAACGGCAATTTCTTTTCTTAATAACCTGTTCGCGGTTTTATTTTTTAACATCGGCCTAAACACCCATTCGGAAATTCGGGATAAAAAACGGGTAATCTTTGAGGGTTTGAAACAGGGGTTTTTCGCGAATTTAATTACCAGTTTGGTGGGCAGTTTATTGGGAAGTTTTATCGCGGGTCTTTTAATGGGCCTGATCCCGGTACCGATGGGTTCCTACCTTGTGAATTTCGGGGTGTTTTTCATAAGTTTTTTTGGCGGTGTTTTATTCAGCGGCGCTTTTGGACAATTTTTAGGGGAGTACATTTCTCCCAAGACGGCTGGTTCAATCGGGGGCTTCGTAGGCGGTTTGATTTACGGGTTGGCGGGGTTAGGTATTGGTTACATTATTTCCTTCTGTCTGGGAATATTTTTTGTGACGATTCCCCTTATTTTTCTGGGGTTGAAACTGTCCGGTTATTATTTGGATCTCTATTTAATCGGGCCCATCGGGGCTGTTTTGGGATTTCAAAAAGCTGTTTCCATGGGCGTCAAAACCGGTCGAAGCGTTGGGGAAAAGGGTTTTGGAAACGGTAATGGCGGTTTTGGCGGCGCGGCTTTTGGTGGACTTAGAGGCATAGGCCGCTTTGGAGGGTTCGGCGGCGGTTTTTCCGGCGGCGGCGGCGGGGGGGGAATTTGGTAATAGAAAAAATTAATAAAAAGGGAATATTTTGAAAAATTGTTTCTGTTGCCATAAAAAGATTCATGATGCCGCTCATTTCTGTCCTTATTGCGGAAAAGATCAGTTTGAATCAAAAGCGGTCGATTACAGGTTCATTTTTATTATTTTATTTTTCACGGTAATCATTGGTTTTTTGGCGGTTTACAACCCACACCCTGAACCTAAAAATAACGGCACTTTTATCTCGAACGTTGGGGAGGAATTAAGCGTAGGGGTTTGGAACTTGCTCCTAATCGCTGTTTTATATTTCTCACTAGGCAAGGCGATTAGCGGCAGGAACCGTTTAAATTTCATTTTTTTGATATTTTTCATTGGAATTTTATCCACCCTCTTTTACATGAGCTGGTTTGAATCTGGCAGGATTACTTTTTTCATTTACAACACGTTCGCGGTCTTGTTTTTTAACATCGGATTGAATATCCAGTCGGAAATAGGGGACAAGTCCGGAGTGATCTTTGAGGGTTTGAAACAAGGGTTCGTGGCCCATTTTTTGACGAGTTTCGCGGGAAGCGTTTTTGGGAGTTTAATCGCGGTTTTTTTTACCGGTGTTTTCCCCGCTCCGCTCAATTCCCACGCGGCCGGGATCACCGTATTTCTCATCAGCTTTTTCATGGGTTATTTTTTCAGTCGAATGTTTGGCCGTTTATTGGGAAATGTCATTACGCCCAAGGTGGCCGCCGCCATGGGTGGTTTAGTAGGTGGATTGGTTTATGGGTTATCGGGTTTATATTTTGGTTATATGATCGGTTTCATCATGGGTTTTATCGTGATCGCGCTACCATTTGCTTTTATGGACGGGAGTATGACCGGGTTCAAATTGGCTTCCTTGGTCATAGGACCTCTGGGGGCTTTGATCGGATTTCGGATGGCGGTTGCTAAAGGGATCAAATCCGGAAGCCGTATGGGGGAAAAGGGTTATGGCAACGGCAACGGGGGTTTCGGCGGCACGGCCTTGGGTGGACTTAGGGGAAGCGCCGGGTTCGGGGGCGGGTTCTCGGGCGGGGCCGGGGCGGGCGGGCTTTGGTGAAAGGGGATAAAAATCAATGTGGGAAGCTTTTAAAAGGGTAATGTTTTCATTTTTCTTAACCTTTGTTTTTCTGCTGGCTTTCGTCGTTTTCTCCCACGATTGGATCATAAAACAACAGGTATTGATCAGGGATTTAATCATTATCCTATTTGTGATGGTAATCGTAGCCGTCAACATTTTGTATCTAAGCTGGGGGAATATGAATTTGGAAATGCTTCGAAATTCCTTGCATGATTTATTTCAGGCCTGTCTTGGCGCTTTTTTTTTATTAGCGTTCATGTTTTTATTTCCATCCGGTTTTGGTTTTAGCATGGGTTTATTATTGTTTCTCCTCTTACTCGCCGGAATTCCACTCGTATCCATGTTGCTAGGGAAAGCATTGAGGCAAAAGGTGGGGGCCGGTCTATTGGTCTATTCCGTCATGGATGGGGCGCTCTTGTTTAAGGTTTCCGGTCGATTGCATTGGATTCTCATTTTGATCATTGTTTTGGCTTCGATTATGGGGTTTTGGTTTGGATATTCACGGGCCGGACGGAGAAAGTTTCATTGGACCTGGTATGGCGGCCCGGGAACGGAACATTGGACCAAAGGGCAAGTGGTCCGGGAGTTTTTAACGTCCGTGATGGCGGGGGTTCAAGGGCCGCGGGGTGGGGAGGGGAAAGGCGGTTTTGGTAGCAGGGCTTCAGGCGGGGGCGGTTCAAAGGGAGAATGGTAAGTACACAAAACTTTTACGGGTTTTCTTATGGTTTTTCCCGGATGGTTAGGCGTGAGGCGGGCGGGCGAAGGAAATTTTTTTGATGTTGGTTGTTTGGGGCGGAATCCCAGGAGGACTTCAAAAATGTTCCTGAAAGAAAAAAAGATGAAATCTTATGGTTGATCATTCGAATGAACCGGAGCCAATAATGGAAGAACCTTCCCTGGTGGTCGAGGAACCAAGCCTGCCAATTCCAAAAAAATCCTGGTGGTCCCACGGCCGCTTTTGGAGGCTTCTCCTGATTTTGGGAATTACCTATGTCGTCATTTCGGATTGGGAGGAAACCAAGGAACGAAATGGATCGAAAATGATCAATCGAGACCAAATAACGGCCGAGGAGGACCAATACCTTCCGAACGGTACAACCCTGGAAAAAGTGAATGAATTCACCGAAACCAGGCAATTTCCATTGACGATCTTTTTACACAAGAATAATGAAATAATAGAATGCGGTTATGGGGAGTTTTTAAGATTGTCCCAAGGATTAAAGGTGGAGGATGGATACGGCATGGAAGCGCAGGCCAAAAGGGGAAAGTGGCGGCTCAATTACTTTTTCAGGTTTCACAATGGCTGGAAACTCGAACATCCTTCCGATCATTATGACAACATGTTTTATGAGCGATTTTATATTTAGCCTTTAAAACGGCGTAATAGTGATTTTAAGCTTCGGCAAAGTGGGTTAAAAAGGGTTAAGAAGTTTATGAAAATTATCAAAGATCTTTATTTTGAATTCCTTCCGCTAAGCATTCTTTCCCACGCGGCGGCGATATTTTTATTGGCTCTTTATCTTGAAACGGGTTGGTTTGATCCTTTTAGTCAAATAAGCGGGGCGGTTTTCGTTTGCGGGGGTTTGCTGGTGGTTGTTTTTGGGGTCATCGCGGCGATGAATCTTAATCCCTCTTGGGTGAGGCGAATCCCCGCTTTCTTCTTATTCGCGGGCATCCCCTTTATAATCCTACTTGGTTTTGGTCCTGATTTTTCTTTTGGGTCCGGTAATTCAAAGTTGGCGCTGATCGTGATCGGAGCCTATTTTCTGATCCTGTTTTGGAGGGAATTAAAGAGGCGGGCGCGTGTCCCGCGAAGGCCGGATTATTTCAAAGCTGGTATTTTTTTAGCAATCATTTTCCTGTTTTGTTTTTTGTTGGCCGTTATCTTGACCTGGAAGGCCGGTGAGGTTGATTGGAGGGGTGTTCGATTTGAACAGCTTTAAACACCGGATCATCGCGCGAACAACCGTGCGGAAGCATTAAGAAGTTCAACTTTTACAAATTTTTTTTGGTGTCATGACGAGGCTCAGGCTCAATCGGGGCGGGTTGAGCCGCGGCCATCTCAGTCAAAAAGGTCTGAAAAATGGGGCGAAATTCCAACTGGGATTCCTACGGCCCGAATCACGCCTATCGGCGCTGGGCCTCTGAATGACGGCAAAAGTCATTTTTCACAAGTTGAGTAAGGGGATTAAAAAATGATGAAAGAATCGTACAGGGAATTCCTCCCTCTTAGCCTTCTCCTTCACGCAGTGGCGGCGTTTTTATGGGTCCTGGTTGTTGGGACGGGTTGGAATAGCCCGAACGCCATAATGGATGTTTTTATTGTTGTTGGCTGTTTTTTACTCGTGATTATTTTTGGTTTTATGTCGGCCATAAGTCTTGAGCCTCTATGGTTTAGGCGAATTATTTTGGTTTTCCTATTCATTGGTATTCCCGCGGGGATCGGGCTAAACGTTTTACGAATATTTGCCCCGCCAGCCGTAGTTCTTACGGTGGTATGGCTGATCATGATTTTCACCTATATTTTATTTCTCCTCAGGCGGGAGTGGAAAAGATTTTCCCGCCTCCCGGCAAAGCCGGATTATTTCAAGGCCGGAATATTTTCAGGAATCATTATCCTGTCTTGTTGCCTGCTCGCCGGTTTATTTGGCGGGGTAATGCGGTATGAATCAGAAAAAATCCAAAATCCAAATTCCCACATTGAAACGCTTCCCACGCCCCGCGTTAATATCAATGATCTGAAATTAAAGGCTGAAAAAGGCGACGCAAAGGCGCAATTTCAAATGGGGACGATATATGAAGAGGGCGCGGAGGGAGTTATCCTGAACCGCGGGGAAGCGGTGAAATGGTACCGCAGGGCGGCAAAACACGGGTTCGCGGAAGCCCAAAGACGCCTCGGAACCGCCTACGATTATGGTAAAGGGGTAAGGAGGGACAGGGGGGAATCGGTAAAGTGGTACCAAAAGGCCGCGAAGCAGGGGAACCCGGCGGCCCGAATCGCCCTTCAGGCGATGACCGCGATTGGCCATGGGGCGGCGGATAAAAAAGAAGGGTTCCCGAGGATTGATTGGATGAATTTTAAGAACGTGTTCGAGGTCGAGGACTCGCTGGAAAGTTATATACCCCGAGGGTCGAGTCCGGAGGATGTACAGGTTTTCGCCCGTAGCCAAAACTTCTTGGTTTCAGGGATGGTAAGCGCGGGAGAGGGAAAAAGCTTCATTATTTACGCCAAAACCCTGAGGGACAAAGATCTGTTGGGGGACTCAAAATGGACGATGTGGTTCATATTCGAAAAAAATAAAAAACTGAGGGAAATAGGCGTCAGGATTGACGTAGCCATGTTGTGAGTCCCGGGTGGAAAGTGAAGGCGCTGGCCGGCGCGGCGGCCCGCAAGGACCTCCAAATTCAAAATCCGAAAAGTTGAGCTAAGATTTTATCCTTGCTAATTGCCGGTCATGTAATTTGGGAAGAACCAACAAGGCCGCAATTGATCCCATCCAGGCGGTTGCCATGTCCTCCTGGGTGTCCCAGATATCCCCCTGGGTTCCCAGAAAAGCGTCTCCCGCTGAACCCGTAGCGACAGACACCCGCCATTCCAATAGCTCATAACAGGCGCTTAAGGCCAGGCAGAAACACATCACCAAAAAGAAAAGCCATTTCCCTTTTTTCAGGGGAGAGGTCCGAATGATGATTTCCCTGGCCACAATGGCGGGCCCAAACCCCTGCCAGAAATGCCCCAGCCGGTCGTAATGATTGCGCGCGAGATGAAAAGCGTCCCGGATCCAGTTAAAGAGGGGAACCTCGGCGTAGGTGTAGTGGCCTCCCACGAAAAGAATACAGCAATGGATGGCAATCAGGGTGTAGGCAAGGGGCGTCAGTGGAAAACGACGGTAGGTCGCGGTCATGACAACCAGACCGATAAAAGCCGGAAAGGTTTCCAGGAACCAGGTGAACAGGTCGTGGGGATTGATGACCGACCAGAGCCCCACGATGAAAACAATCCCTAAAAGTAAATAATGATAAATTTGGTCCGGATATTTATTTTTCATGAATTTGTTTTATCCTTTTAAGAATTGGACGCGGTGGTAAATTCCAACGCCTTTTGTTTGGTGCCCTTCAAATCCAGTTTTCCCGAACCCAGTTGGGGGAGGGTTTCCACAAAATAAAAACTATCCTTCTTGGGTATCCAAAGCTTGGGAAGGTCCGTTTGGGACAAACCGGCCCAAAGCGCCTCGGGCTTCATGTTGGGGTCCGTGTAAAGCACCACCAGCTTTTCCCCTTTTTGTTCATCCGGCACGGAAGTGACCGCGCAGGTATATTCCCCTAAAAGTTTGTTGACGGCTTCTTCCACCTTCACATGGGGCACCATCTCGCCGGCGATTTTGGAAAAACGCGACAGGCGGTCCGTGATGCGGATGAATCCATCCTCGTCCACCAGGGCGATGTCGCCGGTCACGTACCACCCGTCCCTTAAAACCTCCTCGGTTTTTTTCGGCTGGTCCAGGTAGCCCAACATGCGGTTGGGGCCCTTGACCAGAAGAAGGCCTTCCTGATTGGAGGGAAGTTCCTCGCCGGAATCAGGATTCACCACTTTCAGGGCGACTCCCGGAATGGGATGACCCACGGTGCCGGGCTTCATGCCCTTTTGCTTGTCGCGGCCCTCCATGAAATCCGGCACGTTCACGGACACCACGGGCGACATTTCGGTACAGCCATAGCCTTCCATGAGGTCCAACCCGTATTTTTCCTTAAATTCATGGGCAACGGAATCCCGCAATTTTTCGGCGCCGACCACGGCGAAGCGCAGGGAAGCGAATTCCTCCTTCGAGCATTTACGGATGTAGGCGGAATAAAAAGTGGGCGTGCTGATGAGGATGGTGGCCTTGTACTTCAGGGTCAATTCCCCGATGGCCTTCGCGTCGAGGGGATTGGGGTGGTATACGGCCCCAAACCCCGCGACCAGCGGAAACCAGAGGGTTCCCATGAAGCCGAAGGAATGGAAGAAGGGAAGAACCCCCATGACCCGGTCGTCCTTGGTCACCCAGAACACCTGTTCGCAGGCCTCCAGGTTGGAAAGTACGTTCGTGTGGGACAACATCACACCCTTCGGGGTACCGGTGGACCCGGAAGAAAAGATCACGGTGGCCATGTCGGCGGGCTTAATCCGCGACAGGCCGCAGGTTAATTTGAGAATCCAGGAAGGAAGCAGAAGGG
Source organism: candidate division FCPU426 bacterium (assembly GCA_023249615.1). Lineage (GTDB taxonomy): Bacteria > Oederibacteriota > Muellerivitia > Muellerivitales > Muellerivitaceae > PALSA-1180. Next base: position 661 of record JAHFCG010000114.1, on the reverse strand, counting down.
CCCGCAGGATGGCCAGAACCTTTTGAAGCCCCCCAAAACCTCTCATCACGTCCTCCAAAAAAATCATGTTTTCCGAAGATTCAAGGCCGGCCTTGTGGAGAAACACCTTGGAGGTGAGGATGGTTTTGATCCCGCATTGTTCAACGGCATAGGCCATGGCTTCCTTGCCGGAAGTGAAGTTCAGGTTCACCGGAACCTTGCCCGCAAGGGAAACCCCCAGGTTTGCCAGGGCGCCCCCGACGGAAGAAGGCAAAAGCAGACCCACCATTTGGCTGTCCCCGCAATGTTTTTTCACCCAACCGGCCAAAAGAAGGCCGGCCGTAAGGGTTTTGCCGTAGGTCAGGTCCTTGCCGGAAGAGTCAGCCATGGCGAAGAAAAACCAGTTTTCCTTGGCGGTTTTGATAAAGCGGTAGGGAAGAATATCGGCGCTGGTTTGCCGGTGCTGGACGGCATCGCTGGAGAGTTCCAGGACTGTCCGCCGAACCTCATCCGCCTTGGAGTTCCCGGGCAAGGCCCGGCCAAAGGAAACCGTGACGGGGAATGGGATTTGTTTGGGCATCTTGGTGACGAACTTGCCGTCCTTGAAGCTGAAGATGCTTCCCCAAAGGCGGTCCAGGTGGACAGGGATGATGGGGACATCCAGGCCGTCCATGATTTTCTC
>JAHFCG010000113.1 GCA_023249615.1 candidate division FCPU426 bacterium | reverse complement strand
CCACCGCCGCCGCTTCCCCAACCTCCCCCGTAAAATCCCCCGCCGGAATAACCCCCGCGGCCCCGCCGGCCGAGCTGTGAAAAAATCAGGTAAATAAATATGAAAAGGACTATGGTTCCCCAGAATCCCAAACCACCTTGACGGCTCCTCGCGGCACGGACCCTGACCTGGCCGTTCAGGGCGACACCCGCGTTTGCCGCGATCAATTGGGCGACCGAGTTGACCCCGTTGGTGATTCCCTGGCCGAAACCTCCCTGTTTGAAAAAGGGTTCCATGTCACGTCGGCGTATAACCCCCGTTTGACCGTCCGTAATGACGCTTTCAAGTCCATAGCCCACTTCAATACGGTCCTTTCGGTCCTGGATGGAAACCAAAATAAGAATCCCGTTGTCTTTCCCTTTTTTTCCAATGCCCCAGGCCTTGAAAAGTTCGACGGCGGCTCCATCAATATCCGCTCCCTCCACGCTGGGAACCGTTGCCACCGCGACCTGAGCGGTGGTTTTTTGTTCCAGCTCGGTTAAAAGATTTTCCATGGCTTGGGATTGGTCCGCGGGAATAACATGGGCAAAATCATTAACGTAGCCCGTGGGACTGGGCCAACTCTGTGCGCCCAAAAGAAAGGAACAAGGCAGGAAAAGGAGAAAAAGAAAGATTGTTTTTTTCAAATGGCACGCGCCTTTGGACCTATTGGGCGCGTTGGTATTTTCCCATTAATTGCGCCTCACCCACAATACGCCTTGCCATGGTTTTTTCAAGCTGGGCCTTTTTAATCCCTGCCGGTAAATCCAAAACGGTATTGAGGGCGTAAAGCTTGAAAAAATAACGGTGGACCCCGCTGGGGGGAGCCGGCCCGCGATACCCCACCCCTCCAAAATCATTGATTCCCTGCTTGGTCCCATCCGGGAGTGAATTAAAGGAAGGAAAGGCCTCCTTTAAATCGAGGGTATTGGAAGGAATATTGTAAATAACCCAGTGACAAAACGGTTCGCCCGAAGCGTCAGGATCGTCGCAAATTAACACGAAACTCTTGGTACCTTCGGGAACATTGGTCCAATGAAGCGGCGGGGAAACATCATCCCCATCGGCGGTGTAATGGCTTGGGATTAATTCCCCATTTTTAAAAGCCCTGCTTTGAATTTGCAACGGCACTTCTGCCTCCCTTTAGCCACCGATGAACATCGATAAATTCAAAAGATTTAATATTTAGGCAAAAAAATATTTAAATCTGTGTTATTCGGCGGCTCAAAAACCTTATCCGTGGTTCATCTTAGCCCAAAAGGTGACAGATATCCTCGTAAAGAATTGGGTGGGAAATTTATTAAATCGATTTTGTGCTCGGTTGAACGGAAAACTTGACGCTTATCCTTTGGGGCGGACCCGCGCGGCATAAACTCCCAGACACGCGTCGGAGACAACCTTAAACCCTTCCTTTTCCAATTTGGCCTCAGCCTCGGGATGGGAAATCCCGGATTGAAGCCAGACCACCTTGGGGCGGATAATTTTGGGGAGGGCGGTAATTTCCTCTGCCAGGGCCGGAATCACTTCGGGTCTTCGAAACACGTCAAGAATATCAACCTGAACGGGCAGATCCTTGATGGAAGCCAGCGCTTTTTCCCCCAGTGAGGTTTGAATTTTGGGGTTCACCGGAATTATTTTCATTCCCCGTGATTGGAGCATGGCGGGTATTTGGTAGGCCGCGCGGTCCATTTTGCTTTCGTCCTGCATGCCTTCCACCGCGACGGTTTTGGCGTTCTTGACGATTTCCAGAATTTCCTGTTCGGTGACGTTCACGATTGGCTCCTTGGAATCTTGAGTCATATTAGGAAGAGGCGGGGTTAAAAAACAACCTGCTCCCCCGATTCTTTAGTGAAGGGGGATGATCCGGGTGAACTTGAAACTAACCCAGGAAACCCCGGTAAAGCATGAAATAAACGAGAACACCCGTGATGGAAACATAAAGCCAGATGGGAAAGGTAACCCGGGCGATTTTCTTGTGATTTTCAAAATCCCCTTTTAATGCCCTCCGCAGGGTGACGATGGCCAAAACCGGAACCAATACGGCCAAAATGGTATGCGTGATCAGGATAAAAAAATACAGGTTTCGAACCGGCCCTTGACCCTGGTAGTGGACAATTCCGGCAAGGGCGTGGTGGACCAGGTAGGAAGCCAAAAAAACCACCGAAACCAAAAAAGCGGAACCCATGCAGACACGGTGGGCGGTTTTGTTGCCATGGCGGATAAAACCATACCCCGTCATTAAAAGAATGGCGCTCAGGGAGTTCAGGCAGGCGTTAAACCCGGGAAGGTTTTCGATGCTCACGATTTTTCACGGAGGCTCATCAGGTATTTAACATCCTGCTTTAGTTTGGCCATTTCTTCAGGCATCTCCCCGTTATAAAGCGCCCTTACCGACCCCTTGGCGTCCATCAGGATCAAACGGTCGCTGTGGATAAAATCAAAACCCGGCACCTGTTCCTCGTTCGGCATGGCCGTCACCTTAAACCCCTCACGAATAACCTTGTAGAGGTCGGCCTTGGCTCCGGTGAGGAAAAACCACTGGTTTTCATCCGCCTTCAAATCGTCCGCGTAAGCCTTTAAGGCCTTAACGTTGTCACGATCGGGATCCACGGTGAGGGACACCAGTTTGAAATCAGGATTTCCCCGCCATTCCTTCTGCAAACTATTCATTTGCTGGGTCAGGACGGGACAGGAGCCCGCGCAATGGGAGAAGATAAAATCGACCACCCAAACCTTTCCCTTCAATTCGGAGCTGGAAAACATCCGCCCGGTTCGGTCCTGAAAGGAGAAATCAGGCGACTTCATGATTTCCTTTTGGAAAAGATCCGAATGCCGTGAATTTTGAACGAGAATCCACCCGCCGGCCAGAGCGGCGAGTGAAAAAACCGGAATTAAAATTTGCCGAAACACGGAGGGAGGTTTCTTTTTCATGTTCAATTCCTCATTTCACTTTTTTCGACCACCCAGGACGAAAGGGCGTAAAAGAAAACCGAGAACGCCGTCAGGAGAATAATACATAAGGAGGGGGAAGGAAGCTGTGTAAAATCCCCCGCGGGGAAAAGACCCCGGCGGACACCGGCCACCCCGTAGGTAAAAGGGTTGATCATCATGAAGAATTTGAGCCAGGGCGACGCGCTGGCCGAGAAAACGGCTCCCGAGGCCATCCACATGGGAAGAAGTATCATGTTCATGATGGTATGAAACCCCGGAGGGGAATCAATTTTCCACGCCAGCCAGAACCCCCCCGCGTTGATAACGAAGGAAAGAAGAAAGAGGGACAGAACAAGTCCCATGGCGGGTAAAGGGGCGAACCTTGCCCCCACGGTACCGGCAAAAGGCAAAAGCACCAACCCCTGAAGGGTGGATAAGGTGGCTCCCCCCAAAATTTTTCCCATGACGATGGCCGCCCGTGGAACGGGCGCCACCAAAACGGACTGAAGGAACCCCGCCTGACGATCCTCAATAATGGAAGCGTTGGAAAAAATGCAGGTGAACATGACACTCATTACCATTGTTCCCGGAAAAAAGTAGGCTCGGTAATCGGTTCCGCTGATCCCGCTAATGCCGGTTCCCAACACCACCCAAAAAAGCAGGGCTGTCCCAACGGCCCCGACGACGCGGCTGGGCTGGCGGTAAAACCGCACCAGCTCCCTTTGCCATAAGGTGTAAACAGCCAACCAAAAGTTCATTTGTTAAACCCCAACTTTTCTTTACCACCAAGACTCCAAGTCTCCAAGGCAAGCTCTTTTCCTTGGAAAAAAATTAATCTTTCTTGGTGTCTTGGAGTCTTGGTGGTGAAAATCATTCCCTTTCCTCCAGCATCCGGCGGCCCGTCTTATGGATAAACACGTCCTCCAACGTCGGCAAACCCAAAGTCAGGGAAAGGATTTCCTCCGGAAAAGCCTCCAAAAGCGGCCCCACCAGATTGTGGGCCTTCTTTTCCTCGATTTGAATCAACCCTCCCACCAGCAAGGTTTTCACTTTGAGCTTCTGGGTGATTTGAGCCATCAGATCATTTGGATTTTTCGCCCTCAACCGTAATACTTCCCCGCCGATTTCGGCTTTTAATTGGTCCGGATTTCCCAAGGCGACCTTTTTCCCCTGGTCCAAAATTAAAAGCCGGTCGCAACGGTCGGCCTCTTCCAAATAGTGGGTGGTCACCAGAACCGTCATGCCTTTTTCCTTGCGGAGGCTTTCCAGGTGGCCCCAAAACTCTTTTCGGGCCGCGGGGTCCAACCCTGTCGAGGGTTCATCGAGAATCATGAGTTCAGGATTACTCAACAGGGCCTTGGCCAGTTCCACCCGCCTTTGAAGGCCCCCGGAGAGGGTTTCCACCTTATCTTTTTCGCGGTTTTTTAGGCTCAAACGTTCCAGGTCGCGGTCGATGCGGTCTTGTAGCTCTTTTCCGGCCAGGCCGTAAAGATGTCCCTGGTGTTCCAGGTTTTCGCGCACCTTCAGCTTTTTATCCAGGGCCGGCAATTGGAAAACAATCCCCATTTTTCGGCGGATTTGGATTTTTTCCTTCACCAGGTCCATCCCGAACATTTTCACCTGGCCAGGCTGGCAGGAAAAAAGCGTGGAGAGTATTTTAAACGTGGTGGTTTTGCCCCCGCCGTTGGGACCCAGGAACCCAAAAATTTCGCCCCGGCCCACGGAAAAGGTCAGCCCGGAAAGCGCGGCCTTGTCGCCGTAATGGAAGGATAAATTTTCAACCTCAACCACATTTTCCACTTAAAAACCTTTCAAATTTAAAGCCAAACCACATCCAGCTCCAAGACACCAAGAAAATCTTATTTTTCAACCTAACTTTACTTGGCGTCTTGGATCTGGCTTTGGTTTGCTTTTATCAAATTTTATTTAAAGCCATGACGATAAAAAGCAGGGGCAAATAGGTGATCGAAAACCAAAAAAGACCCTTGGCCTCACGAACGGTTTTGTGCCTGGCCAGTAAAAAACTGTAATAAACGAAGCCCAACCCTAACATAAGGGCGATCCAAAAATATACCGGTCCCGTCATACGGAAATAAGCGGGTAAAAGCGCCACCGGCAACAGCGCCATGGCGTAAAAAACCGACATCAGCCCCGTGGTGTGGCCCTTGGGGTCCAGCACCGCCAGCATGGGAAAGCCGGCCCGGGCGTAATCCTCTCGGTAAATCCACCCGATAGCCAAAAAGTGGGGCATCTGCCAGAGAAAAAGAATCCAAAAAAGAACCCACCCTTGCGGGCCCAATTGGAATTGAGCGGCCGCCCAACCCATGAGGGGCGGGATCGCGCCCGGAATCGCCCCGACCACGGTGCACAGGGAGGATATCTTTTTGAGGGGCGTGTAAAAAACAACGTAACTGACCAGCGCGCACAACCCCAAAAAGGCCGTGAGCGGATTTACTTCCAGGTAAAGGATCACCTCGCCGGCAATGGATAAAACAATCCCGAACCAAAAGGCCTGGGGCGAAGAAATCCTCCCCGAAGGAAGCGGGCGTTTCTTGGTTCGTCCCATCCGGCTGTCCTCGGCCACCTCGGACCATTGATTCAGGGCGGCGCAGCCAGCCGCCACTCCGGTGGTTCCCAGAAGAGTAAAGAGGAGGTTCAGACGGTTCATGGAAGGAAAACTTCCCATGTAAAAACCAGCCAGGGTTGTAAGGATGGCAAGGGAATTGAGCCGCGGTTTGGTAAGGGTGATAAAATCCCTGAAGTTTTTCAAACTTGCGTCCCTGTCCGGAACAATTGGGAACTTTTTAATGTCAGCACCAGCATCGCGGCCAATATGACAGCCCCAAAAATAAGGTGAACCGAAGTCGGCACTATGGCCTTTTGGGTAAAAATAATGAGAATTCCAAGGAAACATTGTAACCAGACCATTAAACCCGCCGTGGCGGCCGGCCAAAAAAGACCCTTTTCTTCGGGGTAATGGAAGCAAAACCTGAAGGCCGTATGAGTCACAAGAAGAAGAACCGCCGAAGCTCCCGCCCTGGTATGGGCGAATTGAAGCAGGACCAAGGGAGTCCATTCCGGGGGAAAAATTGAGCCGAACGAGAGGGGAAAATCAGGAATAGCCAGGCCCGCCCCGCTGTGGCGGGCCACCGCGCCAACGACAATTTGGATATAAACCAGAAATGTGGTCCAAAGAGCCCATCGACGGAGGGAGGAATGCCGGTCCGTTAAACGGCGGGGGGTTTCCCCAATCCAGTTTTTGGAGGTCACTAAAGACAGAGTCACGATAAGGCAAAAGAAAATTTGCGCCAGTCCCGCGTGGGCGACTGAAACCTGGGTGGGCAAATGTAAAAGGACCGTCACTCCCCCCAAAACAGCCTGAAGGATCACGACCCCAAGCGCGGTCCAGGCCAGTTTTTTAACACAAGGCCTTTGTTCCAGCTTTTGGGTTGTAATGGCCAAGCCCAGCGTAAGAATCGCGACGGTACCGGCCACCATCCGGTGGCCATGCTCAAAAAGGACCCCGCCGGTCATTTGAGGAAAAAACTTTCCGAATGAAAGAGGCCAGTCAGGAACCGCGAGGCTTGAACCAGTGCTGGTCACCAAAGCACCGGCCAAGAGCAGAAGGAAGGTACAGCCCGCCGTCACTAGCGCGAAGCGGTGTAATCTAACGTGATAAATGGTTTTATTTAAATCATTCATCCGGTTTTTTCTCCCTTGGCGTCTTGGAGTCTTGGTGGTGGAATGGGTCTTTCCAAAAAAAGATGGCCCCGGGAAAAATCCCGGGGCCATGAATGCCGTTTTAGTTTGGCTGAATCTTACTTGGCGGCGAAGGTGAAATTTACGCTCTTGGCTTCCCCGTCCTTGACATCCACTTTTTGCGGCTGGGATTCTCCGTAGCTCTCATGAACCGCCACGACGGTATAACTGCCCGCCGGCAATTGGGAGATTTTGAAGCCTCCATCGGTGCCTGAAACCGAGAAGAAGGAATTATTAACCACGCCGGCAAAACAATGCATCCAGCTGTGGACATCGCATTTGAACTTCACCAAAACCTCGGCCTTGGAGAATTTCTTGTCGGTCTTCATGCCCTGGGTTGGCTGGGCCACATTGAAGCCGTCATTGATGGTCGCCATGCAATGAACGTTATGCATCGTCCCATCCTCGTTGACGATTTGCAAAGGCTGGTTCGCCTGCAAGCCAAAAACATGCGGACTGTATAAACAGCCATGCTGGGTAAGAACCACCGGTGTGGAAGGGGCCGCGGTATTTGGGCCATCCTTGACATAAACGAACACGTTGGCCAAATTTCCCTTGGCGTCGGCAATCACCGTCTCGTCATTGGCGGTTCCGGTATGCTGGGATTTGCAAACCGGGTCCGCGTCAAAGGCGATCTTCGCCGCGTTCGGGGCCTTTCCGGTTAAGGTAACTTTTCCCGCGATGGAGGCGGTGCCCAAGGCCGCCGCGGGAGCGGAGGCCGCGGTGGAACTGCCGCCCTTCCCTTCGGTTAGCTCGTCATCATCATCCTTGCTTCCACAACCGGCCAGGGCCAAAGTGGCGACTAACATCAAAGCGTAGTATTTTCTCATGTCCATCTTTCTCTCCTTGTGGTTAATAAAAAAAACGGCAGTGATTGTGTTGAAAGACTTCCGTCGCCGCCCTTATCTTCTCCGAAATTCAGCATCCCCGGTATGACTCAAGTCATGCCGGCAATCAGTAAAACCGGGTTTATTTCTTCCTGCTCTTTTTTGGTTTTTTCGGTTGGTTATCTTCTTCCCCCGTGGAAGCGGCCTCGCTTCCGCCGATCATAAACAGGTAATCCCGCAAAGCTTCCCTTTGCTCCAGGGAATCTCCATGGAAAAACTGGGGAACCGGTGAAATATTGTCGGTCCAAAATCCCGGCATGCGGGTGTCGGGCATCAGGTCGTTTGGATTCTTTAACCACTCCACAACCCACTCCGGTTTCAACCGTTCATGAACCTTTAAAAGATCCGGAGCCGCGGAGGACAGGTCAGCCGGTATCTTGCTTCCGAAAATATGGCATTTTTGGCATTGAAGCTTCGCGAACATGGCTTTTGTCTGGGCTAAATCCCCCGGCGAGAGCTTTTCCACCTGGAGGGTCTTAAAAGGGAAAACCTGGTCTTCCTTCAGGTTGAAATAAGTGATAACCGAACTGACCTGTTCGTCGGTCCAATGGAAACTGGGCATGCGGATATGGAGCCAAGGCCGAATGGGGTGAACATTCAATAGGAAGTTGTGGAACCAATCAATCTGGATCTTCGCGCCTTCCTTTCGGAGGTTTGGAGGCGCCATGGACAGATCGGTTCCCTCGGCCTTGTACATCTCACGAATCTTGCCGCCTTGATCCTCGATCAAGTGACAGCCGCGGCAATTGTAATTGGCGATGACGCGGCGGCCCTTTTCCAGCAAGGACCCGTTGTCATGAATTCCGGCGGTCAATTCATCGGGAACGAAAGTACTCGTAAGACCCAAAACCGCGGTGATAACGGCTTCCCGGTCCTCCTCGCCTAAATAAAAGTTCGGCATTTTGAGGCGTTCAAGGAAACTGACCACTTTATCCTTATCAAACTGACGGGGATTTTGAAGCTTGGCGTTTAAAAATCCCTCATGGGTGTGAGGGATGTCCTTGGGATCGGTAAAACCAAAATCAATTTGGCTCACCCTTTTCGTTCCCCAAGGAGGCGAGGTAAGGTCTGTTCCTATTCCTTTGGCTGTCTCGTATCCGCTGATCATATGACAGGCGAAACAACCATATCGGTTAAGGGTCCTCTCCCCCAGAAACAATTGCCGGGCATTTTCATCCATGACGTTCAGGGTATCCTGGGCTCCCTTTTCACCCAATTTGGGTTTGAGGTGGTCAATGATCAGTGTGTCTCGGACGGCTGGATCGGCGATCGGGGGCTGGGATTCCTCAAATTCCTTGTTGCGCTTGGTCATCAGGTAGGCGGTGATATCCGAGGCTTCCTGATCTGACAGCCGAAGGGAAGGCATGCGTGAATCGGGGTTGAAGTGGCGTGGATTTTTGACCCAGGTATAAATGAAAGCCGGGGTTAATTTACTGCCGACACCCGAAAGATCGGGGGCGAAATCGGCGTGGTGGGAGGTAACATCATCGATTCCGTGGCATGCCATGCAGC
>JAHFCG010000112.1 GCA_023249615.1 candidate division FCPU426 bacterium | reverse complement strand
CCGCTCCCTCATCGAATCCAAGGTGGGGGCCCAGATGCGGATCAAGAAGATAGTCGTTCGGGACCTCGCCAAACAACGCGAGGTTTCCGTTCCCGAGGGGATGTTGACCACGAATTTCGACGATGTGGTGACGGATCCCGAGATTGACGTTGTCCTCGAACTCATGGGGGGGTATGAACCCGCCCGTACTTATCTCCTCGACGCCATGCGCCGGGGCAAACAAATCGTTACCGCCAACAAGGCCCTTCTTTCAACCCATTGGGATGAAATCATCCAAACCGCGCGCCAGCACAAGGTGGACATCTATTTTGAGGCGGCTGTTTGCGGGGGCATCCCTGTGGTTCAGGCCATTAATGACGGTGTGGCGGCCAATAACATCACCTCCATTTACGGAATCGTCAACGGGACCACCAACTTTATCCTTCAAAAAATGACCGAGGAAAAGAAGTCGTTCAAGGAAGCTCTCCAAATGGCCCAGAAAAAGGGCCTCGCGGAAGCCGATCCCACACTGGATATCAACGGCATGGACGCGGCCCACAAATTGGCCATCCTCGCCTCGCTGGCCTTTTCCAAGCGGGTCAAGGTTGAGGATATTTACGTTGAGGGTATCGAAAGAATCACGGTTCAGGATATCGAGTTTGCCCGTGAGGAATTCGGCCGGATCGTAAAACTTTTCGCCATTGCCGAGGTGGAGGGGGACGAATTGGAAGTGAGGGTTCATCCCACCTTGATCCCCGAGGATCATCTTTTGGCGAAAGTTGACGGGGAATATAACGGCGTTTTGGTAACGGGCGATTTCGTGGGAACCACCATGTATTACGGCCTCGGAGCGGGACAAAAGCCCACAGCCTCGGCGGTCATGAGCGACCTGATCTATGTCAGCCGGAGCGTCCACGACAATGTGGCGGGTGAAATTTCGAACTGCTGGTTCCTGAACGACAACCCCCAGATCAAAAGGCTCAAAAAAATCGGGGACATCAAGTCCCGCTATTACCTCAAGTTCACTGTTCTGGATCAGGTGGGCGTGCTTTCGGCCATTTCCCGAATTCTTGGCGAGAACCAGATTTCCATCGCGTCCGTCATCCAGAAGGAACAGAAAAAAGGCGATAAGGTCCCTGTGGTTATCGTGACCTATGAGGCGCTGGAAAAGAACGTCCAGGAAGCCCTGAAGAAAATCAACGGCTTGCCCTTTGTCCAGGAAGAAACGCTTCTTATCCGCATGGAACGGGGCGAATAAAATGCATCAACAACCATCCGCCACCAAGTCACCAAGGCTCCAAGTAAGGCATTTTTGTTCAAGGAACAATCGCTTTTCTTGGTGTCTTGGGGTCTTGGTGGTGAAAAAGCTTTAGGAGTTTTTATGGCTTACTGGAAAGGCCTCATCGAGGAATACCGCCCCTATTTACCCGTGACGGACAAGACACCTGTCATTACGTTGAAAGAAGGTGACACGCCCCTTCTTTTTGGCCCCCGGATTTCCCAAAAATTGGGCAATGGCCTCAAGGTGTTTTTCAAATTTGAGGGCTTGAACCCGACCGGTTCCTTTAAGGACCGGGGTATGACGATGGCCATGTCCAAGGCTGTTGAGGAAGGCTCCCGGGCCGTCATTTGCGCCTCCACGGGAAATACCTCAGCTTCCGCGGCGGCTTATTCCGCTCACGCGGGGGTTTCCTGCGCGGTTCTATTGCCTCACGGATCCATCGCTCTTGGGAAATTGGCCCAGTCCATGATTTACGGGGCCAAGGTTCTCGCGGTTGAGGGAAGTTTTGACCAGGCCCTTAAACTCACCAGGGAACTTGCGGAAAAACATCCCATCACCATGGTGAACTCCAACAATCCCTACCGCTTAGAGGGACAAAAAACAGCGGCCTTCGAGATCGTGGATACCATTGGTGACGCTCCCGAGTACCACGCCATCCCGGTGGGTAACGCCGGTAACATCACGGCCTATTGGAAAGGCTATAAGGAATATAAGGCGCTGAATAAATCAACCCGCCTGCCCCGGATGTGCGGGTTTCAAGCCGCCGGAGCCGCGCCTATTGTGGAGAAAAAAATTATCGAGAATCCCCAAACGATCGCCACCGCGATCAAGATCGGGAACCCCTTTTCCTGGAAGGCCGCCGAGACGGCCCGCGATGAATCCAAGGGCTTGATTGAGTCGGTCACGGATGAGGAAATTTTGCAGGCTTACGAAATGCTGGCCTCCATGGAGGGAATTTTCTGCGAACCGGCCTCTGCCGCTTCCCTGGCGGGTGTGATCAAGAAAAACATGTCCGGATATTTCACGGACGGAGAGCGCCGAATCGTTTGCACCCTGACAGGGCATGGCCTGAAGGACCCGGATACGGCCGTCCTGAGAAGCAACAAGCCCACGGTTATCAAACCGGACATGGGCGAAATTCTGAAGGCGCTAAAACTTTAAACCAAAGCTAGCGCCAAGACTCAAGGCCTCCAAGTGAGGCAAGTGGGAAAAATTAAAAGATTCTCTTGGTGTCTTTGTTTCTTGGAGCTGGATGTAAAGTTATTTTTAGGATAAAGAAATGGCAATAATCGTTCAAAAATTTGGCGGGTCCTCGGTGGCCGACGCTTCCAAAATGATGGAAGTGGCGGGCCGGATCGCGAAAACCCGCAAAAAAGGCAACCAGGTTGTCGTTGTCGTTTCCGCCCCTGGAGACACGACCGACAATTTGATCGCCATGGCCCACAAAATTACCGACAGCCCCGATACCCGTGAAATGGACGAGTTGCTCGCCACCGGGGAACAACAATCGATCGCGCTTTTGGCACTGGCCATCCAGGCGGCGGGCTGTGACGCCATTTCCTTTACCGGTCCCCAGGTGGGGATTGTCACCGACAATGTCCACACCAAGGCCCGGATCGTGAAGGTGGGGGATTCCACCATCCGAAAGGCCCTCGGTCAGGGCAAGGTGGTTGTGGTTGCCGGTTTTCAAGGCATGAACAAGGCCCGGGAAATCACTACCTTGGGACGCGGCGGGAGCGATTTGACGGCGGTTGCCATCGCGGCGGCCCTGAAGGCGGATGTCTGCGAATTCTATAAGGATGTGGATGGTGTCTTTACGGCCAACCCGGGCTTGGTGAAGGATGCCCGGAAGCTTTCGGTTGTCAGTTATGATGAAATGCTGGAAATGGCCAGCGCCGGAGCGCAGGTGTTGAATGCCCGGTCGGTTGAGTTCGCGAAAAACTTCGGCATCAAGATTCATGTGAGGCCGACATTCAATGAAAAGGAAGGGACGATCGTCATGCAGGAAACCAAAGCCATGGAAAAAGTGGTCATCAACGGGGTGACCTACAACAAAAACGAGGCCAAGATCACCGTGAGGGGAGTGCCGGACCGTCCCGGGGTCGCTTCCATTCTTTTCTCCAAGCTGGGCACGGCGGGCGTCAACGTCGATATGATCATCCAGAACATCGGGGAAAAGGGTCATTCCGACGTTTCATTTACCGTGGAGAAATCCGAATTCAAGAAGGCCATGAAGGTGGTTCAGGGAGCCGCCAAGACTTTGAAACCCGCCGGGGTGATTTCCGACGAGGGGATCGCGAAGGTGTCCGTGGTCGGGGTCGGCATGAGATCCCATTCCGGCGTCGCGGCCAAAATGTTCCAGGCGCTCGCCGGGGCGGGTGTGAACATTGAAATGATTTCGACCTCTGAGATCAAGATTTCAGTCGTTATCGATCAAAAGGACGTGGCCAAGGCCGTCAACGCGATTCACAAGAAGTTCAAGTTGGGTAAAGGCGGAAAATAAGAGTGGATAAGAAATTAGTTCTTTATGACGCGTTATTAAGGGAGGGTCCGCAAACCCAGGGAATCAACCTGTCGGTGAAGGACAAACTTCGTCTTGCCCAGGTGTTGGATGATTTGGGAATTCCCTATATCGAGGGGGGCTGGCCCGGGGCGAATCCCAAGGACACGGCTTTTTTCCAGGAGGTTAAAAAACTTAAATTGAAGGCGCGTTTGGCGGCCTTCGGCATGACCCGCCGTGTGAAAAACAAAACCCACAAGGACATAAACCTTTTTAATCTTCTACAGGCCAAAACCCCGACCATCACCGTTGTGGGAAAAACATGGGACTTCCACGTGACGAAAGCCCTGGGGATTTCCCTGGAACAAAATCTTGAAATCATTCATGACTCAGTTAAATTCCTTAAATCCCGGGTGGACGAGGTTTTCTTCGACGCTGAGCATTTTTTTGACGGTTACAAAGCCAACCCGGAATTCACTTTTAAGTGCCTGGAGGCCGTCCTTCAGGGCGGAGCTGATTGCCTGGTCCTTTGCGACACGAACGGGGGTTCCTTGCCTGAGGATATTTCGGCGGTTGTCACCCGTGTAAGCCAAAGGTTCCCGGGAGCGGCTTTGGGCATTCATTGTCATAACGACAGCGACATGGCCGTGGCCAACAGTCTGGCGGCGGTGGACGCTGGAGTGACCCAAATTCAGGGATGCGTGAATGGGTACGGCGAAAGGGTGGGCAACGTCAATTTAACCTCCCTCATTCCCACGTTGGCCTTCAAAAAGGGCGCCTCTTTCATCCGGCCCGTGAATTTAAAAAAACTAACCGAGGTTTCACGACAGGTGGACGAAATTTTGAACGTCACACCGCGCCCGAACGCCCCCTATGTGGGAAAGAGCGCTTTTACCCACAAGGGCGGGATGCATATTTCCGCCGTTCGCAAGGCGGCGAGTTCCTATGAACATGTGAATCCCGAGATGGTGGGGAACCTTCGAACCATTTTGGTTTCCGACCAATCCGGTCTTTCCTCGGTGCTTCATAAGGCGGGGGACCAAAAGCACAAGTTCAAGGACAAGGACGCCGCCAAGGCCATCATCGATAACGTCAAAAAAATGGAAAGCGAAGGCTACCAATTTGAGGGGGCGGAAGCCTCATTCGAACTCCTTCTTAAAAAAGCCCTGGGACAACACCGGAGTTTTTTCGACTTGGTGGGATTCCGCGTGATCGTTGAGAACCGGGGGGACGGCAAGCTCGTTTCCGAAGCCACGATTAAACTGAGGGTGAACGGGGTTTTGGAAAACACGGTTGGAGAGGGTGACGGACCCATCAACGCCTTGGACCAAGCCCTTCGGAAAGCCCTGACGAAATTTTATCCCTCGTTAAAAGATGTCCACTTGACCGATTTCAAGGTTCGGGTGCTGGACGCCAAGGAAGGTACCGCCGCAAAGGTTCGGGTGCTTATCGAGAGCAGGGACAAAAAAGATACCTGGGGTACCGTGGGAGTTTCCGAAAATATCATCGAAGCTTCCTGGGAAGCGCTGGTCGATTCCATCGACTTCAAACTCCTAAAAGATAATTCCTCAAAAGGTAAAACCCGTAAGAGGGCGGGACGTTGAAGCACCCGCCCCTTCGACAGGCTCAGGGCAGGCCCATCGGTATTTTCGACTCCGGCCTGGGGGGGCTCACGGTCGTTAAGGCCATCCAAAGGGAATTGCCGAAAGAAAAGCTGGTCTATTTCGGGGATACCGCCCGCATTCCCTACGGTACCAAGGGACCGGAAACCATCAAGCATTACGCCAAGCAAATTGTCCGTTTCCTGATTAAAAAGGAAAAAGTGAAGGCGGTGGTGGTTGCCTGTAACACCTCCTCGGCCTGGGCCCTGAAAGATCTTCGCGGGGAATTTTCAATTCCCGTTTTGGGGGTTATTGAGCCGGGAGCCCACGCTGCGGTTGAAGTGACCCGGAACGGCGTCATTGGCGTCATCGGTACGGAGGGGACCATTTATTCGGGAGCCTACCCGGAAGCCATCCACCGGCTGATGCCCCAGGCCAAGGTTTTGACAAGGCCTTGCCCCCTCTTTGTTCCCTTGGTTGAGGAAGGAAAAATTTCGGGTCCCATTGCCGAGTCCATCGCGCGGGAATATCTTCGGCCCCTTTTAAAAGGCGGGATCGACACACTTCTTTTAGGTTGTACCCATTATCCACTCCTGAAGAAAACCCTGTCCAAGGTCGCGGGAAAAAAGGTCAAGATCGTGGATTCGGCCGACGAAACCGCCCGAAGCCTTCACCGCAATCTGGACATGCACGGGATTGAACTTTCGGGGAAGGGAAGCGGCAAATATTACGTCAGCGATCTTTCAAGGAAATTCAAGGAACACGCGCAAAGGTTTTTGGGGAAACATATCCCCAAGGTGGAGAAAATCTTCATCGAAAAGTATTGAGGCCGGCTGGAAGTCGACAGCCGGCAGTTCCCGGCAAAGGCTTGAAACCACAACAATCTTCGTTCCTGTTAACCGTCGTTAGTTGACTTTATTGGTGTGGACTTTAAAATTGAACCGAATTGGAGGCGCCCCATCAAATCAAACCGTTTTTCACTTATCCTTCTTTTCCTGATTTTGACCACCCAATCGGTCCTTGCGAAGGGCGAAGCCGTTTCCAGTCCCACAAACTATGAGATGGTGGAGGCGCCGACGGCCTACACCCTGGCCCACGGCGGTTATGATCTGGCGGCCAAAATGTACGAGAACGGCGGCTTGTTTTTAAGGGCCAACATCGGGTTCCAGGACTTTTTCATGTTCGGATTTTCCGGAAACGCCACCAACGTGGTGGGGAATGGCACGATTCAGATCCAGACTCCAAGGCTTTTTTTAAAGTTTAAAATCCTTAACCAGAAAAATTCCCCGATTGCCCTTGCCGCGGGCTGGGATGACAGGGGATATGGAGCCGAAGCCGGGGGGCGATTTTTTCCGGGTTTGCAAAAGGGTTTTTATGGGGTGGTGAGCCATGAATTTTCGGAACTTGGATTCCTACAGGTGCACGGGGGGGTGAACGCGGTCAAGTTTGATAATTTTGATTCTTCCCGGGATTTGGGTATTTTCACGGGTCTTTCCTTCGCCGTGGCGCCCCCCCTCGCCATTAATTTGGAAGTGGATAAACTTCTTACCTCCTTTTGGCAATTCAACGCGAACATCGTTTTTAATGTCGATAACCCCTTGAGAATCGGTGTTGATTTCCGCGATATCAACAATGGAGCCGCCTTTTCCCGCGTCGCCCGGGTGGAGTATGTCGGCTTTTTCTAAACAAAATCTTTTTTAAAACCCCTTAGTTCCTGGATTTTCATGAAAAAAATTATCCTTTCGCTTTTCATCCTGTGTTTCACGGTTGGCTGCGGATCCAAGGGGGTGGAGGTTGATTTAATACCCGCTGGAAACAGGGCTCCCGCGAATGAATTCACCGCCTCCTATCTGAACACCTCGGATATCAAGGGACTGGCTTCAGTAAAGGGAAAGGTTGTCATTTTGGATTTTTGGGCCACTTGGTGCGGTCCCTGCCGGATGGAAATCCCGGGATTGGTTAGGCTTTACCAGCAATTTCGCGGCAAGGGATTGGAAGTGGTGGGTCTTTCGGTTGAGGTGAATGACAATCGCCCCAAGGAATATTTTGATAAATTCATGTCGGAAAACCAAATTACCTATCCCATGGGGCTCGCGACCATGGACACCCTGCGAAATTACGGGGTTAATCCAATCCCCTCAACTTTCTTCCTCGACAAGAACGGGAAAGTAGCGCTTTCTTTTGTCGGCGTCCATCCTGAGGGGGAATTTTTATCGGCGGTGGAAAAGCTTTTGGCGGAAAAGTAAGGCTTGTCATCCCGAGTGGAAGTGCCAGGGTTCCTTGCCGGAGAATCACCCGTTGATTTGCCCGCTTTGCTTGAGCCGTGAAAGGGGGTATACTCTCTTAAAACAAGTGATCGGGGGGTGCCATGGGCTTATCTCAGGACTCCGATGTACGGGAAAGTTTTTTAGAACTTTACCGGGAACTTTTTTCGCACGTCGCCTATCTCGAGGTTTTAATCGAACGGCTGGTGCACGGCCAACATGTCGATCGGGCGATGCTGGAAAACCATTTGGCGCAAATGATCGCCTCCATTTCCATTAATCAAAAGAAGTATTCGAGGCCCAAGGTCGTGAAACGTGTCCGACGGGATCACCCGGATTATTTTAAAAACGAGATGCTTCGGGTTTCGAAAGTCATCAAAGGGCAATTATCCGTTCTCCTGAAGACTTCATTTCTGGTTGATAGCCGCGAGGTGGAGGAGGATTATCTGCAAACCCTCAGTGACGCCACCGATAACATTGCCGGAGCCTTTCAACATGTGGTTCGTTCAAACGTTTTGATGCCGGTCATGCTGAATTAATTCATTTAAAATTCCACTGAAAATCATCCCGCTGCCACAAGGTGTTCTTTTATGAAAAACGTTGTTAAGGAAAAGGGACGTGAAGCCGGAGTTTTCAGCCTTTACCTGAAGAAAAAAGAACTCAAGTTGACCGCGCAGAGGGAGTTGATCCTCAAGGCTTTTTTGGCGCATCGGGGCCATATTTCCGCCGAGGAACTGTTTCAAAGGGCCAGGGAAAAACAGCCCCATGTCGGGTTCGCGACCGTTTACCGGACCCTGAAGCACATGACCCAGTGCGGTTTGGCCAGGGAACTGGATTTTGGCGACGGCCGGATCCAATACGAACCGGAACTGGACCGGAAGCACCATGACCATATGATTTGCACGAAATGCGGGACCTATATCGAGTTTTTAAACCCTCAAATTGAGGACCTTCAGGAGCAGGTCAGCCGGAAGCACGGTTTTAAGATCACTTCCCACCGGATGCAATTGTACGGGTTGTGCCAAAAGTGCCAAAAGAACGGCAAGTAAATTTTTCACAGGAGAACTTGAATGAGTGATTTTTTAGTTTCCCGCGCCACCAAGGAAAAACTTGAGGGGGAATTGAAGAAGTTGAAAACGGTTCGCAGGCCCGAAATCGCGAAGGCGCTTGAGGAAGCCCGCGCCCATGGGGACCTGAAGGAAAACGCGGAGTATGACGCCGCGAAAAACGAGCAGGGCCTTTTGGAAACCCGAATCCGCGAGGTGGAGGACAAGCTTGCCCGCGCCCGCATCCTGGAGGATGAGAATATCACAGGGGAACATGTGTCCATTGGCTGTGTGGTGACCGTCCGGGACCTTAAAACCAAGGAAGAGGAGAACTACCGCATCGTGGGCGAGGAGGAAGCCAATTTCGCCGAAAATAAAATTTCTCTTAGGACTCCCATCGCGAGGGGGATGATCGGGAAAAAAGTGGGGGATAAGGTGGATATTACGGTTCCGGCGGGTGTTTTGAAATATGAAATTCTGAAAATCACGGTGGCGGTGGACTAGGACGCCAGGGGGTCCGGCTTGACATGAAAATGG
>JAHFCG010000111.1:1156-9211 GCA_023249615.1 candidate division FCPU426 bacterium | reverse complement strand
GGAATAAAGGATTTTTGGCTTTTTGGTTACGGCATGGATCTTGACGGCCGCCAGCGGGAACTGGACTACATCGGGGGAGTTGAGATTAAATCGCCGCGATAAAACAGGTCTATCCTTTCTGATTCCAAAACTATTTCATTTTTTGGGGTTGTTAATCCCTTTCGATTGCGGCAACAATAACATCCTCTCAAACTTTTTCCAGGAGCCGAAAATGCTAACATGCCCCCTCGGCCAATCAAACCTGAACATTACTTCCATTGGAATCGGTACATGGGCCATTGGGGGGATGGAGGGTAATTGGAACTGGGGTCCCCAGGACGACCAGGATTCCATCGCGGCCATCCACAAGGCGGTGGATTTGGGAATTAACTGGATTGATACCGCCCCCGCTTATGGCAAAGGCCATTCGGAAAAGGTGGTGGGCAGGGCCATCCAAGGACTTTCAAAAAAACCCTATATCTTTACCAAAAACTCCCTGGTTTGGGGCAAGGACAAGGTTATTCGTAACAGCCTTAAAGCCGCAACCATCCGAAAAGAATGTGAGGACAGCCTGAAACGTTTGGGGGTGGAGGCGCTCGACCTCTGGCAGATTCATTGGCCAAACCCCGATCCTGATATTGAGGAGGCTTGGACAGAAATGGCAACGCTTCAAAAAGAGGGAAAAGTCAGATATATCGGCGTTTCCAATTTTTCCCCGGCGCAAATGAAACGAGCCATGGCCATCGCTCCCATCACCTCCCTCCAGCCCCCCTACTCGGCCATTCGCAGGGATATTGAAACGGACATACTTCCCTATTGCGTGAAGGAAAAAATCGGGGTCCTGGTTTATTCACCCCTTCAGGCGGGCCTTTTGAGCGGGAAAATGACGATTCAAAGAATTCAGGAATTACCCGAAACCGACTGGCGGAGGAAGGACGCCAATTTTCAGGAGCCGAAACTTTCCAAAAATCTGGCCCTTCAGGAAACCTTCGCGAAAATTGCAGGAAACCACGGCCACCAGGCCGGGGTCGCGGCCTTGGCCTGGGTTTTACGCCGGGCCGGGGTAACAGGCGCCATTTTGGGGGTACGGAATGCCAAACAGGTTGAGGAACTCGCCCCGGCCCTCGATTTCAGGTTGGGAAAAAATGAGTTGGAAGAAATCGCGAAAAGGTTTTGAGCTCCCTTAAGCCGACCTTTTTAAACTTCTTACTCCCCATTTTCCCTTGAGCGAAGGCATGTCGATGACAAAGCGGTAACGCACATTGTCCTTCAACAAACAATCAACGGCCTTAATAATCTTCAGGGCGGGGTTTACTTCTGGGCCCAAAAGGGCATAGGGAATACCAGGGAAAACGGTGTTTTTAAAGGGAAATTTAATTTGAGTGAAAATAAAAAAACCCGATCAAATTTGACCGGGTTTTAATTTCGTTTCGGATTTTAAATTTTCAAACCAGGAAACAACTTGAAACAAGGAACCTATCAACCCCCGCCGCCGCCGTAATAGTAAAGGTTGACGCAATTGGCAAGACCGAAGGTAGTTTGTTGGAATTTCATATAGGGATAACCCTGGGTATTAACCCGGAACCGGATAGCCAAATAACCTCCGGACCCGCAATAATTAACATAGTTGACCTGAATCCAAACATGGGAAGTGGAGGAGAGCTCCACAACGTAAACGTCGTTCGAAGCCATGGCGGAGGAAGCTAACCCGGCGGCGGCTTTGGCTTTTTGGGTATCGGCAAAATATTTGGCGCCGGAAGGAATATCGGTGAAATCGACAAAATCCCCGGTTCCAAGATAGGCAAATTTGGCTTTGGATCCTGAGGCCGCGGCGAGGTATTCGGTCGGGGTGGTCACATCATATAAAACCTGGATGTCGCCGCCCGTTCCACCTTGGCCCGTAAACCCGATGGTTCCGCTGTCGAAAGTAAAGAGATCGCCGTAATAGCCGTTGGTACAGCTATTCGCGTCGCCCAAATCCTGGTAGGCGCATCCATAGTAATAGATGTTGCCAAGTTGAAGATTAAAGTTCGTGGATCCAGCCACATTCACAAGATCCGCCCCAACAAAAGAGGGCCCATTGTAATAATCAACCCATTCCGCGGAAACCAGCCAAGTCCCGTTATGCGGAAGCGGGACTGAAATATTGCCAAAATTCGCGCCGC
Organism: candidate division FCPU426 bacterium; assembly: GCA_023249615.1. Taxonomy (GTDB): domain Bacteria; phylum Oederibacteriota; class Muellerivitia; order Muellerivitales; family Muellerivitaceae; genus PALSA-1180. Next base: position 7,067 of record JAHFCG010000111.1, on the reverse strand, counting down.
TGAAATTAAAATCAACCACGCCTTTGATGACATCCGTTCCCGAGGCAATTCGATAGTAAAGACTTCCATAGTTAAGATAGGCGGTCGAGGCGGTTACTCCCGAGGTCGAGGTGGGCGTGGCGGTCCTTTTGGGAATTGGAAAATGTAAAACCAAGGACGAGGAATCCTTTGGGGTTGCGGGGGCTATTTGATTACACCCGGACAAAACCATCAAGGAACCCAACAAAACCAGGGAAACTATAGACAGGATATTTTTTACCATTTGAACCCCACATTTGTGCCAAGAGTGAATCTATTATAGGTCACACTGGCATCCAAATTTCCAAAACTATCCTTGGCGGCGTTGTTATTGCTGATGTATTCGTAAAGACCCCCGAAATTCAGGAAAGCGCCCGAATCCAGCTGGAAAGTGATGCTTTGCTGGGCTCCGACCAGATCTCCCCCGCCCTCATAAAAATTGGTCTGCAGGACGCTGTAACCATTCGACACCACATGGCGCCAATTGAGGCCGGTCTCCATCATTACCCCGGGGTTCAGAACCCATCCCAGAAAAGGCCGGACTTCAAACCGGTTTCCAAGGAAAGCCTGGGATTCCTGAACAAAGGTATAGGAGGTTGGATCTGTAAACACCCCGCGGTCATAATTATTAAAGCTTACCGTCACTTGAAGTTTATCCTGGCCCATTTTTTTCGCCCATTGACCCGAAACCTCCGTGCTTTGGCCGAGTGTAAAGGGATAAATGGCGTATTGAGCCGTGGATTGAAAGGGCAAATTATGAACCACGCGGAAGGAAATATCCTCATTGCCTCCCATGGGAATACCAATCGTGGCCATCCCGACCAACGCGCCCCAGGGTGTCAGGGTTTGACTGGGGTCAATACCCGAATTGTAATAAGTCGTCGTCCGAAGATATCCCAACCCCACCCCCCAGCGGATTTCATTCGCCGGAGCGAAGTTAATAAAGTAAAAAAGGTCCCCGCCCAATCCCCTGCCGTGATAGTAACTCGAATCAAAAATATAGGGGATGGCCCCCAAGGCCGCGTTCGCCTCCCAATTGGTATTTCCGGTGGGTATATTTAGATTCCCGATTAAATTGGACCGGAGCCCCCCGCCCATCGGAATGATTAAGGAACCTTGAAGGGTTGAATCACTTAAATCATTCGACTTGAAAGCCGCGCCCGGGTAGGTTTCAACGGCATTGGCCTCATAATCGCCCAAAACGAAAGCGGTGGAAAAACGGAAGGAATAGTTATCCCCAAAAATCTTGTAGGTTAGGGGAATACGGTTTTCCTGCCCGTGGTAAATGAAATTGGAATTCCAGGCATCAAACACATAACCCAACTGAAATTCCTGATTCGCCGCCAGAGCCGGCACCGCCCTTAAACACAGAAAACCAAGAACCAAAATACAAAGGGCCGCTTTTTTGAACGTCATATTTTTTGGGTTCATGGAGCATACTCCGGAAAAGCTAAATTAAGAATGACGCCCAAATTACCCGCGTCCGCCCGGCTGTCGCTTCGGGTTTGATCGGTAATTCCGTCCAACCCACCCGCCAGATCGGTTAAGGAATTGTTGAAATCATCCCCAGGATTGCCGCTGAACCCATAAAAGGGATTAAAGTTGCTTCCGGCATCCTCCGGTTCCCCGTCCTTGTGGCCGTGGGTAAAGGTTCCGCCTTGGCCCGGGCCAAAGGTGTAGGTTTTTCCATCCGCGGAAACCCAAACCGACCCGTCCAAAACCTTCACATTCACTTTGCCGGTGACGGGATCATATTGAAGAATGTACTGGGTTCCCCGAACCCCGCAAACCACGCCGCCGGATTCCACCTCGAACGAGGACCTGGAGGAGTTAAGTTTCTTGACCGTCGCGACCAGCTTGCCCACCAACAACTTGAATTTCAGGACCTTGTCGGCGGCGGAGGACTTTTGTATTTTGTTGACCTGGAGCTCCGAATTGGAGCTGAGGGCGATTTGGGAGCCGTCAAATAAACGAAGGGTCGTCTTGGAAGCCGTGCCCGTGCGGACCTTCTGTCCTTCGTTGACCTTGGCCGCGTTTTTGGCCGCTTTGCCGTTGACCTGAACCGTCCCGCTGACCCCGGTAAGAACCCCCGAAGGAGAAGTATTTCCCGCGGCGGAAAGATTCCCGAAAACCAGGAACGTCAGAAGGAAACCCAAAAAAGCCTGAATGGTATTTCTCAATGTAGCCTCGGAATTTTTTTTGAAAGCGGAGAAATTGTAACAAAGACGACAAAACAATCAAGGCTCTTTGAAAAAATTTATTCCGCTGTTTCGTTAAACCGGTCCACGAACACCTGAGTTGGAGTTCCCAAAAGCCTTACTTCTTGACGGGGGAAAGGTCCGGCGATAAGGTATACAAGAGTATACCAAACACCAGGAGAATCCCCATGGCTTCCATGTCAAAGACCGTCATAAAATCACTGCCTCCCGCAAAGTCAAAATTCCACTCTATTTAACGCGGGTTTCCGCCGGAACCTTCTCCCCCGCCGACGACTACATCGAAAAACGCCTGGACCTGAATGAACACCTGATCCAGCACGAGGCCGCCGCCTTTTGCTTCCGTGTGACGGGCGATTCCATGACCGGAGCGGGTATCTTTTCCGGCGACCTCCTGCTGGTGGACCGGGCCCTCAAGCCCGCGAACGGTTCCATCATCGTGGCCAAGCTGGGGGGCGACCTGGTCTGCAAGCGCCTCAAGCTGGTGAAGGCCAAGGTCTTTCTGGTCCCGGAAAACCCGGACTACAAGACCATCGAAATTTCCCCCGACAGCGACGGCTTTGAGATCGCGGGCGTGGTGACCCACAACATCCACCCCCATTTGAAAAAGGCATAGAACAGACAACACATTCACCGCGGAGATACGGAGAACGCGGAGAAAGACGAAAAAACCATTCTTTGGTTTAGACATAAAAATGATTTCTTTTTAGTTTCCTTCCGTTCTGCGCATCTCCGTGGTAAAGGAATCCTTATGAACCCCATCGCGTTAGATGCCGGTTCCCCTATGGAACCGGCACAACCAAACCGTGGACGAATACCTGAAATATTCGCCCTGGTGGATTGCAACAACTTTTATGTTTCCTGCGAGAGGGTCCACAACCCGCTCCTCACCGGAAAACCGGTCATCGTCCTTTCCAACAACGACGGCATGCCGGTCTCCCGGTCCAACGAGGCCAAGGCGATTGGCATCGGCATGGCCCAGCCCGCCTTTGAGCTCAAGGAACTCATCCAAAAACACGACGTGCGGGTCTTCAGTTCCAACTACACCCTCTACGGCGACATGTCCCGCCGAGTCATGGACACCCTCCGGCAATTCAGCCCCCAAGTGGAGGAATATTCCATCGACGAGGCTTTTGTTTCCCTGAGGGGCTTCGGGGGAAAAAATCTCACGGACTACGGGCGTGAAATCAAAACCCTGGTTTACCAGTGGACCGGCATCCCGGTGAGCGTCGGAATCGCCCCCAGCAAGACCATGGCGAAGCTGGCCAACCGCATCGCCAAAAAATCGAAAAAAGCCAATGGGGTTCTGGACCTGATGAACACCCGCTACCGGGAAAAAGCTTTGCGTCTTGTCGGCGTGGAGGACATCTGGAAATGCGGTCCCAGCCGGGCGGCGCTGTTCAAATCCAACGGCATTCAAACCGCCTGGGATTTAAGCCAGGCTCCCCTCGAATGGGTGGATAAAAAAGTGGGCGTGGAAGGCACCCGCATGGTGCGGGAACTCAGGGGTGAACCCTGCATCCCGTTGGAGCCGAAGAAGCCCGCCAAGAAAAGAGTCGGTTGCGCCAAATCATTTGGAACCAAGGTCGAATCACTCGACGTAATCAAAGAAGGCTTAGCCTCCCACATCGCCGAATGCACCCTGCGTCTTCGCAAGGAACGCCAGGTGGCAAACGTCATGAGGCTTTATCTCAACACCAACCCCTTCAGCAACGGACCACAGTACGGCAACGGCATCGAGGTGCGTCTTCCCCTCCCCACGGATGAGACGGGCGAATTGATCCGCTGGGCCAACCAGGCCATTGAGCGTATTTACAAACCCGGTTACGACTATAAAGCCGTTCATGTGGATCTGGACGAACTGACCCCCAACAGCGAAATTCAGGAAAACCTGTTTATTTCCCGCGACCGACCAAGAGAGGTAAAGCTGATGGGGGCGCTGGACAAGGTGAACCAGGTTTTTGGCGCGGGGAGACTACGATTCTTGGCGGAGGGATTAATGAAAAACTGGAATACCCGCTTTGAGCACCGCTCCCCCCGCTACACGACCCGGTGGGATGAATTGCTGACGGTGAGAGCCGGTTAAAAGAGGAAACGCCGAATAGAAATTCCCGTAAGATTTAAAAAACGAAAGCGCAGTCCAGGGAAAGACGCACCCCGCCGAAATCAACCACTAGAGGCCTCGTGTTTTGAGCGTCAGCGTTACTATTGTAAAACGAGAGGTTTTTCGCGGGATCATCGGGCAAAAACCAAATCAAATATTTTCCCCAATAAGCGCTGTAAGCCATTACGGCTTTCCCCGGAATGTTGTTCAAATTGGTGAATTTGGAATCAAAATAGGTCCCGTGTAGATTTTCAAAACGCGCATATTCATACCCCGCCCCGACGGAAATATTGAAGTGTTCGCTGGTTTTAAACTTAAAACCAATATTTAAACCAGTATTCAGGGTCGAACCATCCATATTAAAACCATAAACCCCGTTAGGCGGAGTGGAGGAGGTCCCCTTATAGTTAAAATTGGTGGTCATATGGAGGGGTTGAAACCCCAAAATGGGCTCAATAAAAAACCGGGATTTTTCATCAACCTTTAAATAGAACCGGCTGGTTAAAGCCAATGAAAAGGTATCAAAATCATCTGAAAAATTAACCGAGTAGCCGTAAGTGTTGGCCCGGTAATAGGTCGCGCTCGTCGGAAAAAAATAAGAAAATCTTCCTCCAATTTCAAAATCCCCTAAACCACAAAAAGGGTTAATTTCAAAATAACCCAGGACAAAGGGAATTGACTGGTCATAGGTAAGCGTGGAGTCCGTCGTTTGATAATTTTGCGCGATTGTAGCGAGCGCATCCTTCTCGGTGTTGAAATCATCCATATTTGCCAAAACCAACCCTGTTCCAAGACGAAAACCAAATGGTTTAAAGTTGTATTCAACCGCCGGCAAAACCAATGAATTTCTGGTTTCAGATGAGGGAACGCTGGTGATGGTATTTTCGGGCACCGGAACAGTCTTGGGTTGCAGTTGGTTTTCCACCCATTGCTGATCCACGAAAGGCAGGTTGAATTTTATCTTGTCCGCGTAGGCCTTCATGGCCGGGTTGGCCTTGATCCGGTCCACAATATAAAAATGAAGGGCCGCGTCCTTCAAATCACCCGTGAGATATTGACAATAAGCCAGGTGATAATTGACCTGGGCGTCATTGGGTTTTTCTTTTTCCGCCTGTTCAAAAAGCGGAAGGGCCGCCGCGTATTGTTTTTGTTGAAACAGCGCCAACCCTTGGGTATAGGAATCAGCCGCGGGAGGAGTTTGAGCCTGCGAAAATTTTACCTGGAAAATTAAAATAAGAGCGCAAATAAAGACCGAGCGAAACAAAGTCATATAAAATCCTTAAAATCAAAATATAAAAAAATTCCGTCAAAACCATAAAACTTATGAGAATGAACCAATTATGGCCCAAAGTGAATCAGGCACCAAGAAAAAACAAAAACAACCCCCTGGGTATGGAAAATCCCAAAACAAGGAACCCGGCGGGTTCATTGGGTTTAGAATGCCCTATTCCGGTTTCAAATAACAAAACAAGGACATTTGATGATTCGTTTACTTTTTTTCTTAGTCGGAATTTTCGCCGTTTTATTCCCTCCCCATTCCCTTTGGGCAGACGCGGCCTCCCGTCTTTCGGTT